>JBJSXX010000194.1:0-24664 GCA_046086605.1 Pirellula sp. | reverse complement strand
TCTCAGGGCTATCTAGACTGACACCAAATAGTCTCCTCGGCTCATTTCTGAGTCAAGTTGCATTCGTCGATTCCAGCCTAATTACGACAAAACAGGGGCCGGAGTGGATCGTTTCAGGTACCTCTCGAACTCCTCAAAAACCTTTGGCGAAACATCGAAAAGTTCGGTTCCTGACCTGTCCGCAGGACTGCTCTACTTTCTACTTTCCACTCTCTTCGCTACTCTCGTGGCTGTTCGGTTTTTTCGCATTTCTGGCCAATTGCTTTGGAGTTCTGGTGCGCCCATGCTGGCTCGGTGCATGGCGTCGTGCGGCGCTTGTATTTCGCGTCGCGCACCGAAAATCGAGTCGTTTTTCGAGTCGCGCTGGGTCGCCAAAACATTGGTGATTGCCTTTGCCGATTTGTTTATACTCGTCGAATGTGTAGGCGGTAGAAATCGTTTAACTTCATCGGCGATCTTCGATCGGTAGAAGCAGAAGGGAAAGCGAATGGGAAGAGAGACTCAATTGCAGGCCTTTCCAAACGACTGGCCACTGGTCCGTCAGGTCCAATCTGGTGAGTGTTCCGGAGACCTTCTGCAAACCGCTTGGCATTATCTCTCCTGGCTGCGGAGTAAGCAGTTCAAGGCCGATCCACGAGCTTATTTCGATCTGGAAGATGATCCGCAGCGGCGAGCCGTTTTCGGTGCAACACTCGATTTGCTTGCAGTAGACTAAGGGCTGCTGTGGCGACAGTGCTACCTCGACCGACGCTTCGAAGTGCTGCGGTACTTGCTCACTGAGTCTGCTCCAGACGAAGCGACCGGGCGGCTCTTTGAGTTAGCGATTAACGGCATCTGGCAGATTCATCCAGATGCAACGGCAACCCAGGGATACCCGATCTGTTGGAGTGACGCGGCTACCACCAAGCGAATCCACGCCGCGCTCGGTCCAATCGAGTTTTCCTCGCTTGCGGCGCACTTTGGCACCGCGAATTTTTTGGCAGCTGAACTCTATAAGAAATCGTTAGAGCGGAGGGAGATTCATGCCCTGCACGCATACTTTTGCGAACTGAAGGAGTATTATCGAGCAGCCGCGCGGGCGAATTGTGTACACTGGTCTTAATAGATTGACGAGCAAAAGTGGACGGCGGTCAAATCATGATTTGCCCCCCGTCGACTTTTCAATCCGAAAAAAAACCTGGAGAAATGAACAATGAGAGTATCGAGTTCGCGAGTCAGTTCCGAAATGTGTGCCGTATTGCTAATGCTGATGTCTTGTGTCTCGGTGGTTCAAGCTGATGAACCTCGACCTTCTATTTCTGTGAGTGGTTCGGCCCGGGTCATGGTCACGCCTGACTTGGCCATCATCAATGCGTCGGTGACATCGCGGTTTGCCACCCTCGATGAAGCCGTCGCGAACAATCAAAAGTCTTGCGAGCAAGCTACTGGCTACTTTAAGCAAATGCAAATTGAACCAAAGTACATTCAAGCTTCGCAAATTACCATTCAGCCGATCTGGCCGGAACGCGATGACCGAAATCGTCCCCCTGTAGCAGTTGAGGATTTGTTCAGGCAGTCGCAACCAATCGGCTATCAGGCCTCTCGCGAGTTTCAGGTCACACTGGTCGATCTGAACAAATTCGAACAGATTTATGCGGGGATGATCAAGAACGGCGTTAACTCGGTGAATGGCGTTTTCTTTACGACGAGTCAGCTTCGCGAGCATCGAGACACGGCGCGAATCCAGGCCGTTCGCGCGGCGCGTGAAAAGGCTACCGCCATGGCTAAGGAACTGGACGCCAAACTGCTATCGGTCAAATCAATCCAGGAAGCGGGCGAGCCGCGCGGCATG
Organism: Pirellula sp.; assembly: GCA_046086605.1. GTDB lineage: Bacteria > Planctomycetota > Planctomycetia > Pirellulales > Pirellulaceae > JBKCUI01. Next base: position 22,833 of record JBJSXX010000194.1, on the reverse strand, counting down.
TACAGTATGATGCAAAACACAAACGCTGCGGTCTTCACACCATCAGACAACGGAGTCGATAGAGTTTTGGCACCCGGGCAGATCGAGGTAACGGCAAACGTTAATGTCGAATTCTATCTGCAAGGCGAATCTTTGGACAAATAAATCATCGCTTGAGCAAAGAAAAGGGAACGGGGGTCAAATCACGAATTGCCCCCCGACCCCTTTTTCACGAGGTGAGAAGGTGGTTATCGCGAGACTGACTGGACTGGCGCATACCCAGGAACTCGGTCGGTTTTTTGCCTTCGTTAGCCACTGGCATGCCCCTCCACCATCACCTTCTTCACGCCGGCCGCCTTGGCGAAATCATCCTCGGTGACTAGCAGGTAACTCTGCTGTGCGATCCGAGGCGAATTGCCAAGCCAAGAGCAGACGACGTGCAGCGAAAACTCACGCTGCGGTTCTGTTTGCCGACTGGCTCGCATAGTAGCAGGCACACTCCGCTGTGCCGTCCGCTAGGGATCGATGTACGACTGATTAAACCTTAAGAACGGCACAGCGGAGTGTGCCTACTACCTTGGGCGGCCGCACGATACTGCGGAGCGGCGACCAAGAATTTGATAATGGAGAATTGAGATTGGCGAATTATCAAGAACACGCCCAACCGCATGGATTTCAATTCTCAATTCTCAATTCAATTCCCAATCGATGTCTTACCAGCGTAGCGAGAGCGTTTCCGAGGGCGTTCGAAGCCCACCGTAGCGACTCAGGGCCAGGATCACTTGCCAAACTGGGTTTGCCTTCTTCATCAGCTTGTCGACCACTTCGCGAGGTACAAATTCGTTGACTTTCACCGAGCTCTTTTGGGTCTTTACCTTGAGGAATGGGTTCTCGTCGATGATCTTCCAATCGACCGCGTCGTGCAGGAATTTCCCATTGATGGTCTTAAGACTTTGTTTGAGTCTCTTTTTTCGGTCTGGATCCAGGCAAATGCCCCCGAGTTGCCGATCGGGCATTTCCTTCAAACAACGCGTCTGGCGCCAGCCCGTAGTTGCAAAGCGTTTGTGCCTTGCTCGCGACGCCGCCGACTTTGGGTTATAATGATGTTCGAGGTGAACCCTGACAGAAAACGCGAGCAAAATCCTTGAATTCTTCGACAGGCTTGAGCCCATCGAGCAGCATGATGTCGTCGTATCTCTGATTCGACGCACAGGTGAATTGCCCACTGAGCCGTTGACAGATGACGATCTGTGCGGAATTGCGGACGATCTATTCACATCACTGGATGATGAAGAAAATGGCAACAACAACGCCGAGGCGCGGTGAAGTTTGGCTCGTTGATCTTGGTATGGTCGCCAAGATTCGACCATGCTTGGTTGTGAGCATTCCAGCAAACGATGAAAACCAGCACGCGGGGATCCAGGTTCGAAATTGCGATCGCATCGCGATTCCTGAAGACAGGTGCATTTGACGTTCAAAATGTAATCACGATACCGACAATTAAAATGATTCGCATGCTCGGAAAGCTGACACCTGATGAGATGCTCGAGATCGAAGCTGGACTGAAAGCCTGGCTTAGACTCACTGACTAAAGAGCCCGAAATCGCTTAAGGATGCCCGTTGCCGGGCACCCTACCCGGCGTGCATCTGGGGTTTTTGAATCGGCAAAATAAGCCGTCATTTCGGTAAGCCGCACTGTCAAAGCGGTCTTTCGAACTATGTATTCCTCTGGCGATTCTGTAACCTCGAAGTACTTTGTTTACGAGATTTCGATCCGGAAAACGTGCGTTTTGATTTCCCGTTGATGCCCAGCTTGGTCGAGACCTTTATTGATGAGAATCGGGTAAAGATCTACAATGCTTCGTTAAGATGAGCTTTCGAACCAGGATCATTGTTTCTGTTGGCTAGATACCTTGGGCATCCGGAGTTGCCAGGCCGCCCAACCAGCTACCGCAATGCCGATGAAAACCAAAGGTAACGGACCTCTCCGGGGAGCTACTGTGTCGGGTCGGTTATCAGAGAAGAAGACTGCGATCCCTGCCCCAGCCATTGCAAGACCAAGCAGTAAAATCCCAAGATACTGCAATGTTGATTTAGCCTCGCGATGCTTTATTCCACATCCCGTACAAACGTAACCAGGTTTTCTTGAAAATGAATTCGGGGGAAGTGCCTCGAGTCGCGAGCTTCCGCAGGACGAGCAAAAGCCCAGTGGTAGTGTTGAGTTTTGTTCATTCATACAATTTTCAATTCCCAAGATCTAGCTTTGCAGAACTATCTTCGCACGTATGAGCCTTCAGAACGTAGCATGTCTCAATGAAGGCTGTCAATCGAAATAGCCCTTCTGTAACTCGGAAAGTAAGGATTTGTCGCAGAGTTGATGGTAACAGAGTTTGACATTCCTAAACCTGAGACGTTTGGAGTTCCCTCTTTCTCCAGTACCAAGATGACTTCACCGACGTTTACGCTGCTTACGCTGAGCAAAAACACCGATCGATCAGATGTTTGCCGCAAGCACCGACACGTCGACCTGAAAGTATTCTGACAGTTTGTGGATCATCTGCCGGCTGAATCGCTTCCTTCCCTTGAGTACTTCGGAGATTGTTGATTTGGCAAGATCCGTTTCTCGGCTCAACTGATTCTGCGTGAGCCCTTTGGCATCAAGGTAGGTTTCCTCGCCTTCGTTCAGAGCGACACGAGCCAGTAACGCATCGATGACCTTTTGGGCTTCCTCAAGGTGATCGTCGCTTTTGATTGAAGCAAGGGGCAAATCGAGAACCAGTTCAAGGTAGGAGTCTTTGCTTTTGCCCTTTAGGCGAAATTGTGTCTTAGTGGCCATTGTTATTTACCTCGCTTTTTTGGGCTTTGCCATCGATGATGTGCTGCCTGATCTCGGGTTCTGGCTAAGTCAGTCTGCATGCAAGCTCTTGGGAATCTCGGTACAATCCGTTAAACTAACTTTCTGAAATCAGCGATCGATAATCTACATTAGAAAACTTCTTCATGGGTGGTAGCTATCAAGTTTGGTGCGATGTTGGTGGTACGTTTACCGATTGCTTCGTCCTGACTCCGGATAGCCACCGACTCAAACTCAAAGTCCTTTCGCATGGTCGAATGCCAGGTGTGATCGAAAGATGGATCGACGCATCGACTTGGGTCGATCCTCGGCGCATCGGCCAGTCGGATCGCTTTTGGTGCTCAAGCTCCGTTGTGCTTTATGATCATGCCCGCAATGTAGTAGCCCAAGGCATCTGCAGCGACTTTTGGGGCTCGACGGGTGCGATCGAGGTCAAGGGGCTTGCACACCCCCAGTCGGCCGTCGCCTATGAACTTGTGCCTGGAATCGACGCTCCGGTGCTCGCTACCCGAATGATGCTCGGTGTTCCGCTCGAGAGACCACTGCCGATGCTCGATGTTCGATTGGGCACGACGCGGGCGACGAATGCACTGCTGACTCGAACTGGAGAGCCGACCGCTTTAGTGACCACCAAGGGGTTTGAGGATCTGATTGAAATTGGATATCAAGAGCGCCCCGAGCTCTTTGCGATCCACGTCCAGAAAAGACCAAAACTCTATACCCATTCGGTCGGAATCATCGAACGACTTGATGCAAACGGGAACATCATCATCGCACTCGATGAGAACCAGGCCCAAGAGGAGCTCCGATCGCTCTGGGACAGTGGGATCCGATCCTTGGCCATCTGCTTACTTCATTCGTACAAGAATCCTAAACATGAGTTGCGATTGGCCCAGCTTGCCGCCGGTATCGGATTCTCGTGGGTGTTTTGTTCTTCCCGAGTCGCACCGGTGATTCGAGCCGTATCGAGGGGTGAAACAACCCTCGTGGATGCTTATCTGACCCCAGTGGTCCGCAAGTATCTGACGGGGCTAAGTCATCAGATCTGCCAGATCGCCGGAAGCAAGTTGAGGGTAATGACCAGCAGTGGAGGATTGATCGACGGTGGGGAAGCATCAGGCAAGGAGTTGGTGCTCTCGGGTCCTGCCGGTGGGGCGGTAACACTTCAGGCGATATCCAAACAAGTCGGTACGCCGAAGCTGATCGGTTTGGATATGGGGGGGACGTCAACCGATGTGTGCCGTATCGATGGACGATTGCAACTCGAACATGAAACAGTCAAAGCAGGAATCCGAATGACGACGCCGACCTTGGCGATCCAAACGGTCGCATCGGGGGGCGGGAGTATCTGCATGTTCGACGGAGTGCAGTTACGAGTCGGACCAAAGAGCGCCGGTTCAGATCCCGGGCCAGCTTGCTATGGCCAAGGAGGACCGCTGACGATCACGGATTTGAATTTACTCCAAGGTCGGATCGATCCCCAAGCGTTCCCAATCCCTTTGGATTTGAAGGCTGCCGAAGATCGATTATCGGAACTGCTCGAGCAAGTTCGGGGCAATGCTTTGTTTGAATCGATGGATGCCGACAAGCTCGTTTCAGGCCTGCGTCAAATCGCCAACGAACAGATGGCCTCTGCCGTACGATCCATCAGTATTGAACAAGGAGCGGATCCGCGCGAGCACGTGCTCGTTGGATTCGGAGGCGCAGCCGGCCAACATATTTGCCAGATCGCCGAGCTGCTCGATATGGATCGGATCATCGATCATCCCGAAGCCGGTTTGCTCAGCGCTCTAGGTATGGGACTTGCCCAAATCAAACGCTCAGCAATCCACCCTTTGTATATGCCGCTTGATAAGCTCGATCGAGATCGGCTGAATCAGATTCGGAGTGTGCTAACCGAGCAACTCAGCTCGGAGTTGACCAGTGAGGGTGTCGCGCGGGAGCATCAAACGTTTCGCGGCCAGGTCGAGCTTAGGTACCAAGGGACAGAAGGTACGCTGCGAATCTATTGGGACGATCACCCTGAGGAATGGGTTTCAAGCTTTGAGACCAAGTACCGAGAAAAATTTGGTGTCACGCGAGCTTCGCATCCTCTGGAGGTAACGAGCCTGTGGCTCGAAGGCTCCTCGCCTGAGGCGACCCTTGAGGCGACCCCTGTGACGTCTGATGCTCCATTGCCTGAAAGATCGATTTCGATGGTGGTCGGAAATCAGCGAGTCGATGCTCCTTGTTTGGATCGCCGAGGGATTGCAGGTGGTCAAGAGATCATCGGGCCTGCGCTGGTGCAATCCAGTGGTTCGACGACGATCATCGATTTGGGTTGGAAAGCGACGATGGAGTCCGATGGTACGTTACGTATCGATCGCGTGAAGAATCGTATCGAGAGGAAAGCCGAGGATGCCAGGTTTGATCCGATCCTCAGAGAAGTCATCGCTCAACGGATCGCGGCGATTGCTGAGCAGATGGGAATTGTGCTCGAGCACACGGCACTGAGTGTGAATGTTAAGCAACGGCGCGATTTTAGTTGTGCGGTGTTCGATGCTCGAGGCGAGCTGATCGCCAATGCGCCCCACGTTCCGGTTCACCTTGGAGCGATGGGTCGTACGGTACAAGCGATGATCGAGCGATTCGAGACGATGAGTCCTGGGGACTGCTTTGTCACCAACGACCCTTATCAAGGTGGCTCGCATTTGCCGGACGTGACGGTTGTCACACCTGTGTTTGCGCCGGAGGGGTCGCCGCGACCGGCGTTCTTTGTCGCTTCGCGTGCGCATCATGCAGAGATCGGTGGAATCGCACCTGGATCCATGGCACCGACTTCCACACGCTTAGGCCAAGAGGGTGTCATTATTCCGCCGATGCATTTGACTGAGGCTCATATTGATCGCATGGATCGGATCGAGGGGTTGCTCAAGAATGCTCCTTATCCATCCCGAAATGTTGCGGAAAACTTGGCGGATCTGCTGGCCCAACAAGCAGCCAATCAGCGAGGTGCTCTGGCGATGGCTCAATTGGCTCGGTCGCTTGGAACATCGCGGTTGCAATCGATCCTCGAGTCGATTTTGGAGGTAGCAAGAATCAAGACCATGCGTTGGATTGCAAGTTTGCCAAAAAACCAATACCGATTTGAAGATTCGATGGATGATGGGACACGCATTGCGGTCGTTATTACCAAAGAATCTCAGGGGCGACTTCGGATCGAATTTGAAGGGACAGGGACCGAGAGTTTGAGAAACCTCAATGCCAATCCGGGGATTGTCACTGCAGCGGTCATGTACACGATTCGATCTGCGATTGGCGACACGATGCCGCTGAACTCCGGTGTGATGAGAGCCGTCGATTTAATCATCCCACAAGGCATCCTAAATCCTCGTGGGCATGGTCCGGTCGAAGATTGGCCTGCGGTGGCAGGAGGAAATGTTGAAACCAGTCAGAGGATCGTCGATGTGCTTTGGGGGGCATTGGGTTTAGCTGCGGCCAGCCAAGGCACCATGAATAATTTTTTGTTTGGCAATGAACGGTTCGGATACTACGAAACGATTGGAGGGGGGACTGGAGCTGGCCAGTACGGTCCGGGGGCTGATGCTGTTCATTCGCACATGACCAATACACGGCTGACGGATGTCGAGGTCTTAGAGAGTCGCTATCCAGTGCGTGTGATGCGGTTTGGTATTCGGCGTGGCAGTGGAGGCCAAGGCTTGTATCGAGGCGGATCTGGAATGGAGCGAGAGATCATGGCGCTCGAAACACTTGAGGTATCTCTAGTGACGAGTCGGCGCAATGGTTCGGTGCCTTATGGATTGGCAGGAGGCCAAGCGGGTTTGCAAGGGGAGAACTGGTGGATTGATCATCATGGCAATAAGCAGCGGTTGCAGGGGTCATGCCAGTTACGGATCCAGCCGGGTGATCGAATCCGGATTCTGACTCCCGGTGGTGGCGGTTTTGGGGCGAGTCATTGAATTGTTTTGCAAGGGACTCGGAGATCGAAAACACAGAGGCATCGAGGGCACTGAGGGCTTGGGAGACTTCATCAAAACTCTGAGATCTTAAGTTTTGACGCGCATGGTACGATGAGTTAGTTTTCTTTTGCGTATTTTTCAAATGAGCGAATTGTTTGATGGGCGGCTTGGTAAGAGTCTGGTAAGGCGAAGGCTTCTGCGCTGAGATAGCCGCTGTAGCCGATCGTCCGCAGAGCATCTATCAATGGACTGACCGAGAGGTGTCCAAGTCCGATCGCTTGTCGGTTGCTGTCGGCAAAATGGACATGTCCGATCGCCGTACCTGCCTTGCGGATCGAATCTGCCAAGTCGGCTTCTTCGATATTCATATGGAACAAGTCGGCGAGCAGTTGGGTGCAGAACAGGCCTCGGATCATCGCCGAGCCTTGCGCTAGCGTGTTGCACTGGTCGGTTTCATAGCGATTCAGCGGTTCGTAGAGGATTTTGCCACCTATCTTTTTAGCGTGGGTGTCGAGATGTTCGAGCCCGTGGCGGAGATATTGTTTGGCAAGAGGCTTTGGCACCCCGGGGCTCGATCGGCCTTGCATCGAACCGAGGATCATAGGGGCACCGAGTTCGGTGGCCACATCGAGCATCGACTCGAGGAACACCAGGGCCTGCGACCTGATTGAGCTGTCTGAATCTGCCAAGGAGAGCTTGTGTCGCACCCAACCCGCCCCGGTTCCAATCGCTGCGATTTGAATCCCGAACTGTGCGGAGAGACCTTGAAGATCGTGTTGGCGGAAGTACTCCGGGCCAGGAGGAAAAATCTCGATCCCATCAAAACCCAGTTCGGCGGCCGCTTGCATGCTCTCTTGGAGAGATCCCCAAAGAACGAAAGGGCCACCGAGAGATTCTAGGACCGCCGAGTAAGTTATCGAGGATTTCATTTCGTTTTCGTTCATCAATTCTTTGCGTAATCTTCATATTGGTCGACTGTTCCACTTGCCGGGCTTGCATCAAAATCTGCTTCGACGATTCTGGAACTACCATGAGATAGAAGATAGTCGATTCCCACGAGGATTTCCATGCGAGAGAAACTAAGTTCTACCTTGATACTGCCGCTAAGAATGTTCCATCGCGGGGGGGGACTCGGAGTCCTTGCATTTTGGGGTCTTGCACTCTGTTTGTTGGTCCTTGAGTCCCGGGGGCAGCTTGCGGTCCACGCTTCCTTGAAGCCTTACAAGCCCGTGCCAGGAGTCTCGGGGCAACTCAAGAGTGTTGGTTCGGATTCGATGAATCCACTGATGTTGCTTTGGACTGAGAAGTTCAAGACGCACTACAAGGGAGTTCGTACGGAGGTTGAGGGGCAGGGGTCTTCGAAGGCCATGCCGGCGCTTATCGAGGGTGCATCGAGTTTCGGGCCGATGAGTCGGGATGCCAAGAGCAATGAAATTGCGGACTTTGAGAAGAAGTTTGGCTACAAACCGATGATGATTCCCACAGCGATCGACTTGTTGGCGATTTACGTCCATCGGGATAATCCGATTTCTGAGATATCGTTGCAGCAACTCGACTCGGTTTTTTCTAGCACCCGCAAACTCGGTGGTGGAGCGGTCGACAAGTGGGGAGAGTTGGGCCTTTCAGGCGAGTATGAATCAGCCAACATTGCGATGTTTGGACGAAACGCCGCGTCTGGTACCTACGGTTTTTTCAAGGAGAAGGTGCTTGGAAACGGCGATTACCGGGACTTGGTCAACGAGCAACCAGGTTCGACTGCGGTGATTCAGTCGGTAGGTGAAAATAAATTCGCAATCGGCTATAGCGGAGTCGGATTCAAAACCGCCTCGGTAAAAACGCTCGCCTTGGCTTCGAAACCTGGAGAAAAGGCCTTTCCGCCGACCGCTGAGCACGCATATAGCGGAGACTATCCGCTAGCACGTTACTTGTACTTGGCGATCAACCACAAGCCCGGTACGAAGCTCGATCCGGTGCGTCGTGAGTTCATTAAGTTTATATTCAGCAAAGAGGGTCAGGAGTTGGTCGTCAAGGAAGGATCGTTTCCGGTTGACGCTGCGACGGCTGCCAAGGCCTTGAAGATCCTAGGCATTGACCCTTAAGATCTCCATTTTACCGCAACGCGGGCGATCATCATTAGTACCGAATCGAGCCAAGAACAACCCACCGCGAATCGAAGCGTCTATCGGCGCGATCGCTCTTCGCGTGCAAGGGTCTACTGGGCTGATCGCATTGCACGCGGGGTGATCACCATTGGTGGCATCGGAACGATCATCGTCGTGTTGTTGGTCGTGTTGGTTCTCTTGGCAAACGTCTTACCTCTGTTTCGAAATAGTCGGATCGATCTAGCTTCGGAAATCTCGCTATCGAAACTCAGTAGTGAAGCAGTCGGTAATGAAGCAGTTGGTAAGTTTCTCGCATTCGGATCCGATGAGTATTGCGAATTGGCTTGGTTGGTGCGACCTGACCAAAGTTTGGATGTCTATTGCCTTGCCACTGGAGAGCAAATCCAAAGATCGACGCCTCCGAGTGTTGCTGAAGGTAGCAAACCGATTCGAGCGACTGCGGCTAGGATCGACGACCAGCAGTCCTCAGTTCTGTTGGGCTTAGAAGATGGTTCGATTCGGATCGTCCTTTGCACGATCGATGTTAATTTTGCTTCCAAGTCGGATCTGGATCGGGAGCTTGCACAAGAGATCGATGCTAGAGATGGTTTGCCTGTGTTACGAGATCAGACCATCTACCGCGCGACCTCTGAGGGGCTGATACGCAAGGTGTCCTTTGCAGGTGCTTTGTATCTCGATCCGATCCCTGTGCATAGCGGTGCCATAGAAAATATCGATTGGGTGTTTAAGACCGATGAATCGCTGATGGCTTCCTCTCAAAAAGGTGCTTGGGCAAGCAGTGCAGCGGGTGAGCTTGCCATGGGGCAATTTGAGCGTCAGGCAGGTGGCTTGGGATCCGAGCCTAAACAGAGCGTGCAAATGTGGCAAACCAAGCTTGATTCTCAGCCCACGATTCAGGGGTTGATGCTCAGCGGTTTGTGGGATTCGCTCCAAAGCGTGGATGCAACTGGATCTGTTAGTCGTTGGAGTCCAGAAGGATCGGGAACGCTCAAGCGAGTAGAAAACTATAAAACGCTCACGGCTCAGTTGAGCGCACTTTCGGCGACGGAACCTTTGCTCGGTCGATCGACGTTGATGTTAGGCAATCAAAGTGGCGAGCTTGAGGCGGTGTCGCTAACGACGAGCGAATCGGGACGGGAGTTGCGAACCATCCACAAAATAGGCTGCTCCGACGCGTCGATCCGCGCGATTGCATCGAGTCCAACACAGAGATTGGTTGCTGTTGCCGACAAGGTTGGCGGGCTGAGTGTCATTCATGTGACGTCTGAGCGTTTGATCGCCAAGCTGGAGTCTGTTGAGTTAAAGTCGGACGAACAGTTCCGATTTTCCAAGTCGGGTCGACAGTTGCTTCTTTGTAGCAATTCGGGTATCCGGCGTTTGGAACTCGACAGCGAGTATCCCGAGGCGTCGCTTGAGAGCTTTTTCAAACCCCTTTGGTATGAAGGGTACGAGCAACCGAACTATGTTTGGCAAAGCAGTACTGGAAGTAGCGAAGGTGAGCCTAAGTTCAGTTTGATCCCGTTGGTTTTTGGAACGCTGAAGGCCACCTTCTACTCGATGTTGATCGCAGCTCCGATTGCGATTCTAGCAGCGATCTTTGGGAGTGAGTTTCTGAGTGCTTCGTGGCGAGGTCGATTCAAGCCATTGATTGAACTCATGGCCAGTGTGCCGAGTGTGGTGTTAGGTTTTATCGGTGCGATGGTGTTGGCACCGATCATGAGGGACTCTTTGTTTTGGATATTGTTTTCGGTTGCCTTGACGGTGTTCCTGTTTTTGCTTGCGGCCCATCTTTGGATATTGATACCAACCGACAGAGCGATACCGTTGCGTAAGTATCGATTGCCGCTGATGTTTTTGATTCCTCCGACGGCGATCCTTTTATCTGCCTGGGTTTCTGGACCTATTGAGCGTTGGATTTTTGGTGCATCCATGCAAGCTTGGCTGGGTGATCCACAGATGTCGAGTTGGCCAGGTTGGTTTCTATTGCTGATTTCGCCCTCGGTCTTGGTGGTTCTGTGGCTCTTTTCAAATCCTTTGTCCTCATCGCTTGATTGGCTATCTGAGCGTCTTGGGTTACAAGGCCGTGCTCTTTGGTTAACGATCCTCTTTTGCTTGGCTAGTGTCCTGGTTTTGTTACTCTCGGGTACGATCGCTTCATTGCTTAGCGGGTTGGAATTCGATTCTCGTCAAGGACTCTTGGGCGCTTATCAGGAACGCAATGCACTTTTGGTCGGAGGAATTTTAGGCTTTGCAATCATTCCCTTGATTTATACCTTGGCAGACGATGCTTTGCAGTCGGTACCTCAGCATCTCCGCAGTGCATCGCTAGGTTGTGGAGCTACGGTATGGCAAACGACGATTCGAGTGGTTGTGCCGACGGCCATGAGTGGACTTTTCAGTGCGCTGATGATCGGTTTTGGGCGGGCCATTGGTGAGACGATGGTGGTACTGATGGCTGCTGGAAATACGCCATTGATCGATTGGAACCCATTCAATGGTTATCGAACGTTGTCGGCGACACTTGCCACGGAGTTGCCTGAGGCGGCTCGCGGTTCAACGCACTACCACACTCTGTTTTTAGCGGCTCTGTTGTTATTCATCTTTACCTTGGTAGCAAACACATTGGCCGAATGGGTTCGGATGCGTTTTCGCAAGAGGGCCTATCAGCTATGATCCGCACCGATTCGAAACGAAGTGCACAAGCCCGAATCGCAGCTCAGGGAGAACCGATGGTTTGGCTCTCCGGGGGGATGTTTGCGATCGCTTGTTTAATGATCCTATCGCTACTTGCGTTTGTGCTATGGCAGGGGCTATGGACTCTATGGCCAAGAAGTTACTCGATCTATAGCAAAAGCGACGGCAGCATTCTTGGAGGTGAGCTTTACACCAAGCAACGTGTCGATGGACAAGATAAACTCTATCTTCGTACCGGCAACTACGATGTTTCGAATCGTCATTTTGCATACGTATCGAGTTTGGAACTCTCGGAAGAGAAACCTTGGACCGATCCAGATCTTTGGCTCGTGGAGCGTAAGGAGTGGGGGAACCTTTACGGATTTCCCAAGGAGTTGTCTTGGACAAAATCTACACCCCAGGAATTTGCGAAGCAAGTTGCAGCAGGTTTAAGCGAGACTTCCAAAATCGATCGCGAGTTGGCTTCTGCGAAAAACCAACTCAAGCGAACCGATCATCAGATTGCCGAAGCGCGTTTGGGTGTTCGACGTGTGGAGTTGGCCGAAAAGGTTGACTTGCAAAAGGCAATGGAAACAGGCTCTTTGGAAGGGGTGAGTCCGGCAGCCAAACGGGCTCTTGAGCATCTTGCTCAATGCAATCAAAGTGCCGACGAGGCGATGATAAAAATCAATGAGCAGATTGCTGAGCTTGAGTCAAAGCGAGCCGAGCGGAGCATCCTCTTTGAGCTCCCGATCGGTCAAGAGCTTGGTAAGCTTGACATGGATTGGTCGGAATTTTCAGCGGGCAAACTGACGGATGTTCGAGGCTTGACCAAGTTGCTGGGCGATGAGTCCGGAATCACATCGCCGCAAATTTCGGTCGAGTCCGTTGGTAAGGGGCATGTGCTGTGTAAAGTTGAAAGTCCGAACCAGTCGGTGCGTCGGCTATGGATACGGAGACTGGGTGATAAAGAGTGTTCGGTTTCTGGTTTGCAGGAGCATTCGATCCTTCTGGCCGATATCGTTCGGTTTTTTCCTCCGAACCGATTGGGCTTCTTTCAGAGACTTGGAGTTTATGCAAGTCGATGGTGGGAGTTTCTCTCAGGAGATCCGCGAGAGGCGGGGATGGAAGGTGGTTTCTTTCCAGCGATCTGGGGTACAGTGGTCATGACGATCATCATGTCTATGGCCGTGATACCTTTTGGAGTCCTTGCTGCACTTTACATGCGAGAGTATGCCAAGAGTGGTTGGCTACTGAGTGCGATTCGAATCAGCATCAATAATCTCGCGGGCGTGCCGAGCATTGTGTATGGCGTTTTTGGATTGTCATTTTTCTGCTACATCGTCGGAGGGTATATCGACGGGGGACCCAAGAAGGCGGGCTTTACGCCTTGGCCAAGCGCTGCGTGGTTCTCTGCTTTAGCCGGCTTGGCGCTATTGGGATTGATCTCGTTCGCTGTATCGGTTTTATCTGGTCAAGCAGAAGCTAGGCGATCGCCGTTTCGATCGACGCTTCGATGGGGAGGAGGCTTGCTGTGGCTTGCGACACTTGTCGGGATAGTATGGTTGCTGATCAAGTCGCCTCATTTTGAGGGTTTCTATCAGGCACAGTTACCGAACCCGACGTTTGGTAAGGGTTGTTTGCTTTGGGCTGCATTGACTTTGGCTCTATTGACTTTACCGGTAGTGATTGTTGCGACCGAAGAGGCCCTCTCGGCGGTTCCCAATTCGCTTCGCGAGGGTTCGTATGCGTGTGGTGCGGGTAAATGGCAAACGATCCACAGGATCGTCTTGCCGTTTGCTAGACCTGGGATCATCACGGGATTTATTTTGGCGATGGCCAGAGGGGCAGGGGAGGTCGCACCGATGATGCTTGTGGGTGCGATTCCGCTTGCGACGGAGCTTCCACTCGATGGCGAGTTTCCGTTTCTTCATGGCTCCAGATCGTTTATGCATTTGGGTTTTCAGATATACTCCTTGGGATTTCAAAGTCAAAATAGCGAGGCGGCCAAGCCGATGGTTTTTACTGCAACGCTTTTGCTCTTGGCGATCGTAACGTTACTGAACCAGACTGCGATATGGCTCAGGGCAACGTTGCGCAAGCGGTTTGAAACGAGCCAGTTCTAGAAAGCTTTTCCATGAATAGACTCAAAGCGATCGCTGATGGACAGACGTTCGAGTCGGTCATACACCCCGAGGTTCTTTCACGCGAGCCTGTTGTCGCGATCAAGGACTTCAGTTTGTTTTATGGGCGCAAGCAGGCTTTGTACAACATCAGCATGCCGATCGTCAAAGGGCTCGTTACGGCGTTGGTAGGCCCGAGTGGTTGCGGCAAGTCGACGTTGCTGCGCAGTGTCAATCGTATGAACGATCTGGTTGAATCGGTTCGGATCGAGGGTGACATGCAGCTCAATGGCGATTCGATTTTTGCACCTTCGGTCGATGTCATTGAATTGCGTAAGCGGATGGGGATGGTATTTCAAAAGCCCAATCCTTTCCCGATGAGTATTTTTGAGAACGTTGTCTATCCACTTCGGATCGATGGCCAGCGGGACAAGACGATTTTATCGCAGGTCTGCGAGCAATCCCTAAGGGGTGCTGCCTTGTGGGACGAGGTCAAAGATCGGTTGCATGAATCGGGGTTGAGCCTTTCGGGTGGGCAGCAACAGAGATTGTGCATCGCTCGGGCGATTGCAAGCGATCCGGAGGTTTTGCTTTTGGATGAGCCTTGTTCGGCGCTAGATCCGATCGCGACGGGCAAAATCGAGGATTTGATCGATCGCTTGCGGGGTGAGTATTCGATTTTGATCGTCACGCACAACATGCAGCAAGCTTCTCGCATCAGCGATCACACGGCGTTTATGTATCTTGGGCGATTGGTAGAGATGGCCGAGACCTCGACGATATTTACAAGACCAACTCTCAGCGAGACCGAGGACTACGTCACAGGTCGATTCGGTTAACGTTACACGCCGGAGGTGTGTGTTGTTAGCCGACAAGCGCGAACCATGGCCTATGATTCAATCGCAACGTACTCGGTCGAACGCAACGGCGATGTGGCTCCAAAACAGGTTGGTCAATTCACCACGTTTGGACAAATCGACGGCTCGAAATTGAAACGACTCTTTGACGGTGTGCAAGCGGATCTAAAGTCTTTGCCATGGTGGGCTAGACTCGCGAAGTCCTACTATCTCAAAGGGATCCAAGAGCGATTGCTCAGTGATCCTGATTCGACCACCTTTAGCAATCCAACATGCGTTGCCCTTAATTCGCATTTGCGAATTTTTCCGAATGGAGATATCCCGACATGCCAATTCAATATCAAGATCGTGGGGAATCTTCGCGACAAGCCTTTTTCGGAGCTTTGGCAATCGGCAAGTGCTCAGTCGCAGCGCCAATGGGTCGGAAAATGCCCAGGCTGCTGGGCCGAGTGCGAAGTCTTGCCAAACGCTCTGTACTCGTTGGATTTGATCAAACCGCTTCGAGTCGCCAAGAGTAAATCATCTGGATGTTAGCCCGCAAGCGCCTGCAAGCGAACCGTTGCGATTCAGTGGGTTTGGTGCTAGATTAGTCGTCCATGAGCACTTCATCGCATGCAAACGAAACAGGCCTACTTAAGACCATCTGTGGAATCCAAACGCACGTCGAGTTTGCCAATACCAAGGCGAACCTCGAGCGAATGCTACTGTGGCTCGAACATCAAGATGTTCAAAACGCCGATTTGGTGGTCTTTCCCGAATGCATGCTCAGCGGATACTGTTTCGCAAGTCTAGAAGAAGCGCGTCCCCATGCCGAGTCGATCCCTGGACCGGCGACCGATGCGATCACTCGGGTTTGCAAATCCAGGAACATGCACGTGGTCTTTGGACTGCTGGAACTTGGTCCTCAAGATTCCATTTACAACAGTTGTGTGCTTGTGGGTCCAACAGGCGTGATCTCGACGTATCGCAAAGTCCACTTGCCATACCTTGGGGTCGATCGATTTACCACTCAGGGTGAGAATCTCTACCGCGCTGCCAATGCCGATTCGATGCGAATCGGCATGCATATTTGCTACGATGGTTCCTTCCCCGAGTCCTCGCGGTGTCTAGCACTCGATGGTGCCGATCTGCTGGTCTTACCGACGAATTGGCCGCCGGGCGCAGATACCTTTGCGAAGTATCTTCCTAACGCAAGAGCTCTTGAGAACAATGTCTATTTCATGAGTGTCAATCGTGTAGGCACCGAACGCGGTTTTCGGTTCATCGGAAACAGTCGCATCTGCGATCCCAATGGGAATCCCATCGCGGATGCTCCCAACGAGAATGAGCAGGTTCTTCGTGCGACGATCGACTGCAACAAGGCCAGAAACAAAAGACTCGTGCGGGTTCCCAAAGAGCATGTGATTGATCGATGGGCGGATCGCAGGCCAGCCTACTACGAATCGATTGCAAAAGAGCACCATCTGGAGCGAAATATCGATTGATTCGCCCAGGGTGGCTATTTCTGGCAGTGGTAGACGATCGCCGGTGGCAAGTTCCTCCACAGAATTGGGCTTGTTTCTACTGAGCGAAAATTCTCTCTGAGCAAACGACGAAATCTTTGACCTGCAGGCAGTGGCAAACCGTGCAGGTACGCGAACGTTGAGAACCTGCCATTTGGCCTAAGGGAATCGAGAATCGCAACAAGGATTTTTCTTTGAAGTTCTTCGGGGAATACGGCCCATGGCAAGCCACTGACGAGTGCATCGAGCTGGGCGATTTGTCGCTCCATGCACAAGGCCTTGAGTTCGGATGCATCTGCCTGAGCGATATCGGCCATTGGGAATCGTCGTTTCAAATGGGTTACAAACTCAGGATCGATCTCGACGGCAAAGAACCGCGTGTTCTTGCCACAGCGATTTAAGATCGCTTGGGTGAAGGGGCCCGTGCCGGGCCCGATCTCGGCGATGGCAGTGCAATGGTTCCATTCGATCCGTCGAAGCATCTCGGAGGCAAGGTGTCTGGAACTTGGTGCAATGGCCCCGACGGCCGACGGGTGCTTGACAAATCCTTTGAAAAACTTGATCCAATCTCCGTTTAGCAAGGCTGTTGTTCTCCTTGGATGACAGCTATTCGGTCGAGGAATCCTAGGATCCTCAACGAAGTTCGTGACATTTGCCGATGGTTGTTATATGCTTTTTGGATAGGCGAGGGATTCAAGCACACCAAGAAAGGGATCTGGATGAGCAGTTCAGAGGGTTCAGGACCGACTTATCATACGATGCGGGGACGAGATTATCCGACCCTTAGGCAGTTTACCGTCTTCCTAGAAAATCGCGTCGGTCAGTTGCTCGATGTGGTACGACGGCTCGAGATATCGGGAAATCGTATTTTGGGATTTTCCATCAATGACTCATCCGACTGCGCGCTGGTCCGATTTCTGCTTAGGAACCCCGAGACGGGTCGAGAGACGTTTGAACGGGCCGGATTGTCGGTTTTTGAGAGTGATTGCATCGGAGTGGAGTTGCCCGAGTCCGGACAGCCTTTTCAAGAGATTTGCCTTGCACTGCTCCAAGCCGAGATCAACATCGTGAGGGCTTATCCTCTCCTAGGTCGCAGCTCGGGAGGATCGGCGATTGCAATCTCGGTGGACAATCCCGAAGCGGCCTTGGATACATTGGCCCAGAAAGGTTTCCGACTGCTTCACGAAGGGGATCTTCTTGATCCGGGCGAAGACTAGCTAGCCGAGACTCCGTGGACAAAAACCTATCCCTAGGATGGCCTAGGTTGTCAAGTTTTGTCCGACGGCTTGCTCTAGGTGTTTGGTCGATCAAACTTGGACGATGTCTTAGGTGACCCCTGTGAAGCATTTCGCGGCAGGGGGGAGTCTATCGGGATGTAGGTCAAGTGAAAATGGTCAATCGAGTGCGTCGCTTGGGTTTTACTTTGGTGGAGTTGTTGGTCGTCATTGCGATCATTGGAGTGCTGGTCGGACTGCTTTTGCCGGCGGTTCAAGCGGCGCGCGAGGCTGCGCGGCGTATGTCATGCTCGAATAATCTCAAGCAGATTGGCTTGGCGATGATGAATTACGAGGCGGCGACCAAGCGGATTCCTCCGAGTGCATGCATTATCCCTTCGATATCAACCAATGCATCATGGAGTATTCATGGACGGCTTTTACCGTACTTGGAGCAGAACAACCTGGCCAATCAAGTCAACTTGAGCGTCAGATGGAGCAATTATCCGATTCTGAATTATTATCGGGTGCCGACTTATGTCTGTCCGTCGGATCCACGCGGAGATATCCCTCGTGACACTGCGGCAACTGGCAGCACGAGTGCGATGTTTCTCTACCCGACTACCTACGGGTTCAACCTAGGGACTTGGTTTGTCTATGACCCGAGCAGCAACACAGGAGGGGATGGTGTTACGCATGCAAATTCAACGCTCAAGTTGGCTTCGGTCACTGACGGACTGAGTCGAACTTTGTGGTCGAGCGAGGTTCATGCTTGGCAGGCTTACACGCGCAACGCGGGTCCTCCTACAACAGTGATGCCTACGACGATTGCTGAGGTAGCGGCGATTGCCGATTCGGGACGCAAGGATCGGATTTTCCCCGACGGGACAGGAACTGGTCGATGTGAGTGGACCAGTGGGCATGCCCATCACAGTGGATTTACGGTGACTTTGGCCCCCAATACGGTTGTTCCATTTATTTTTAATGGAGTGCGATACAACATCGACTACAACTCGCAAGCTGAGGGGGAGAGCACGACTCGACCTTCCTATGCGGTGCTAACGTCGCGAAGTCACCATGGAGGCTTGGTCAATTCATGTTTGATGGACGGGAGCGTTCAGACCATCAGCAACAATATCGACGTGCAAGTTTGGCAGGCTTTGGGAACGAGGGCCAAAGCAGATCGGTCGGAGATCGACAATTAGCTTTCCTCTAGCTTGCTTCGGGTTCGTCTTTTGATCGAACTTTTCGCATCCAGACGCTATTGCCTTTTTCGTTGTATCGAGCCTCGCTCATGAGCTCTCGGATCAGCAGTACACCGCGTCCGCGTGGTTGATCCAATCGCTCGTCTTGGGTTGGATCGGCGACGTTGTGGTGATCAAAGCCTTGCCCTTGATCGGTAATGGTCATTTCAGCGGATTCTGCATCGACGATGAAGACTACATGGACTGTCTTTGAGACATCGCGCTTATTGCCATGTTCGATGGCATTGACCACGGCCTCTTCGATTGCCATTTGAATGTGGAATACATCACGGCCTTCCCAACCTGCCGACTCGAGGGCACTCATCAATTCATCGATCGATGCGTGCCCTGCGTCGAGGTCGCTCGGAATCGTCTTATCGCATTTCCACATCGGTGGTCGACTGTTCATCAGCAACCTGTCCAGGGTAGAAGAACGCTAGAGCTTGAAAGCCGATAGTCCGCTTGCTTCGTCTTTGCGGATATCGAACACGCGATCTAGGCGAGTGATTTTGAAGACCTCGCCGATTTCGGGCCTAAGGCAGCAGAGTTTGAGTTGTCCGGCCGCGTCTTTGACTTTCTTGTTGAGCGAAATGAGCTTGTTTAACGCCGCGCTGGACATGAACTCCACCGAGTCGAAATTCAGCAGGAGCATGTTCTTCTTCTCGTTGATGACCAAGCCGGTGAGTTCATCACCGAGTTGCTCGATCGTTGCCGAGTCCACAATTTTTTTATCTACGAAATGGACAACGTGGACGCCGCCATTGTCCATCACATTGATACGCCGATAGGTGGCCATCGAACATCCTTACTAGAACAAAAAAGGAACGGATCAAAAAAACGCTTAAGCGAGTGTCTAAGGGTAAACCAAGCCCCTGATCCAAGCAATTGATATTGCGCGTTAAGAGGCAAGGTTTTTTGTCGGTTTTTTAGATTTTTGGCAGGGAGTAGCCTAGGCAAATTCCTGCGACGATCGCCGAAATCCAAAAGATCAGTACCGTGTTGCCGAGCCTCCGTGTTTTGAGTCTTGAGAACATGTAGTAGAACGAATAGACGATCGTCAGCGAGCAAAGCAGGCCTTCTTTGATCGACTCCTTGTAGGCGGTACCTTGGATTGCCAGCAGGGCAAATAGGGCCACGAGGCAGGCACCGCCTCCTGCCGAGAAGGCGACTACGGGGAGATAGTTAGCCGACTGAAGTTTGGCGATCAGAGGAACGCTCGAAACATTTCCGGAGGTTTTGACGTCCATTTTTAGAAGGATGGCCGTCATCATGAACACAACTGCCAAGATGATTGCGGTCATCATCCACCAAGGCATTCCCGCCTTGAGGAGTCGGCTTTCTGTTTCTGCTTCGCGAGCCATCATCTCGGCGGCTTCGACGAGTCTTTTGTTCCCAAATTCTTTGGTTTCGACTTCGAAGCCTTCGATTTTCGAGCCAGCTTCGAGGCTGTATCCGCATCCGACGCAGATGGCTGTACCGGGTGGTAGCGATCGATCGCAGGATGGGCAGAATATTCCTTCCCGCTTCTTTAGGCCTGCAGAGTCAAGAAGTTTGGACATTGCGTCCTGAGGAGCCTTGTTCGAGCTTGCCGGATTTGCTGCCGCAGCGGGTTTGGCCGCAGCAGGCTTAGCCGCAGCGGGCTTGGGTGTCGCGGCGGGTTTGGCTTGGGTTCCAACGGCGATGACGGTTTGGCACTTGGGGCACTTAACCCCTTTCCCAGCCATCGTTTCGGGGACATTTAAAGCCACCCCGCACTGGCAAGTCACACGCAACGGCATCGGTTGGCCCTTTGACGGAAAGAATTGAGAAAGCGGTCTGTATTTTGGCTAACATTCCATACAAAACAAAGGGGCAAAGTCCCACATAGAGGGCATTTTCCTACAGGAAAAAACCGGCGAGCTTTTCGTGGCACGCAAGTTGCTCTTTTGAGTTGGAAACGTTTCTGTATGCCTTTTTGGCGTATTCCTACCGTCGTTTAGCCTTTGGAGTTTTTGTAGATGGCTGCAACTAAAGAGAAGAGTAAGGTCAAATTGGTTCCACTAGGGGACCGAATCGTGGTTCAGCGTCAAGAGTCCCAGGAAAAAACCGTCGGTGGCATTTATTTGCCCGACAGCGCCAAGGATCGACCTACCCGAGGCAAGGTGATCAGTGTCGGGGACGGACGTGTTTTGGAGAACGGCAGTCGCTCGCAACTCCAGGTCAAGGTTGGCGATCACGTTCTGTTTACGAGTTATGCAGGGGAGTCGATTGAAGTCGATGGCGAAGAGTACCTGCTGATGAACGAATCCGAAGTCCTCGCGGTCCTCGGCTAACCCTCAACCAAAATCAGACGAAGAATTTCATCAAGGAGCATTCTTATACTATGGCAAAAATCATTGCTTTTGATCAGGAAGCCCGCGAAGCGATCCGACGTGGTGTCGGTAAGCTAGCACGGGCAGTCAAGGTAACGCTCGGACCACGAGGCCGTAATGTTATTTTGCAAAAGTCTTTCGGTAGCCCAACGGTTACCAAAGACGGTGTAACGGTCGCCAAGGAAATCGATCTCGAGGACGTTTACGAGAACATGGGCGCTCGTATGGTTCGCGAAGTTGCCTCCAAGACCAGCGATGTCGCAGGCGATGGAACAACCACCGCAACAGTGATGGCTGAAGCCATTTTCAACGAAGGGCTTAAGGCTGTAGTGGCCGGTGTGAACCCGATTCAGATGAAGGCTGGAATCGAGCAAGCCGTTGCAGACATTACCGAGAAGCTTAAGAAGATGTCGATCAAGATCAAGGACAAGGCCGAGATGGCCAACGTCGCTTCGATCGCAGCAAACAACGACCGAGCCATCGGTAACTTGCTCGCCGATGCAATGGAGCGCGTCGGTAAGGACGGTGTTGTGACGGTCGACGAAGGCAAGAGTCTTCATGACGAACTCGAATTCGTCGAGGGGATGCAATTCGACCGAGGTTACCTCTCTCCCTATTTCGTTACCGATGCGACCACCATGGAATGCATCCTCGAAGATGCATACATCTTGGTATACGAAAAGAAGGTTGGGAACATCAAAGAAATCGTTCCAGTTCTTGAGCAAGTTGTCCAGCAGAGCAAGCCTTTGCTTATCATCGCGGAAGACGTCGAAGGCGAAGCCTTGGCGACCTTGGTCATCAACCGACTGCGCGGAACGCTCCACGTGGCGGCCGTTAAGGCTCCTGGTTATGGTGATCGCCGCAAGGCGATGATGGAAGACATCGGTATCTTGACCGGTGCGGTTCCAGTTTTCGAAGCTTTGGGCAAGAAGCTCGATGCGTTGACCCTGTCAGATCTCGGACGTGCCAAGAAGGTCATCATCGACAAGGACAACACGACGATTATCGAGGGAGCTGGCAAGGCAAGCGAGATCAAGGCTCGTATCGATCAGATTCGCCGTGAAATTGAAAACACCAGCAGCGACTATGATCGCGAGAAGCTCGAAGAGCGACTTGCTAAGCTCGCAGGTGGTGTTGCGAAGGTCAATGTAGGAGCAGCGACCGAAAGCGAAATGAAGGAAAAGAAGGCTCGCGTTGAGGATGCTTTGCATGCAACTCGCGCAGCGATCGAAGAAGGCATTCTTCCTGGCGGTGGTGTCGCGTTGCTCCGAGCATCGACGCAGGTCACCCCTGCAGATTCCCTCTCGCAAGACGAGCTAACTGGCTACAACATTGTTTTGCGTGCATGCCGTGCACCTTTGACGATGATTTCGGCCAACGCAGGTCAAGACGGTGGAATCGTTTGTTCGAAGGTTGCTGAGGCCAAGGGCAACATTGGCTACAACGCGTTGACCGGAGTCTATGAGGACTTGGTCAAGGCGGGTGTGATCGATCCAACGAAGGTGACTCGCACGGCTCTTGCCAATGCAGCATCGGTATCGACGTTGCTTTTGACCAGCGATGCTCTGATTGCAGAGAAGCCCAAGGATGACAAGAAGGGTGGTCACTCGCACGACCACGACATGTACTAAGCTTTCCTGAAGCAAGCGTTCCATCGATAGCTAGTTTATCGAAACATTGATGAAGCTCGGCATTCATGCCGAGCTTCTTTTTTTATGTTCGTTTAACCCGTAGCCAACGGCGAGGAATTTGACTAAGCCCGCCAGGGTTTATTGTCTGGGGCCCGATCGGAGGCCTTTGCGTCTATCTTGTTTAACCCGTAGCCAACGGCGAGGAATTTGACTATGCCCGCCAGGGTTTACTGTCTGGGCCTGATCGGAGGCCTTTGCGTCTATCTTGTTTAACCCGTAGCCAACGGCGAGGAATTTGACTAAGCCCGCCAGGGTTTATTGTC
>JBJSXX010000193.1:0-7542 GCA_046086605.1 Pirellula sp. | reverse complement strand
GTACTAAAGAAGGAAACCTGCAGCAGAAACAGCCACCTGCAATCTCCTCGGTGGCAAACCCGCTCGAAGACAAGACATTCGTGTCGACCAATCCTTGGCTTTGATCATTCGAAATCAGACCGACCTTAAGCCCCTTGCTTGCAAAATACTCAGCGGCCTTTAACATGCTCGTGGTTTTCCCAGCACCCAAAAACCCGCCGATCATGATGTATCTTGGCGTTAGCATTTCTTTTCTTCCTGTTGCTCTTGGGAAAGGATCCGATCGATAGCAACATCCAAGGCTGCGATGTAGCCTTGGCAATCGACCACCCGTCGGTCAGGAATGCCCCTTGCGGTATAGAGCCAGCCACGATCGTAAGGGTCGCGATCCATGAAGGTTGGATTGGTTGCCAAAAGAGAGTTGAACTCGACAAACTCTCCTTCGATCACACTGTAAAGATCCGATACAGCTTTAAAACCTTCGATCCATCCCAAAGGCATTCCCGGTTCGATCCGATCACCGGCGTTTTTTTGAAATTCGCACTCGACAAAATCACCGAGCATCCGGGTCGCAAAATGGGTGATCCCGACTCGAAACAACTCAGGCTCGAGCTCCTCTAACCAAAAATGGGACAATGCATACCGATACGACTTGGGCAACCGTGTGGTGAACCGAGCACGGCGGTAATAGATGGTTTTGGAGGGATCCACCGGCATAGGAAGAATCGCTGCGTAGCGTAAGTTCGATTAAAACTCCAAGTCTATCCCTGATCCATGGGGGATTCAAGTCGCCCGCGGTGCATCGGTGGCATCCGCAAGGAGTGTTTGACTCCTAAGTAGCCGGCGATCGCGCTTGCGATGAGCCCGATAAGACTAGGTGGGATCGGCGCAGAGTCTTCAAAACCAACACCGATTAGCCATACGGAAAACCCAGCGAGCATCGAAACGATTCCAACCCAAGGTCTCGGAATAGGACTGGGGAAAAACAACGCAATTACCATCGGCACAAACAACGACACCAACACAATCACCAGCGATAACTCGAGCAATTCCATGATCGATTCGCCCGAGTAGGCGACGGCTAGCGAACCGAGGATCACAATAAACACGCTCGATCTGGCCAGCCATATCCCCTCGGATTGCTTGCCAACCCAAGGTTTAATTAGGTTCTGAGAAACAATCGCTGCTTGGCTGAGTGTCGCTCCTGCCGCAACAGCCAAACATAAACTGAACATCCC
Source organism: Pirellula sp. (assembly GCA_046086605.1). Taxonomy (GTDB): domain Bacteria; phylum Planctomycetota; class Planctomycetia; order Pirellulales; family Pirellulaceae; genus JBKCUI01. The sequence continues at coordinate 6,325 of JBJSXX010000193.1, read as the reverse complement.
AACAATGAGCAATATCTGAAGCGGCTGGCTCAAGTATAGACTCGCCATCTGATTGATCGGCAAATCGGATCCTTCAAGTCGATCTGCGAAATTGCAGCGAGCCGCTAGTCCTAGATAAAGGGGGACCAAACCAATCAGTAAATATAAAATGCCCGCGATGATGCACATCCAGCGCGCCGTCTTGGCGCTTTGAGCCGAAGCGACCCGCTGCTGGATGTCTTGGCCCGGCACATTCCCAAACAAACCAATCACAAGTACGCTGGCCATCGCCAGAAACTTGCTCGGACTCGATGCGTCGAGTCTCAAATGCCCTTCGGGTGCCGATTCAATCACATGCAGAATCCCCCTGAGCGGGTCTCCTTTGCCAATGGCAAAACTCGTGGCACCAAAGAGAACTAGCAGGCTGGCTATCGATATGAGGATCATCACCGAGTTGGCCCATGTCACGGCCCACATGCCACCCCACAGGACAATCCCCAAGGTGACTCCCGACGAGATCAAAATCGCAATCCCCAACGGGATGTCCAAGCTTGACGCTAAGAGTTGTCCCATGGCAAGAAACTGCGATCCGATCCACAGGAAAAACGATGGGACTTGGATCACACAACTGAGTCGCTCAGCCATCGGGCCAAATTCTTTCCGGAAAAGATCTGCAACCGTCGCAGCTTTCGAATCCCAGAAGCGTCCTGCAAATACGAATCCTGTGAGGATCAGCGTCGCTCCGCAGGCGATCGGGTCGAGCAAAACCAGACTCAGTCCTCCTTGATACATCTTCGAGGAGGATTCAATCACCGACGAGGAACCAAACCACGTGGCAAGCAATGCCAAGGTTGACAGCAACAAGGGGACCTTGCGGTCAGCAACCAAGAACTCCGATTCCGAGACCACAAATCGAGATGCAATTCGCCCAAGTAGCAGTAGCGCGAGAACAAAGAGCGCTAGGATGATCCCCAGCGATATCTTTGCAGTCGATGTTAGATCAGTGAGCTCTACCAAAATTGATCTGTCCGATCTAATCCGGCAGATACAAAACACTTGGATGCGGAAATCCCAGTTTTTTGTCCACGATATTAAACAGAGGCTGGCCTGCCAGATATCGCTTGAGATTTTCGCAGATCAGTCGCGTCGAGTCATCATAGCGGGGACCCGACTGGGCTCCCACATGGGGAGTGATAAGCACATTGGGCTGATCATAAAGTCGACTCTCTGCGGGCAAGGGTTCGACTGCCGTAACATCGAGTCCTGCACCGGCAATTTGACCGCTTTCGAGTGCATCGATCAGATCATCCTCGTTGACACATTGTCCACGAGCCACATTGATCAAATAAGACCCTTTGGGCATCGCATCGAAAACACTTCGGTTCATGATGCCTCGAGTCGAAGCGTTCAGTGGAAGCGTCAGAATAAGTATCTCTGACCAAGCCGCTAGGTTCAGCAGTTGGGTGTGGGGCAAGAGTTCCTCGACCTGCGGCGGCATGTGTTCGGGGAAATAATCCGTCGCTCGAATGGATACTCGAAAAGGTTCGAGAATCTGCGCTAGTCGCCGACCGTTGCCACCGAGCCCGACGATGCCAATTCGCTTGTGATGAAGGTCCGCGGTTGGTCTTCGTACAAATTCATGCTTTTGCTGCTGACGATAAAAGATGGGGATGCCTCGAAGTAGTCCTAGAAGCAACGCCAGTGTTTGCTCGGCGACTTGATCGGCAAACAAGCCCGACGCGCTGCAAACGACGACCGGAGAATCGATGATCGATGGGGCTAGACAATGATCCAGCCCGGCAGCCGAGGATTGAATGAATTTGAGCCTGCCGCTTTTGGCGACTTGATCCCAATTCACGGGTACTTTTGCATGCCCTACAAAAAGATCGGCCTGATGAATCAACTCAGGGATCGTCTGCTGATCTGCGACGAGCAAGCGATACTCGGGAGCCGCTTGCTGAATCGCCTGTAAATGCCGATCCTCGACTGGATAACAGACTACCAGTTGTTTCATTACGCCAAATCGCGATCTTCGAACAGCAACAAGCCCAACAAGGTAGCCATCAGGAAGTACATGACGGTGTAGAGCAGAACGCTCGCCAAAATACTCCAAGGGACTTGGATGTCCGAATCGATCGCTGCTTCCATCGAAAATAGGCTCAGGTTCGGCACAGCAGCCGAAATAAGCTGAGAGAAAAATTCAATCAGTGGCAGACCGCCTTCGGCGCTGGCAACAATCGTTGGCGTCAGGTGTCCTAGCATGTAGATCGCAAAGCAGATCGCAAAGTTAGCCACAAACGAGAGCCGGGTTCCTAGGGCCACCGAAATCGCACCGATGACCACTGCTTGGAAGAAAGCCATCGCCAGGCCAGGAATCGTTTGCATCATTTCAAAGTGGCATTGTCGCCAATCGGGTTGCTCGAGCGAGGATTCTCTCGCGTCGTAGATAGGCTTATAGGCCACCGCCAGGAGTTCAATCGATCCAAGAACCATAAACATGAACAAGACGATCCAAAACACGCCAAGCATCTTGCCGATGATAAACGACCGGCGGTGGACGGGTTTGCTAAGGAGCGTCAGCGCCGTGCGACCTTCAATCTCCTCGTTGACGGAGGTACTTGCCGACCAAACCGCTTGGAAAGTGCAAGCGACAAGAATCAACGTGATACCGTTCTCTTTGAGGAATTTGATATCCTCACCGAACGTAATGAACGGCAGGAAGACGAAGAGCAAAATGGCGATCCCGACCAAGACCATCAGGAACAGCGGCAGTGGTTGCGAAAGTTCGCTTTTGGCCGTCGCAAGTGCAATCGCCGATGCCTTCGGAGCGATGGCTTGCATCAAGAAGAAAAGCAGTCCAAACAGAAAGACGAATAAACCTGCAAGCAGGAATGTTCCCGATTGGGGTACCGCAGGGGATGAACCAACAACGACGCTCAGGGTGGCATCGCCGATTTCTTGGTTTTGAACCCACACCTCTGCACCTTGAAACAATGGTAGCGGGCATTTTTCAGCACCCATCGAGCGGTTCCAAGAAAACTCCACTCCGTTTTCTACCTGGAACCCAGGCCCTTTGAAGTCGGCGATCGAAGGACCATCGCCGATGAGTAGATTCTTGTCCGACTTCAACTGGACTCCCAGCAAGTTCTTCGAGTCGTACTTCAAAGGAATCGAGATGAATTTGGCCTCGGCGTCGGACTGAACCCCGGGGATCACAAAACTTTCTTCCTTGGTGCCAGGATTAGCGTTCAGAAGAGAGTCACGGTAAAACGACAGGCTTGCAAAGGCCTCGCGGGGCGACTCGACCAAGAAACTCGATGCAAGTCCTACAATCGACAGGGCCCCAAGCACGCAAAGCATGTAGAAACCGACTCCGTCGGAAATCAGCGCCTTGAGCTCCAACAAGAATCGACGGTTCGAGCAATAGAAAAATGCCCACCAAAACACACCAAAGAGCAGAGCCATCGCAAGGGTAAAGAGGGTCGCTTCGTCCCTGAGAAACTCCCGCGTCCCTGGAGCATAGAAGACCCCTTCGAAAAAGCGGTTGGCTAAAAAGGTCGATGCCAATGTCGCAAACCCAGCCAGCACGTGGGCTAGGCCTGTGCTACGCAACGAATTGAAAAACGGAATCTTCGAAAGCAGGTAGCACAACCCCACGAATGCAGCCAGGGCGAGCAGACCAAAAATGACTCCGATCCCCAAAAACCAAATCGGCGTAAGCCACCTTGCCATCCAGAAATCCGTCACCCCTAAGATTCCCGGCATGATTTTTGGCAACAAGTCAACGGATAAGCTAGGAAGCATGGCGGGTCGAATCATTAGAAAAGTCTGGAATTCCGGCAGTAGTATGGCACCAATTGCCTCCGTTGGTACGCTCCCAAAGCCTGTCCGGTTCGCCATGGGTTACCAGCCAACGGGAAGTTTTTTGGAGGAATATCCGTTACAATCGCGGTGTTTTCGTGCAAGATAGATGCTTCGGTCCGTTCGTCAATTTTCTGCCCATCCACATCAAGTCCCCCAATATGAATATCGATACGCTTCTGATTCTGGCACAGCGAGCCCCTCAGGTCAGTGCTCAAAGCGCCCTTTTGATGATCTTGCTGATCTTTGCAGCCCTTGCTGCACTGGTCTGCCTAGGACTGCTTTGGAATTTCGGCAGTCTGTGGGTTCAGGCCATGATGAGCGGTGCGGATGTCTCCATGTCAAGCTTGGTCGGAATGTACTTCCGACAAGTTCGATCCTCGGTGATCGTCAACGCGAAGATCATGGCAGCCCAAGCTGGGCTGGATATCGATCGAAGCGCGGGGATCAGCACCGAGCGGCTCGAAGCCCATTACCTTGCCGAAGGAAACGTCATGAATGTGCTCAATGCGATCATCGCCGCGCATCGGGCTGGGATCGATTTGGACTTTGATCGCGCCGCGGCAATCGATCTTGCAGGCCGCGATGTGCTCGATGCGGTTCGGACTTCGGTTCACCCACGCGTGATCGACTGCCCAGACCCACGCTATAGCCCAACTGGTTTCCTCTCAGCGATCGCCAAGAATGGGATCGAGTTGAAGGTCAAGGCTCGGGTGACGGTTCGAACCAATCTCGAACAGCTCATCGGTGGTGCAACCGAGGAGACCGTCATCGCTCGGGTCGGTGAGAGCATCATCAGTTCGATCGGCTCGAGCGAAACGCACCTAGCCGTTCTCGAGAACCCCAACCTCATTGCCCGAACCGTTCTCAAACGGGGTTTGGACAATCAAACCGCCTTCACGATCGTTTCGATCGATATCGCCCATATCGAGGTCGGCCAAAATATCGGAGCAAGATTGCGGGCTGACCAAGCTGAAGCCGACGTACGAATGGCACGAGCCCAGGCCGAACAACGGCGTTCCGAAGCGATCGCGCAGGAACAGGTCATGAAGGCCGAAGTTGCTAGGAACCGAGCCAACTTGGTGCTTGCCGAAGCTGAAGTACCCAAGGCGATGGCGTCGGCATTCCGAAGTGGGTATTTTCAAGGCCCACAAGAATAATCCATCTACTTACACTTTGAGTTTGAACCCTTTGGTTCCGCGGAGCCTCTCATGCGATTTGTTTTCTCCTTGGCACTGGCAATCGGCCTGTTTTGCTTATCTACCATGACCTACGCTCAGTCCCCCATCCGCGTCGGAGTCATCGGCTTGGATACTTCACATGCCGGAGCGTTTTCCAAGATCATGAGGGAGGCACCGGCCAGCAGTCCCATGTCTCGATTAAAGATCGTCGCTGCATTTCCAGGGGGCAGTCCAGATATCCCATCGAGCATCGATCGGGTACCGAACTACACCAAGGAGTTCGAAGCTCAAGGGATTCAAATTGTCGATTCGATCGACGCACTTTTGGAGAAAGTCGATGCAGTGATGCTCAATAGCCTCGATGGGCGCAAGCACCTCGAGCAGGTTTACCCAGTGTTTAAGTCAGGCAAACGGGTCTTCATCGACAAACCTTTGGCCTCTGATTTGACGGATGCCATCGCAATCGCCAAGCTCGGTGAGCATTACAAGACGCCTTGGTTCACATCCTCGTCGTTGCGATTCACTCCAACGATCTATCGATATCGCGAAAAATCCGATCGAAAGATCCTCGGAGCCCAGGCCTGGAGCCCTTGCTCGCTCGAGTCCCACCATACCGATTTGACTTGGTACGGTATCCATGGCGTCGAGGCGCTTTTTACAGCCATGGGAGTCGGATGCGAGGAAGTCACGCGGACCAAGACCGAGGGGACCGATGTGGTGGTGGGTCGTTGGAAGGATGGCCGAGTCGGTGTCTTTCGCGGCATTCGGTCAGGAACCCAAGGGTATGGGCTAACTGTCTTTGGCGCTGACTTCTTAGAGAACGATGCCAAGTACGAAGGTTATGAACCGCTGGTCGTCGAGATCGCTAAATTTTTTGCCGGTGGAGAGCCACCTGTTTCAAGCCAAGAGTCTTTGGAGATCATGGCGTTTATCCAAGCGGCCCAGCAATCGAGCGACTCCAAGGGAATCCCAGTGAGTGTTCAGAGTGTTGTCGAACAAGCCACCGAGCAAGCACTCAAAAAAATCCAACCAATGCTACGTTAAACGACGCAAACCAAACACTTTGTAGCACGGGCCTATGGCCCGTCTTTGCATTTCGAAAACGATTATCCCAAATCGTTCGTAGTCGATTCCTTCCAGCACTAGGCCTGTCTGCCTACTCCCGTAAGCGATAAGCTATAAGGCATAAGCTATAAGCTATAAGCTATAAGCTGTAAGCTGTAAGCTGTAAGCTGTAAGCGATAAGCCTTACTCCTTACTCCTTACTCCTTACTCCTTACTCCTTACTCCTTACTCCTTACTCC
>JBJSXX010000192.1:0-7934 GCA_046086605.1 Pirellula sp. | reverse complement strand
TGTGGCTCGTTACCTTGTGGCTTGTTACCTTGTGGCTCGTTACCTTGTGGCTCGTTACCTTGTGGCTGGTTACCTTGTGGCTGGTTACCTTGTGGCTGGTTACCTTGTGGCTGGTTACCTTGTGGCTGGTTACCTTGTGGCTGGGCGTTTGCTGATTCTAAGGCGGCGATTTGGTCGGCTTGCTGAGCTAAACTCTGTTGGGCTTGGCTCAAAGCCGCCAAGGGAGCCTCGGCGTTAGGGGCTCGTTGGGGCTGAGGCGAACCGTTCTGACGAGCTTGCTGAACCTGATTATTGAATTGCTCCTTGGCCTGCTGGGCAGCTCGATCGATTTGCTCAGATGCGCGATCGACATCCCCCTTGACCTTCTGTTCAACTTGCTTGGCCTGTTGAGTGAGCAGTTCACTACCCTTTTGATTATTGAGCCTCTCCTCGTGTCTTGCACTGCGAGCCAATTGCTCGGCGACTTGATCGACCGTACCCTCGACGTTCTGCTGGGTGGGTTCTCCTTGTGCCAAGGCTTCTGCCGTAGGCGAACGCTGTGGAGGCTGATTGACTTGCCCTTGAAGTCCTTGGAGTTGGCTCTGCAACTGATCGAGCTGTTCCTTGGCAGAGTTGATTTGTTCGCGGGCCAAGGCGGCCATCGGGTTGGGCGTGTCGAGATTGGCTCGCTGGGCTTGCTCGGTTCGTTGCTCGATCTGCTTGGAGTTGTTAGCGATCTCTTGAGCGGCTTGTGCAAGTTGCTTTGCCGAATTTGCTCTTTGGGTGGCTTGTAAGACTTCGCGGGTCTTTTGATCGACCTGCGCCTGCAAACCTGCGTCGTCTTGTTTCTTTTGCAGTGCCTCGATCGCCTTAGCCCGCTCGGTATTCTTCTGTTGCAACTCCCGATCTCGGTTTTCAGACTCCTTGGTCAATTGATTTGCTACCTGCTCACGCCTGCGTGCTAAGTCTTTGGTTTGCCGGATTTGCTGGTCTCGCATCAAAGACTGAGACGACTGAGCCTCCGTCAATTGCGCTTGCCTTTGTTTATCCTCTTTGAAATTGTTTTGATCCACCAATTGGTTGAGATTCGGGTTGATCGCCCCTAGTTGCTGCTGGGCCTTTTGAACCTCTTTTGCCAATTGTTCAGTTTTCTCTTGCAGAGATTTCTGCGAAGCGTTCGGATCTGCATTTTGTGCTTGGCGTGCTGCGTTCAAGAGAGAATTGGTGATCGCGGCGACCTCCTTATTCAACTCTGGCTGATTGATCCTCTGAATCGGTGTTTGCGACTTGCTGAGCACGTTGGCCGCAAGAGTCTCTGTGTTTTGGGCAAGAGTCTTGAGTTGCTGTGCTTGGAGTGCTTTCGCGTCCAGAGTCTGGGTGTCGGAGTTCTCAAGTTGCTGACCCAAGTTGGATTCCTTTTGGGCAGCATTTTTGAGTTCCGCCGCTGCATCTCGCACGTTTTCTTTCGAGATGTCGGAAAGTTCCTTTTGCATCGGAGCGTTGCGACGAAGTTCCGCTTCCAAAAGCTTCAGAAGCTCTTCGGGGGAGTTCTTTGCAAGTTCATTGAGCTGATCGGCTTTTTGGTAGTTGTCGAGCAAATCCTTGGCTTGTGCGAGCAAATCATTTGAAGCTTTTTCGTTTTGTGCCGGGGACTGTGGATCGTTCGCAGGATTTGAAAGGGCGTCTTGTTGCTGTTGCTTTTGCAATTGCGAGCGTGAGGCCTCGGCAGCAGCCAAGTTGCTCGGCTGAGGATTCGCCAGAGCTTCTTCGACTCGCTCAAAGTGCTTGGCGATGGTCTCGAAGGTTTCCGCAGCTTGCTGCTGCTTTTGCACAGCCTCTTTGGCAGCCTCCGCGATCGCATTTGCATCTTGCGAATTTTGTTGTGCATCGAGCAATTGCTGATTGGCCTGTGCCATGGGCTCTTGTACCGCATCGACCATACTCAAAGCGCGGTCGGAGTCCTTTGCCGCTTGCAATTGGGCCGCGTTGAGGATGTCTTGCCGAGTGGCGAGTTCCACCAGTGCCTCTTGCAATTGCTCGATGCTCTGCTGAACTTGCTGTTGCTGCTGTGCATTCTCCTGAGCCGAAGTCTCCGGATCCTTGGTCTTCTCTTCGAGAGCTTTTGTCTTCTCCGCTGCGACTTGGGCAAGCTGCGAAACCGTTGGTGAAAAACGAGCCAAGAGTTTCCTCGCCGCATCGATCGTAGGCTGTGCCTCTTTTAAAATCGAATCGTATTCTCCAAGAAACTCTTGCAATTCCGGTGCTGCATTGAGCATCGTTTCGTTATTGGCCGAACGGCGAGGGTCGAGCTTTTGCCTTATGGAATTGGACGTTGCGTTCCAACGCATCGCATTGAGCTTGTCAGCAATAGGCGCTGGGAAACCCGATTCCTTCATCCATGCATGGGTCAGATCGAGTCGATGATTCATGCTGTCCCATTGTCGCAGGTGACTCAAGCGACCTTCGGCAGTCTGCCAATCGTACTGCTCCTGACGCCGCAATGTATCGAGCACGAGCCGCACATCTTGCAACTCATGGGCCGATTCCAGGACGCGATAGGCCTGTACGATCGATTTGAGGTCGTCTCGCATTTTCGTCCATTCCGGAGTGCCGGTCGGAAGTTCCAACCACGACTCGATCACCGTTGTCCAAGCTCGACTGGCAAGCCCCATATCGCTAGGGAATAAAGGATCGACCGGCTTACGCTGAAGATGGAAGTCTCGTCGATCGGTAATCTGATCGGAACCCGGCAATGTATGCTTGGTCAGCTCATCGAGCGTCGCCGATCGCAACCGCCCCAGGACTTCGCTATCAAGGCTCGTGTCGCTCCCCCACTCAAGGGCTTTGGACAACGTATCAAGGCTTCGCTGCAATGCATTGCCCACTCCCGCACCGCGGATGATCAAGTCGCGACGCACATCGGAAATGTTCCAAAGCAGACCACCATCGAGATTAAAGGCCCAATGCTGTCCATGGAGTTCGTTGTAGGATCGCTCGACGCGCTGTCTGAGTTGGGCGAGGGCTTGGTCGCTCGGTTCGACTTGCGCCAAGTCCCGAATCTCTTGACGTGTCTGTTCGATGAACCTCATCAAATTCTTTGACTGATCGCGCAGGTTCTGAGCCAAATAGGGATCCATCTTGGCCCCGAGCTGCATCGCCCCTTCGGCATACTGGTCTGCAATCGTTTGAGTTCTCACTAGCCCAGCAAAATCGAGCTTATCGGACTTGTCGAGCTGCTTGCGCTGATGATCCTTGAGCACCATCAAATCCTTGGTCATGGCTGTCAGGAACTCGTGGCCAAGCAGTTGTTTGTAGATTTCGCTAAGCCTTGCCGTGCTCCCTTCGGCATCGTCCAAGGCGGCGACGGATCGATCGATCTGTTGTTGCAGCAACTGTGCAAGCTTATCTGGAACAATCTCTCCCTTACCTGGCACGTCGATCGGAGTCCATGGGTCGAGATTGGCCGCTAAAGCTATTGAAGTCGCATGCTCGCGTTGCAGTTTGGAAACTGCTCTGAGTACAAATTCTGTTTCGCTTTGGTCCAGTGGACGCGGAAGCTTACCAACCATTTGGGTCGCAAGGGCTCGGATTCGGTCCGACAACTTGATCCACTCCGAGGAAAAATCTTCGATCTCTTGCGAGATGTTTCGACGCGTTGGAGCATCGAGCTTCGGATCCTTGAGTTGCAACATCTTTGGTCGCAAATCAGCCCGCTTGGTACGCACCAAATCAGCCAATTTCTGAAGCTCTGGTCCAAGTACCGAGCGGAAATACAACGCTTGGTGGCGATTGCGATCAAAATCCTGCGAAGCCAAACTCAACTGGATCGGAATCGAGTAACTGACGTGACCAGCCGAATCGCTAGCCGCCATTCGAATCGTCACCACATCGCCAGAAGCCAAGGATTCCGAAAGCAAATCCCATGTCCAATTCGCCGTCGAGCGCGTTGGGTCAGCAACCCCATCGAGCGGTGTCCAAGTGACCAAGCCGCTCAAAAAGTTCGCTTGCTGTCCGGTTGCCTTGCTCAAGTCCTTGGGAAGATCCAACGTCTTGTAGGGTTGACGGTTGACTGAGATCTCTTGTCGTAGGGTGGCACCAGGCAAATCATCGGCCAGTGCAGCCGAGAATTTTACCAGTTCATGGGGGGAAACGATCCACATTTGATTTGGACTGGGCATCGCTTCTATGAGCGTTTGTTCTCCGACCATCCAAGAGACGCTCGGCGATTGGTCTTCGATCACATCGATTTCATAGAACGGACTGAAGGTGTTTTCGATAGGAGCATCCGCTCCGGAAACATCGGCTGCGAGTTTGACTTGGTATCTTGCGTCCCTTTTCGCGGGCCACTCGATACTCCATCGCTTGGAGGCCGATTCGAACTCCATCGGAATCGTTTGCTTCTCACCAGAGTCGAGATCGTCGATGGTCAATCGAGCCCAAACCAGTGGCATCGATGGGTCGATGGCGAGTTTCATCTTTGAACCGCTTAGGAGTCGCAGGTCTCCTCGATCGCTCGATCGGGTCGTCGCGGGCACTTTGGAATACCCTGGAAACTCGATGGTCTGATGGAACTGGCTGACTTTAGGACGTGGAGTCGTGTAGAGTTTGCGATAGGAGCTGATCGCATCGCCAGTGACGAATCGGTATTCGATTGGTTCGTTGCCGACGGCCACTGCGGTCGCATATTTGAGTGGCTCATGTTGCAGTAGCGACATCGGAATCCGTTCGGGTTTGGCGTAGCGTCCTTTCGAGCTAAGACGCGTTTCCAAGAAGGCTTCCTGAGTCTCTTCTCCTTGGACTTCGATTTCAAACGACACGCTTTGGTTCTCAGGAACCGTCGCTCCGTCGCGTGCGGGCGTCAAGACGAGGATCTTGGATTTCGATGGCCTCTGGATATCCATGAATGGCAGGAATGCACGCGCGAACCTTGTTTGCATCTCCATGCCTGGTAAGCCGCATAGAACCAAAAGAAATGCGATTGCTCCAAGTGCAGCCAGAACTACCGACCGGATGAGCGACCAAGGCAACATCTTCGGTATCGAGAGATCCTGCAACTGCAAAGCGACATTGCGTTCGATGGCCGAGAGAAACTCTGGACTAAAGTGACGTTTGTCAGCGGGTATCTGATCGAGTTCGATCGCCGAGAGGAGGCTTTCGTTGAGTTCCGGACTGGCATGCTCGACATGCTTGGCCAATTGGATCGGGTCTTCCTTGCGCCACCATCGTGCGATCCCGTACCAAAGACCAGCCCCGATGCTTAGCCCGTACATGGTAAGGCTAAGGACATAGCGGGTCGGATCGTCGATCCATCGAAGGGTATCGAGCAGGACGATGAGCGATGCGCAAGCGATCAAGCATAGGATCGCAATCGCTAAACCCTGTACTAAAAGGATCGCTGCCTGCCTTAGTCCGAATCGACGTACCCAGTTTTGGATTTCCTGCCGATGGGTATTCGGACCGCTGAGATTTCGATTCACTGGATCGACGCTTGCTACGGTTGTACTCATTAGATGAACCCTGCTCGTTTCCTTAAGTACCATTCGAGGGCAAGCAGGGTCATCACGGCTAAGAACCATGGATAACTCTGCCACAACAACGTCCGAGATTGTTCGATTTTACCCGTTCGCAGGGCCTGGAGCGATTCGCTGACTCGATCGGCTTGCGATTCGTCGTAGTATTTCCCGCCCGTAGCTTTGGCGATTTGCTCGAGCAACCCTCGATTCGATGCCAACACCTGCATTTCAAGGTCTTGTGGAGGGTTTACCAAAAACTCCGTCTCCAAATCGAGGGCTTCGCTGGGCATCCCCGGTACTTCCAGTCGGACTTGGTATCGCCCCGAAAGAAGTCCATTGGCTAAACCGGAGACCATGCCGGTTCCCTCGGCCTCTTCGACCAAGGGCAGTGTCTGAAGCCGAACACCGTTTTGCTCGATGATCGCCATTGCCTTTGCACCCGTGAGTGGTTCTTGCTGAGCGTTCCTCAATCGTGCGCGGATGGGAATAGGCTTGCCAAAATCGTAAACGCGGTCACCTGCATCGAGGCCCACATAATCGTTTTCGACGGCGTAGGGTGGCTGCATGGTCCACTGCGCCATTTGGTTCCAAAATCGCTGATGGTACAAGTCGGCGACGTTGTAACGCCATCGCCAAGTTTCATCATTGGCTAGGTACACGACCCGGCCTTGCCCACTGCGACGACTGACGATCAACGGGTATTGCTCATTCTGGTTTTTTCCACTGACCATGACTTCTGCACCAGGGGCCGACTTAACACGTCTGGCCGATCGAGGAGGCGGAAAGGCTTCCCAAAGCCTTCGATTCCCTCCGGTGTCTTGTTCGAAGGCAAATGCGCGTTGCTCGATCGCGGCGGGTTCTAAACTCAGAGCAGCGACCGTAAAGGGAGCCGTTTCGCTTTCGATGAACGAGACGGGTAGCCAATCGACCTCCTTGTTACCGAGAATGCTCAAGGGTTTGTCCCGACCGCTATCGATGAGAATCATTCCGCCGCCAAGTTCAGCGATGTAGTCCGAGACCCATCGCAGTTGCGTTTCATTCATCGCCGAGAGGCTATCGGCGGCCATGACAACGAGATCCAGTCCTATCAACTCTTCGCGAGTCTTAGGAAACGGATTCGACTCATACTCCTCGGGCCCCAGGATCGACTTGAGTTCCCAAGCAGTATCGCGACCGAAAGCGTTCTTGACGTAACGAGATTCCCATCGGCCTCGTTTGTCCATCACCAGCACTCGGTTCTTGCGATTGACGCCCCACAGTGAGGATTCAAACGTGTCGTTCTTTGCCGATGCGTCTTGGCCATCGTAAGAGATCTCAAACTGCAGATCCAACGGGATCGCTTTGGAACGCGAAGCAGACTGCTGGGCCGCGAAGAGCTTTTCTCCTGCGATCCGATACTCGAGCGTTCGACTTGGACTGCCATCGGATTCGAGCGATTTGCTCCACACGACTTGTCCACCCGTGCGAATCTCGACTCGGTATTCTCGACCTGCAGGTAATTGCTGCTTGATCGTCGCTGTGCCTTGAAAGGAATCGGCTCGAAACATGCTGCGTGAATGTTCGACGGCCAAGATTCCGACATCATCAGGTTCAGCTTCCCGACCGTAGCCGATCGCAAAGATCGGGATCGAGGCTTGTGCGAAACGGTCTGCCACCGAGCTTGGGGACTCACCTGCATTGCTTTGTCCATCGGACAAAAGAACGACGGCAGCATAAGGTTTCTCGGGTGCAGTAACTTGTTTATCACCAACGACTCGTTCAGAAGACCCCTCTGAAGTATCCTTTGCAGTGCTCATCGAACTCGAGGATCGTATCACCGACAAAAGTGCTTCACCGATAGCCGTCTTGCTCCCATTGGAAGCCATTTGCACCTTGGTGGGTTTGCCAGATCGATCGACGGTCGAATCCCAAGTCGATTCGGTGGTTGTCTGACCTGATCCATCGGCTGCATCGGAAAAAGGAAAGAGTCTTAAATGGAATCGAGAGCGTTGCTGGTCAAGCCATCCAGGTTCTTTCTCTGAGGAACTGCTCAGCCACCGCGATGCACGATCCAGGCGACTGCTCTCCGAGGACTCGGACTCTTTGAGCTCCATACTTCCAGATGTATCGACCAGAACCGCGATACGACTCAGTTCGCCCGAGACCCACTCGCGTACCCATGCCGGACCGGCAAGCATCCACAGGATACCTCCCAAAGCACCAGCCCTGAGTGTGGGCAAGAGCCAATTGAAAGGTGCCCGCGCGAACTTGGATTCTTTAAAGTACCACCACCAGACGAGAGCCATCGCCGCCAAGGACAAGGGAATCATCAACCAGACAGGCAAGAGCCCGTTGAACTCGAAGCGACTCATGCTGCACCTCGACGGCGACTAGGTCCAGCATTCATAGGCATTGAAGGAGTTGTTGTTGCTTTTGCCGTGCGAGGCGAGAGCGATTGCTGCA
>JBJSXX010000191.1:0-4597 GCA_046086605.1 Pirellula sp. | reverse complement strand
CCCGGTGGGGTGAGAACCGTGTCCAGCGTGGCGGGTCGTTTGTCTTCACGGCCGGGGACTGCCGCGCGGCGTGTCGCGACGGGAACTGGGCCGGGCTCTCCGTCGGGTACGACGGCTTGCGTGTCTGCTTGGTTCCCTTGCCCGACTCAGGCAAACAAGGCAAGCGAGCGTCCACCGACGAGTCGGATCAGGCAAGGCGTCAAGCCGCCGCCGATCCAGACGAGCACGGTGACGCGAGCTGGATTTCGAACGCGCCGGCGATGCCAACGCGCGAATTTTTGGAACTGTCCGTTCCTCCTATCCCACAAGCGGTCCCCATTCGCTGCATCGAGTCCAAGGATGGTGGAACCTGGAGCTCGAACCTAGGCCCGCTGGATTTTTACCAAACACAGAGGGATAACCCAATCGCCTTTGCCAACGTCACGAAATTGGTCATCGGCAACGCACCCATGACCGAAACTGACGATGACGAAAGGACTTCATTGGAATCGTTCCCAAGCGATCTTGAATCCCTCTTTCCCAACCTGACTCATCTGTACCTTTGGCAAATCGATTCTCTGATGCAGTTGCCGCGCCTACCGGCAAACATCCAAGTTCTCGATGTGCGAGGCTGCCGGAATCTGGGCCAATGGGGCGATCAACCTCACATCCACGCCTGGGCTCGGCACCTCGAAGAACTCTTCCTGGACCATACGCAACTGCCCGACCTCGAAATCAGCGACATCCCGACCTTTCCCAACCTGATCGAACTCTCGTTTCGAGGTTGTGAAAAAATCTCAGGGCTCTTGATCAAAGATATGATGGAAGCTTGCCCTGCCTTGAGATTTCTCGATCTATCCGATTGTCTGCAACTGGTCGAGTCCCTTCCGGAATTACCAAGCGACCTTCGGGTGCTGAAGCTCAACGCATGCTCGAACCTCGAGCGACTTCCACGCATCTTACCACCGTCGCTTAGGCGACTAGAGCTCAAGGGTGCCTCGAAACTGGGGCGTTTGCCGTTGATTCCTGCCCGGATGGATCTGCTCGATCTGCGCGATACGACTTCGCTAAGCAAGATGCCGACATTCGAGTGGCACTCGCTCTGCGAGCCCCTGCCCAATAGTGATCCGGTACCGATCGAGACTTGGGATCCGAGCCAGCGAACTTGGCCCAATAGCCAATGGATCGTTCAACCCTCGACCCCACGTCCCCGCACCCTCTACTTGCACGGCAGCGGGATCGAACGCAACCTCGATCTCGAAGGGGACTCCGAGGATGAAAACGTTGCGGTCTCTGTCCATCTAGATCTTCTTGAAAAGGACTTTGTCGCCTATCGCGACATCAAGGTTATTTTGCTGGGCAATGGCCGCTGCGGAAAATCGTCTCTTGCAAGATTACTACAAAATGGAACGTTCGACGAGTTCCAGCCCACGACCCATGGGATCATGCTTTGGAAGTTGACGCAGCAATTAACTCCCATCGCAAACGATGGTTCACCGGATGCCCAGTCACCAACGGCACAACTGAACGTATGGGATTTTGCGGGCCAGGATCTCTACCATGGTACCCATCGGCTGTTTTTGCAGCACAATGCGATCTACATCGTTTTGGATTCACCCCCCGATTTGCCAGGATCCAACGGGGCATCCGATGCGACGGAACGAGCGCAAGAAGCGCTCGAAAGATCCTGGGGATTTGGTGACCAACCCCGATCGCCATCCTACTGGCATCGGATGATCGAATCGCTGGGTGCAAATCCTCTGACTCAGCAGCCACCCCCAGTCCTATTTGTCCGTTCCAAGGTCGATCGCTACTCGGCCCCAGATTCTTCAAGGAGTTTTCCTCAGGGGGTCGATACAGTTTCGATATCGGCCAAATCGATCGCTGAGATCTTAGCCAAAATCGGCGGCCCCAATCCGATGGACTTGGCGTTTGAAACGCTCCAACCCAAGGGGCTCTCGCCGACCGAGCAAGCGTTATTCGCGGAGTTTCAAACGCTTATTCGTTGGATACGGCAGAAAGTAAGGAGTCTTTTAGGGCCGTTTGAGCGCCATCGGATCCCCAAATCGGCGATGGCTGTGGTCGATGAGATCAAAAAGTTGACGACGGAAAACGATCGAGCCTATGAGCAGCATCAGCAGTCAATCGCGTTTGCTAGTGATCAGCCCTCGGTGTGCCAGTCTCCGAAACCTTACATCTCTGTCGATGAATTCAACGCTTGGGTGAGGCAGCATTGCGAGCATTATTCCCAGCGGCCTGAGGAGTTGTTGAAGCGATTTCACCGAAGCGGGCTTGTTTATTACGATCCGCAGTACCTGGAAAACGACATCGTCATCGATCAGCGCTGGGCGATCCATGGAATTTATGCGTTGTTTGATCGTTCGAGTGAGCGAAGTGTGTTGCCTAGTATTCGAAGCAGGATGGGAACCATCGCTTGGAGCGAATTGAGCGAGTGTTGGAGGAGTTATGGGTATCCTGATTCGGCCCATCGTTTGTTTGCGAATTTCATGCAGTCCTGCGGGATGGTTTTCGAGTTGCTCACCAAAGAGGAGTCGGTGCGGGACGAGCCGTTGTTGTCATTCCCGAGTTTCTATCCAACGCGCGAAGAGCGACTTGATCAGAATAATTCTGCTCGTCGTCACGTCATTCCCTTAAAAGAGGAACTCGATGTACTCAAAGACAGCCCACCTTTAGGTCAGATCGTCTTCGAATCGATCAGTGAGTCCGAGGTCAGATCTTTGCTTTCTGGGCTGGGGGCTCAGTGGAGTCGTTCGTCTCATGCGTACCGTTGGGGTTGTACGATCAAGCGGGCCGAACCGAGAAAAGCGGTGTTTTGGATGGATTGGGAGCGGAATCAGGAGGATCAGTACCTCCACAGATTGGTACTGAGATTCTACTATGAGTTAGACGAGGAGTTTGTAAGCTGGATTCGCGAGACGTTTGAAATGGTGCTGTGTCGCTCCAAAGGGTGGAGCAAGGAGACGTTTGCCAAGCATTGGCCCGTGAGCAAATCGCCTGAGTTCAACGAGATGCGTGGTCCAAGTTTCAGGCGGTTGAAGGACGAGCGGATGAAGGAAGCCGTGCGTGTTTATGTTGCTTTCTCGTATGCCGGGTCCGGTCCCCCCTTGGGTGCAATTTCAGAGCCGCTGACCGGGTATCGCCCGAGTCCTTTACTTGGTCAGATACCTTGCCGCATCGCTCAAGAGCTCAAGGATCGGATTGCGGATCTGGGGTATGAGAAATTGGTGTTTTACCAAGACGCGGACACCGATAAGCCGCAGCAGTTAAACGCGTTGATTCAAGCGATCTCCAAGTCCGATGCCATGGTTGTTTTTATCAGCCGCAAATACTTGATGATTTCTGAGTATTGCATGTCGGAATTGATCGGAGAGTTCCTCGAGGCCCCACGCGATTGTTTTTCCGATAAGCAGGTATTGTTTTTCGATATGGTCGAGAAGTACGACCCTAATCATCCTGTTGGCAGTTTCCGATTCAAGAGCGAGGCCGGTGGATGGAATTATCGAGCATGGAAGTCTCATTGGGTGAACCGCCTCAAGCAGCTTGTTGGTGGAAAAGACGCGTTTAATCAAATACAATCCATCGAAGATATGCAACGAGCGATCGCGGGTTTTGAGGAGCAGATCCTCCAGGAGAGCAAATTCAATTCGCCGCTTGCGCAGTGGTGGATCCATGTTTGGCTTTCGGAGTCTCGCGGGAGTACGTTGCAAAGTTTGTTCAGGGAGTTAGCCAACCACAGCAAGGTTCACCCTATTGCGGTTCCGGATATGGGTACACCTCAGGTCGAACAGCCCCAGATCGCCGAATCGGTTGCAGGTGCAATTCGGAAGATCGAAGAGCATTTGCGGAGTTGTCTCCCGGTATTGATCAACCGGCGGGAGGCGTTGGATACGCTGGATCGCTTACGTCAGGACCCTAGTTAGGTTTTCTTCGGTTCCAAAAGGCGTTACACTGATGAAGGGTTCGCAGGAACCGTGTCCAGCGTGGCGGGTCGTTTATCAACACGGCCAGGAACTGCCGCGCGGCGTATCGCAACAGGAACAGGGCCGGGAACTCCAACAGGAACAACGGCTTGCGTGTCTGCTTGGTTCCCTAGTACGAAAAGTGTTATACTATCCAAACCGGATGCTAGCCTAGTCGGGCAACGCGAACTCCAGTGCCCTGTGGTGGTTTACCGCCATAGGGTCGAATCGGTGTAGGGGGATATCGGGCCTAGATTGCGGATGCAAAACGGCCCGGTATCTCTGTTTCTTCTTTTGCCATCACCTTCGATGAATTCAGCAATTTTGCAAACCCGAAGCCTCACACTCGATGGTGTTGAATTCACGTTCTGCCGTATCCCAGCATGCACCGATGGGTTCCTCATGGGGGATCAACTTGGAAACGGTTATTTAGATGAACAACCCGTTCACCGTGTGGTGATACCACAACCTTTTTGGATGTTGCAGACGCCGGTCAAGCAATCGCAGTTTCTTCTTTGGACGCAGACTCATGAGTACCAACGAGATTTCAAGCAGCCGCATCGAAATAGTCATCTCAGCTCAACAGGCGAAATTCTACCCGATCATCCTGCGGAAAATGTAACATGGAGGCAGGCAAA
>JBJSXX010000190.1:0-6386 GCA_046086605.1 Pirellula sp. | reverse complement strand
GTGGGATCTCGACTCGCTTGCGAACCACTTCAATCGCAACGCTCTGATCACCACCCGATGAGATCACGAGTTTAACTCGGCTGTTCTCGGGTCCACGCAACATGTCTGCTGCTCGCTTTGCTCCGACACTCACAACCGATTGTCCATCAACCTCTAGGATGTAATGCCCCGGCAACAACCCAGCTTCGGCTGCAGGACTCCCTTTGAATACATCGACAATCCTCAGTTCGACACCTTCGGCCCACAACTCAACACCAAGTCCAATGAGATTCCCTTCAATCTGCGACATGATCTCTCGATACTCACCCGGTGTGAGGATCGAAGAATAAGGATCCAATAAGCCGACCGAACCGCTAATGAATTCAAAGATGGTGGCCGTGGGATTCAATCCGATTTGAACTTGAGCCTCATTGGCTACCAACTGCACAAGCCCCTTGAGTTCGCTTGAGTTACTCACCCGCTTACCAAACACCAAACGATGAACATTGCGGCGAAAGTTCTCGGTGGAAGCTGACGGTGTTTTTGAAAGATGCTTTTGAAGAAAATCTCGCTCTGTCAGTGCGACTTCTAGAAAAGCTGTCCCGTAAAGTGCTAGCTTCGAGTAGTCGACCGTATCGACGTAGTAGGTTTCAAGTTTCGAGACAACGTCTTGATACACTTCTAACGCTTGCGCAGGCGTGGAACGTTCCACGCTTTCGATAAAAGAACGATCAGCATAGCGCCTCGTGACATCCAAATGAACACGAGAGATTTGCATCCGTTCGGTGATCTGCTTGTTGAGCGGAAGCGACTTGAGCGACTTTTCGTAGTGCTGAATCGCTTCTTGCCATCGCTTTTGCTGTTCAAGACCCTTGCCAACACGCAAGGCCTCGTCGGCTTGCAAGCTACTTGCAGGCTCCGTTGCTGATTTAACCGTAGGATTTGGAGCAACGGTTGTTTGGGCGATGGCCGAATTGCTGCACATCCATGCAAGACAGCAACCGGCTGCGAAAACCAAAGGTCGAAGGGACTGGAGCATTCTGGATAACTAGACAAGATAGGAAGTGCACGGATGTCAGGCTCGCGAGTATAAAGCGCTAATTGCGAAGGTCAAAAAACGATCGCAAGTTTTCGGTCATGCATTCAGCACAACCCTCAGAGCTTAACATCACCGATCACACGATGACGCAAATTGGGATAGTAACGACCAAGAGTCCCTTCTCGTTACCCCAGCGAGTCAAACTCGCTGTGCATTTGCATCCTGCAAAGTTGTCCATTTCCAACGAAACACTCTACGCAACAGACTCACCGCGGGCAATGCTCGACCACCCAGTCGGTGACGCTTTTCTAAGCCGCAGGGCGCAGAATTCTCATGCGGCTATTGGTGATCTGGCTAGTGATTGCACAAGCCACTTCAAGGGCTCGAATCGCACCGAGTCCTGTTACACGAGGCTCTCGCCCCTGACGGATCGAATCGAAGAAATCACTGTGCTCTGCCTCGATCGCATTGGCAGGCGTCGGTGAAACCTCTGTGCGTGTAAGCCAACGAGTAAAGAGCTCGTCCTTGACCCTCATCCGCAAACTCGGCTCCAATTCGTCGGCTTGCAACTCCCCTCGCTCTACCTCGTTTGTCGCTTGTGTGTGAGTCAATCGGCCAGCCGAGAAATCCAATTCATACCACTGACGCTGAGCCTGGATCTCCATCGCCCGAACTGCCGACGAGGAGATTCGCGAAGCTCGCAAATGGGCTCTTGCTCCATTTTGAAACTCCAGATCTGCGATCGCTAAATCCTCGTGTCGACCCAGTACGCAACGTCCTGTTGCACGAATATTGGTCACTGGCGAATCGACGACGCTTAGGATTAAATCCAAATCGTGAATCATCAAATCCAAGACGATACCGATGTCGGTGCTTCGCCCGGTATAGACACCCTCTCGTCGGCTTTCGATGTATTGCACACTCGATGGCTCTAGTCGACGTTGGAACTCTTCCCAAACCGGATTGAATCTCTCGACATGACCTACCTGCAATCGCAAGTCGTTGGCCTTCGCTAGACTCGCAAGCTCCCTAGCCTGCTGAAGGCTGGCTGCGATCGGTTTCTCGATCAGTGTATGAATTCCTTTGGATAATGCCCAAAGACCGACTTGGTGATGGAATACCGTCGGTGTAGCGATCACGATCGCATCGAGTGGTTCAGTGATCTCTTGAGGATCACAATAAACGGCAGCGCCAAGATTCTCCTGCACCCAAGTTCTCGATACGGCCACTGGGTCACAAACACCCACAAGATGGCAATCACTTCGTGCCGCAAGCAACTTGGCATGAATTCGCCCCAGGTGACCGGCTCCGACGAGAGCCACTGCTAGTTTCTTTGTTGGGCCTGAATCCATCTGGCTACCTCAAGACAACGGGGGGGTTCGATCAAGCAGCCGCGCGGCGGTCGCGTCCACGTCCGTGTCGACCCTCGGAGGAATTCTCAATGAATGCAAAGAGTGTCTCTAACTCTGGAGTGAGTATCCCATCGCCTTGGAGAATCTCGCGAGCATGCTTGACCCCAACCTTAGACCGATAAAGCAACTTGTGGGCTTCGCCGATAGCCCGTATGGCGGAGGTCGTAAAGTTCTTTCGCTTAAGGGCGACGACGTTCACGCACCGAGGTCGAGCAGGAAATCCTTCTGCGAGCATAAATGGTGGCACATCTTGTAGCACTCTCGATAGTCCGCTGACAAAACTATAGCAACCGATCGAGGCAAAGTGATGAACGGCAACGCCGCCACTTAGAGTTGCATCATGTTCGACTCGTACGTGACCACCGAGCATCACGTTATTGGCGGTAATCACTCGGTCTTCGATCATGCAATCGTGGGCGATGTGAGAGGTGGCCATAAAGTAACATTGGCTACCGATCGACGTGACCCCTTGATCCTTCTCCGTTCCACGATTGACCGTAGTGCATTCTCGGAAGACATTGCAGTCACCGATAACGACCTGGGTCGGAGAGCCTTGGTAGGAAAGATCCTGTGGCTCGCCACCGATGACACAACCGGTAAAGAATCGATTGTCGCGACCGATGCTGGTGTGACCTGTGATCGTCACTCCGTTTTCAAGCCTCGTGCCACGCCCGATCCGCACATGCGGTCCAATCACGCAATGATGGCCGATGCGAACGTCTTCATCGAGTTCTGCTCGGGGATCCACCACAGCGGTATGAGCGATGATCGTTGACATGTCCTGGGTCCGCTTTCTATCGTTCTTCAGTTGTTGTTAAATGTCTATGCTGCTTTGATCAGCGATTCGTCGGGCAAAAGCTTGAGGGTTCGAATTTGCTGGGCCATCCGCCCGTTAAGGTTATGGCCACTGCGACAGGCATAGACCAAGCCTTCGAGTCGATACCCACACAGGGCCAAATCACCGATCAAATCCAATAGCTTGTGCCTCGAACACTCGTCGGGAAATCGGAGTTGGTTGTCGATCGGACCCGAATCGCCGAAAATCACCAAGTCGCGATGGGTCACATGCTGGGCGACACCACTTTGTTGCAACTTTGTAGCGTCGGCCTGCGTCAAAAACGTTCGGGCTGGAGCGATCGAATTGAGAAACTCACCCGGACTCAGCAAACAAGTCGAGGAGGAGGATGGGATCGGACTGCTTTGGCCATAATCCAAATGATACACCAAAGTTAATCCAGCTTGCTCGCTTGGATTGGCTTGAACATACACGTGCTGATCACCCAAGCGAATCGATTCACCGATCCGAAATGTCTTGGCTTTGCGATCGCTTGTAATGCGACCTGCTTGCTCAATAGCAAGGGCAATTGCATACGCACTGCCATCCATCGCAGGCATCTCGGCCGCGTCCGACTCGATGATGCAGTTATCAATTCCCATCCCATAAAGGGCTGCCAGTACGTGCTCGACCATCTCGACACTCGCGCCGTCACAAACCAGCTTGGTTCGCAGCTGCGCTTCGCTTCGATACTCTGCCAGCGCAGGAATCGTCGGCTCACCGGGTAGATCTACCCGACGAAACACAATCCCTGTATCAGGCTCTGCGGGCAAGAACGTCAGTGAAACGTTTTTGCCTGTCCAGTAGCCTCGGCCGCTGACATGAGCGACATGGGCAATCGTCTTTTGGAAAGGAATCTGCATCTTTGAAAGAAAATCCGTTTTCTAGCGATGAAAGAACTCGCAGACTACTTGCGATTCGGACCCGTTGGGGGATTGGCAATCAGCGGAGTCTTGCCTGCAGGCGTTCCCGGAACCGGAGCCACTCCAGGTGTCCCGCCTTGCACTGCCGCCGTCGGAGCCGCAGGAATGTCTCGCTTAAGAAGCCCGATCACCACGTCGGTCAAATCATTATCTGTGTTGAAATAAATCACCTCGCGGTCAGCTCCATAGAGAACCGATTGAGGCTTCTTGGGATTCATCTGCGTGCTCTGCTTGCGGTTGTATCGCACCACCAAATCATACTTGTAGTACTTGGCAGCAATCGCAACGCCGTTGACGATCTGATTGTAGGTGTCGAACATGAGCCTTGCTTGACGCTCGTCGAACTCCTCTTGCTTGTTCTTCGCATCGAGCCGCAACTTGCTCTCCTGACTGACGATCGCTTCCTCTCGCTGCTTGAACTCTGGCGAGTCGGAGTTCAACTGGGAGTTAAGCTGCTGAACCGACTCGGATAGCTTCTTGCGACGCTCTTCGAAGTCCTTCATCGTTTGCTGAAACTCGGCCTTCATCGCCTCCATCTGAGCCGTGAAGGTCGGATGGTTGTCCAAGACATGTTCCATGTCGACAACCGCAACAGGCGTCAGCTTGGGCTGAATTTCGGCTGGGTTCTGAGCCAAGCCACTTGTCCCAAAACCTAGACCGGCCAGAGTCAATGCGACCAAGCGGGCAACTCCAGCCACACGGATCTTCGGAAGGATGTTATTACTCAATAGCACGTTTGCACTCCTTGCGTTCGTTTTGCGTTCGTTTTGCGTTTTTGGTTGACGCTGCGTTACTGATTCCAAGCCGCAACCCTGTACAACTCGGTTCGCTGGGTCCGTCCAGCCCGATTCGGGGGCATTCTGCCCGAAATGCTCTTGCTACGTAAATACCGATCTGACGAATCCTAAGCCTTTTAGAAACAACGTCGGATTGCTAGCAAAACTCATCATGCCATGGGTTAAACGGCTGACTAAGGGGTATGCAATCCCACTTTACCCTGGGAACCGCAAGCCCAGATGCTCCCATCGCCAGCAACAGCCAAGGCATGGAATGGCACATCGGACAACGCGAACCAATCCTCACCGTCGGAGCTCGCATCGCAACCCGAAAGCCCCGCGCAAATCCAACGGACCACCGCTCCATCTGGCGATTTCGCGCCAGATTTACTAAAGCGAATATTGTTTTTAAGAAAAACAACTCCCGACCGAAACCCACGGGGAGCTTGACCAGTCGGTTTTCGCCAATCCTTGCTGACAGGATCGAAAATTGCAACGTTTCCTTGATCTCCTAGCGCCTGCATGTAATCACCTCCAACAGCGACGACTTGGCCAAGCGAATCGATTGCCAAAGAGAAGACTCCAGAGGACTTGTTGCTGGGAATCGCTTTGACGATCGATCGACTCCAATTGGCTCCATGGTCGTTGCTCATCAGGACCGACGCAGAGCCTTCGGCCCCGCCGAGTCCGATCCAAACCGACTCCGAACCGAAAACCAACAAACTGCTGTTGCTTGCTGCAAAGCCAGCCTCCCCCGATTGCAATTTGAATCCCTCTTTGGCTGACTCCCGCCAAGTTTGCCCTCGATCATCGCTTGCAAGGGCCAAGAGCTTACCGTCGATTGGATCCCCGAATGCAAAGCCTTTTTGATCATCCCAAAAGCGAAGTGCATCGAGGAATGCATCCGGATGTGTATTCTCATAGACGATCGTCCAAGTTTTTCCAGCATCCTTCGAGTGATAAATGCGGCATGGAACACCGGCAGTGGCGACAACAAGTTCGTCGGCCGACCAAGCATGGATCGAGCGTAGCTCTGTTTTGCTTTCGAGTCCTTCGATCAGGCAACGGGTCCAGGTTCTCCCAGCATCGACCGTCCGCATCAAGGTGGCTTGGCTCCCGCAAACGAAGGCCGTCGATCGGTCGATGGGCGCAAGCCCCCGAAACGAAGCCTCGGTATGTGTCGGGATCAGCTCCCAGAAATCCTGCGCGACTAACTTGCTGCCCACGGGAATCAAAAAAAGCCCCCATACAAGAACTTTACAAAAGACCGAGGCGATGCGTGTTGTAAAAATGGCCTAGCTCCTCATTCAACGTAGCAATTCCGGGGCTGATATGCCTACTAGCATCCGATGGGATTAAGACTCACGCAATCCCGATAATCGTTTTCGAGCAGGATTGTCAGGTGTGGCAATATGACGTACA
>JBJSXX010000189.1:0-4543 GCA_046086605.1 Pirellula sp. | reverse complement strand
CCTAGCTAGGGTAGCGTGAAAGTCGCATTGTCGATCAAACGCGTTGTGCCCACTCTGGCCGCACTGATCCCAACAACCGTGCCTACGATCGATGCAACGGGCTCGAGGGTTTCTGGATGGACAATCGCCGTATAGTCAATCGAGTCGACCGGTGCTGCAAGCAAAACCTCACGCATCGCTTGTTCTACTTGCAAGGTGCTGGTGCATCCATTTTCGATGAGCCTTTGTGCGGATCGCAGAGCGGTCGATAGTCCGAGAGCTCGCGTTCGGTCGGCTGGGGAAAGGTAGCGGTTTCGACTGCTCATCGCTAGCCCATCGGGTTCCCGTACGGTTTCACAAGCTTCGATGCAAATGGGTAAATTCAGATCCCTAACCATGGCACGAATCACAGCGACTTGTTGGTAGTCCTTGCGTCCGAAAAATCCAATGTGAGCTGGTAGGATTTGGAATAGCTTGAGCACAATCGTAGCCACGCCCCGAAAATGTCCTGGCCGAATGATCCCTTCCCAATTCAATGCCACACTCGGTGGTTCGATAAAAGTCGAATGACCCGCAGGATACATCTGATCGTTTGTCGGCGTAAAAACTACGTCGCACCCGCAGGATCTAAGCGCCTCGAGGTCTTGCTCAAGGGTACGAGGGTACTTTTGAAAGTCCTCGTTGGGGCCAAATTGAGTGGGATTCACAAAGATCGTAGCTACAGCAATATCGCACTTGTTTTTTGCTAACCGCACCAAGGATAAATGGCCTTCATGCAAGGCACCCATGGTCGGAATCAATCCGATACGCTTTCCCTGAGTTCGCAGTTGCTCGACAAAGGCATAGGTCTCAGCGGAGGAAGCGATGACTTTCATAGACTTCAATCAGGCGAAATACTCAACGGCGTTTTTGAAGATCTTGAGCCCTTCACCATGCTCGGGCAAACTCGATTGACGTGTCCAAGACGGATGATTGGTCGGATCCAAGTAACGCTCCGGGTGGGGCATGAGTCCAAAGATTCTTCCAGAGGGATCACAGACGCCTGCAATGTTCCATTGGGCTCCGTTGGGATTCACCGGGAATGCTAAACCTTCGTCTCCCGTGTTGCCGTCACTATCGCAGTACCTTACCGCAATCTGTTTGCGTTCTACGAGTTGATCACGAGCTTGCTGATCCCGAAGAAGCAATCTCCCTTCGGCATGTGCCATCGGCAAGTAAATGCGATCAATCCCACGTAGGAAAACGCAATGATCCGACTCGGGCTTCAAATGCACCCATCGGGTTTCGAAACGACCTTGTGTGTTCCATGTGAGGGTCGCAGGCGGTGTGTCGTCTTGGGCGTCAAAGAAGATCCCCAATCGCATCATGATTTGAAAGCCATTGCAGATCCCCAAAACCAATCGGTCTTGGGTCTGAAAAACGTGGAGCACATCTGACAACCGCGTCTGCCATTGCACGGCAGCAATCCTACCGGCAGCGATATCGTCACCGTAACTGAACCCACCAGGAAAGCACAGAATTTGAAACGAATCAGCCAATGAAGGCTTGTCGATGAGTTGATTGACGTGCACTCGCAGAGCTTCGGCCCCTGCTAGTTCGAAAGCATACGCAGTTTCGATGTCGCAGTTGGTTCCAGGTGCCCTAACAATCAGCGCTTTTGGCTTGGCCATCCCGATCGTGTCTCCGGGGTTCTTCTAAACTGTCGTGTTTAATGGGATCGAGTCGATTCCGCTTACTTTAGGTAACAATCGAACTGGGATAGATCCTAACGATTTGTGAAGTTTTTGGGCAGGCGACCAGTCGCCATCAGCCGATGTTTCCGAGCTCTTTTTCAAAGACTTGCTCGAGCTTTTCGAGTCTTTGGCGCAGTAGGACTACTTCCTCGCGTAGAGCTTGCAATTCGGATGCAAGGTCTGAGGAACCCGTCTTGCTCCTGGGACTTTCAGCATCGTCGTCTTGGCTGCCTGTGGAACCACCAACCCCAGCCCCTGAGATCCCAGCAGCGACGCTCTTGGTGACAGCTTCGAGTTCCCATTCGGGATACAGGTTATGCGATACGACTTGACCTCGCCCCGATGGCGATAGTTCAACCATGAGATTTCTTCGAATCAAGCCATCGACGATTCGTTTAAGTTCATCGAGGTCTTGTATGGGCTCCATCCGAGAGGCTCTAGTCCGGAGTTCTCCAAGAGTCTGTTCACCCCTCAAAAGCAATTCGGTCATCACGGCGGCCTCGACCTTATCGAGTCCCATCCAGTTGTAAGCGTAGTGCCGAACTTTGGTGACTCGACCGCTTCCTTGGATGATCGCGACGGCTCCGATCTCGCGAAGTTCATCGATGATCGTTTCGACTTGCTCAGAAGTGTAGTTGCTGATCGGAGCTCGATTGCTTTTTTGATTGCATCCGGTCGTCAAACCAGCGAAGGTCATCGGATAGGCATCCGGTGTGGTTTTGGATTTCTCCATGAGAGTACCCAGCACCCGCCGTTGCTTGGCCGTGAGCGGCTTCCAAGTTGGTTCAGACGTCGCGGGTGCTGAGTGATCTTGATCCACAGTGATTACTTAACCCCTTCGGATTGCGTCCCCTCTTCGATGCAGAAGAGGCGGTTGCGGTTAGCGATATAGATCCGACCGTTTGCCGCGATCGGAGTGGTGTAGACTGCCGACCCAACATTGATCTCGGCGATCTCCTTTTTTTCCGGAGATAGTTCAAAGATCAAAATGTCACCGTCTTCATCACCGATGTAGATCTTGTTGTCTGCCACGAGTGGTGACGCCCAGGATGCAGCGAGCATGTCATGCGTCCAGTGCGCTGTCCCGGTCTTGGAGTCCAAGCAGTGAACAACACCGGAAAAGTCGGCGATGATCAACAGATCGTTCTTGATAGCCACTGTTCCGCAGGTTCGGTGCATGGTTTGCTCAAAATCCTTTGGATTGGCTCCGATATAGTGCCAAACGGCTGCCGAATTAGGATTGTCTCGCTCAAGATCTCCTTCGGCTACAATCAAAGCTTGTTTCCGCTTCGGTGCGATCGTGACGGTGGGATCCTTGGAGTTGTAAACCAGTGACGGGCTCACATCGCCCCGCTTCGTGGGATCGACACACCACAGGTGACCACCACCTTCGCCGTGCTCAGGATCTTCACCAACTGCAACATACACATAACCATCGTAGATCACCGGTGTCGCAATGATATGATTGCGAGTGGCACCGTTGAGCTTGTAAACCGAATCCTTGGGGTTGCAATCGAACTTCCAGAGCATCTTCGCTTTGCCGTTTTCCCCTTTGGCATCGAAACTATATAGCCAGCCGTCTCCGCCACCAAAGATGACTTGCTCGACATCGCCGAGGACTCCATAGGC
This sequence comes from Pirellula sp., assembly GCA_046086605.1. Lineage (GTDB taxonomy): Bacteria > Planctomycetota > Planctomycetia > Pirellulales > Pirellulaceae > JBKCUI01. Next base: position 1,202 of record JBJSXX010000189.1, on the reverse strand, counting down.
TGGTGAGGACCATTGGCCGTGAAGAATGTTCGCGCCTGGTGTGTTATCGGTCCAAAGTACCTCGCCGGTGAATCGGTTCAGGCAGATAAAGCTAGGTGCTTTCTCTTCGGGGACAGTGATGTGACCATCGTCCACACCATTGGAGGTGTTGACAAACAATAGATCGCCTACACATGTGACGGAGCAACTGCACATGTTGTGCTGGGAGACCCCTAGCTTGGACATCATGTCAAGTTTCCAAATGACATCGGCCTCGTCCTGATTCTCGTTGGGTTCCTCTTTGAAAGGCCCATCGTTTTCTCCATCGACGAATCCTTCGGTGTCCAGGCAAGCCACCTCGCCACGGCTCGTGACATACCAGAGCCGATCTCCATCGATCAGCGGTGCGCAGCAGATGCCTTGATTGGGCCAATCATGAACGCGGCCCGTAGGGAGCTTCTCGCTACTGTGTTGCCAGAGAAATTTGCCGGTCGTATCATCGAAGCAAATCAAGCATCCGAGATCCACGGTGGCTGGATATCTTTTGACGTAACCGGATCCGTTGTTGGTGCCAACGTACGCTTTTCCATTGGCCACTACGGGATTGCCATAAGTTTCCGAGCCCAGGGGGGCAGACCAGCGAATATTTTTGCCGGTCTTGACATCAAAAGCAGTCGGGAGGGGACCGGAATCAGGCACATTGTTCCGTTCCGCCGATCCTCCCCATTGAGGCCAATCCTTCGGTTTAACCTTCAGCTTGGAAATGCCTTGTGAAGCTACAGCCGTTGAGTCGAACTTGTCCTGAGCCTGCAAACCCACGGGCAGGCTCGCCAAAGCCAAAAGAGTTAACCAGTATTTGCTGTTAGAAATCGTGCGTCGCATGCGTCGTATACCTTGATCGAGGTTTGGAAGGAGTTCGGTAGGAAGACTATCAATTCCAATCCCAGGATTATAGCCGAGCTGGAAACTTTTCGTAGGCTACGTTTTCCCGGGCTTTCCTCAGTTTCCAAATTAGAGTGAAATAGCTAGAATCTTGTCAAAGTTCTCTAGGGCTTGCGGACCAAGCCCGACTAACCCAGTTCTTAGGAGCAACGAAACCATGTCTGCAAAACTTAGGCTGATCTGCTTGGTGGCACTTTCCGCATCTGTCCTTGTTTTCCCAGGTTGCGAGTCCTCCTGCAATCAATCGATGCCTTCTTCGAGCGCCTCGACACCCGCCGACA
>JBJSXX010000188.1:0-21951 GCA_046086605.1 Pirellula sp. | reverse complement strand
GATGATTTCGGAGAGATCATCGACGTTAACAGCCAAAGACGCGTCGCTAAAGCGACTAGAAAAACGGCTGAGGACAGCCGTTTAACCCGCAGCCAACGGCGAGGAATTGAAATAAGCCCGCCAGGATCGCTCGTCTGGGGCCCAACCGGAGGAGTTTACGCCCCCAATCAACTCGGCCCTTACTCTGGCGCAAAGAGATGATTTCGTAGAAATCATCGCCGTTAACAGCCAAAGACGCGTCGCTAAAGCGACTAGAACAACGGCTGAGGACAGCCGTTTAACTTCAGCTGCCAACGGCGAGGAATTGAAATAAGCCTGCCAGGATCGCTCGCCTGGGGCCCAACCGTAGGAGGTTACGCCCCCAATCAACTCGGCCCGCACTCTGGCGCTAAGAGATGATTTCGGAGAAATCATCGACCTTAACAGCCAAAGACGCGTCGCTAAAGCGACTAGAAAAACGGCTGAGGACAGCCGTTTAACCCGCAGCCAACGGCGAGGAATTGAACTAAGCCCGCCAGGGTTTTCGGTCTGGAGCCCAAACGGAGTAGTTTGCGCCCCTATCCAATCGGATCGTGCTGTGGCGCTAAGAGATGATTTCGGAGAAATCATCGACATTAACAGCCAAAGACGCGTCGCTAAAGCGACTAGTAAAACGGCTGAGGACAGCCGTTTAACCACAGCAGCCAAAGACGCGTGACTAGTTTAGCATGATTTGCGGATCTACCGAGATGCTTGCCGGGAGGCTAGGATACTCTGGTGATTTCTTGAGGGGTTATTCCGACCCTCCGAACCTATACTATTATCGAGTTCCTTATTTTGCCGCCGATTGCCAATACACCGTCCGTTCGTGTTCGAACTGCAACCGCGCATGATGCTCGGCCTGATGGACAGTATGTTTTGTACTGGATGACAGCTTACCGACGACTCGAATCGAACTTTGCCTTGCAAAGAGCTACCGAACTTGCGGTCGCATGGAACAAGCCATTGGTGGTACTCGAAGGGCTCCGCATCGGCTATCGCTGGGCTTCGGATCGATTCCATCGTTTTATGATCGACGGGATGATTGATAACCAGCAAGCAGCCGAGTCACTACCGCTGACTTATCTGGCTTATGTAGAGCCCAAGAAAGGGGACGGCAACGGATTGGTCGAGACACTGGCCAAGGAGGCATGTTTGATTGTCACTGACGATTTCCCATGCTTCTTTCACCCGAAGCTCTACAAACGGATTGTTGGACAATGGCCGTGCGCGGTCGAGTTGGTCGATAGCAATGGGATCTTACCGATCCACGCTGCGGATCGCACCTTTACGGTCGCTCACTCTTATAGACGGCACATGCAAAAGGAGATCGCGCGCGAGACTCCGAGTTTCCCGCACAAGGATCCTTTTCGAAATGTCGAGCTACCGAAATTGAAAAAGCTTCCCGAGGCGATTACCAAGCGGTGGAGGTTTCAGTCTCGAAAGGAACTTCAAAGCTACGATTTGAGCAAGCTCGATATCGACCATGGCGTTGGTGTTGCCCAGGCCAAGGGGGGGCGAGTCGAGGGATTGCGATTGTTAGCTGAGTTTGCCAAAAGGAAGCTTGGGGATTACGACCAAGCTCGCAATGAGCCGGACCAGCATGGATCGAGTTCGCTCAGTGCGCATCTGCATTTTGGACATGTCAGTGCGCATGAGGTTTTTGAGGCAATTGTGTCGAGCGTATCGGGATGGACATTTGCGGATATCAGCAAACCCAATGGCAAGATGAATGGTTTTTGGAATCTAGGAGTCAATGCCGAGGCGTTCATGGATCAGCTCATGACTTGGCGTGAGATTGGATTCAACATGTGCGCTAGGGAGCACAATTACGATCGCTATGAGTCTCTCCCAGGCTGGGCGCAAAAGACGCTCAAGGATCATGCCAAAGACAAGCGGCCTTACGTGTATAGCTTGGAAGAGTTCGAATCGGCCCGAACCCACGATTCGCTTTGGAATGCGGCGCAGAGGCAGTTGGTCATTGAGGGGCGTATTCATAATTACTTGAGAATGCTTTGGGGCAAAAAGATTTTGCATTGGACACAGACGCCCCAGGATGCCCTCGAGGTGATGATCCATTTGAACAACAAGTATGCTTTGGATGGACGCGATCCCAATTCCTACAGTGGTATCTTTTGGGTGCTGGGCCGATACGATCGGGCTTGGGGACCCGAACGGGAAGTCTTTGGCAAGATCCGGTATATGACCAGCGAGTCGACTCGTTCGAAATTCTCGGTCAAAGGATACCTGCAGCGATATGCGGAAATCGATCCGCAGAAGATGGGAAAGGCGAAAGCAAAGTGAAAGCGAAAGGAAGCTTGAAATCGTCGCCAGCGGCCTTGGTCTATCCCCATCAATTGTTTCCAGATATCGGCTGGATGACAGGGATCAAGCACGTGTACATGGTTGAGGATCCTCTCCTGTTTCGGCAGTATCGATTCTGTCGGCAAAAACTGATGCTGCATCGGGCTTCGATGAAGCGGTATTGCGATGGGCTTAAGGAGCAGGGCAAGTCGGTGCATTACATCGACGCGATGTCGATCGATCATTCGTCGGAGATCGGTCAGCGGCTTGAGGCTGACGGGATCAGTTCGCTGCGTGCGATCGATCCGGAGGACCATAACTTGCTGTTGCGGCTCGGTGCAGGTTGCAGAAGGCACCGCATTGAGCTTGAGGTTCATCCTGACCCGCATTTTTTGACATCGATCCAGGACATTGACAGTTTTGTCGACGGCAAGAAAAAACTTTTCTTCACCAACTTCTACATCGAGCAGCGCAAGCGATTGGAGTTGTTGCTCGATGAAGACCAAAAACCGGTGGGAGGGAAGTGGAGTTTCGACACTGAGAATCGCAAAAGGTTACCTTCGGGTCATGAGCCACCAGAGTGCCAGCTTGCCGCTCAGGATGCTTATAGCAAGGAAGCTTCGAAGTACATTGACGAGCATTTCTCGGATGCTTACGGCGATCCAAACCCCCTTTGGTATCCGACCAGTGAGCAGGGGTGCAGAAAGCACCTAAGGAGCTTCTTTGCTGAGCGGTTTGAATTGTTTGGCGACTACGAAGATTCGATCAGTCGCGAGCATGTTTTCTTGTACCATTCGGTCATTACTCCGATGCTCAATGTCGGATTGATATCGCCACAGGATATCGTTGATGCGGCGATCAAGGCAGGGCAGGGGGGGAGTGTTCCAATGAATTCACTCGAGGGGTTCGTTAGGCAAGTGATTGGTTGGCGAGAGTACATGCGACTGGTGTATCGCAAGTTAGGGACTCAGCAGCGTACGCGGAATTACTGGGAGCATGGTCGTGAGTTGCCTCGTTCGTTTTACGATGGGACCACTGGGATCGAGCCGGTGGACCAGACGATACGCCGGGTGCTCAAGTACGGATATTGCCATCATATCGAGAGGCTGATGATCTTGGGGAACTTCATGCTCCTGTGCGAGTTTCATCCAGATGCGATCTATCGTTGGTTCATGGAGTTGTTCGTGGACGCCTACGATTGGGTGATGGTTCCGAATGTCTATGGGATGAGTCAGCATGCTGATGGTGGATTGATTACGACCAAGCCATACATCAGTGGATCGAGTTATGTCTTAAAGATGAGCGATTACAAGAAGGGGGATTGGACTGGGATATGGGATGGTTTGTATTGGCGGTTTGTGTCCAAGCATCGTGAGTTTTTCAGTCGAAATCCGAGAATGAAGGTGATGGTCAGTCAGGTCGATCGCATGGGGGAAAAGATCAAGGTGCATCACCGGACTGCAGAAAATTTCCTGAGCAGTCTCTGACGGCGTGATGGAAGGGCAGGGGCAGCTACTTGGAGGCCATCTCGGAGAGTGGCATGTGTCGGTAGTAAGCCTCTAGGCATAGGATTGACAGCACGGTCGCATACAAACGGCCACCTGCACCGCCATGCGGGTCGCCTTCGGCCGGCCAGCTACCGCGTTCTTTACCGGTCTTGATCTGCATTGCAGGGAGGGCTTCTTTCATGACATCATTCCATCTGCGCCAGTTCGATCCACCAGCATGGTGCAATGCGTTGGTTGCATAATACCAGTAGTAGTAATCCCTGCCTTGAACACCCGTGACGATGGGTTGCTGCAGGACCTTCGCAGCACCTTGCAAGATGCGAGAGTCATCGGTTTTCCAGCCCAAATACATTCTGCAGAGCATGCCTTCGGCAGTCATCGAAATCTTCGGTTGCGATGGAGCTTGGTAAGCATACTGCTCTCCATCGGCGCTCGGACCACGGACACCTTCCTTGCGCTGAACGGTATCGAGGAATTGATGGATTAGATCAAGCCGATCGCTTGGGATATCCAGGCCTGCCATGCGGGCAGAGATAAGTGCCATGACGTACCATCCAGTGACGCTAGTGTCCCCGACTTCGTTCGGGCCATAGCGCCAGCCGCCACCTTCGTGCTGGGCTTTCAATGCCCAGTTCACGGCCCGCTGAGCTGGCTCTCTGAGCTTTTGATCACCGCTCATCCCTAGCAACTCGCAAATTGCGATCGTCGACTGAGCCTGCGCGTAGGTTCTTTGAATCCCTGCGGCCTTGGCTGCGAAATATCCATCATCGTCTTGAAGTCGAATCAGGTAGTTCAATCCGCGAACGACATTGGGTTGGTAAGCACCGGTTTGATGGGTATTGCCCGCACCCATAAATGCCATTAGCGCCATGGCCGTGGCTGCTGGACGATTCTCCGAGGTACCTCCATCGCTAAAGGGTGTCACCAAACTCCACGAACCGTCGGAGAGTTGATTGCGAGAGAGCCATTCGAGTCCCATCGCAACAGCTTGCTCGGTCTCTTCGGTTCCGCCATAGGCTTTGAGCAAGGCTCCCTTCATGGTGCCGGAGCGACCGGTAAGCCCTTTTCGGATCGAGAAGTCAGGAGTTGCCATTTCGAGGCCGATCTCGGTGACCTCAGGAGTAATTTTGGAAAGATCCGAAGCGGTTATCGCAAGATCTTCGGCAGCTTCACCCTCGTTCTCACCTTGCATCATGTCCGACTCGGCAATGTTGAATGAACTCAGCGCGTCGCCTTCAGAGCCAGCTTCGGTGTTTCCTAGGAACAGAACCAAGGACTTTGCCACTTCGTTCCGTAAGGGGATCAGTGCCAAGAGCAAGATAATGGCGATGTGAACCATGGTGCTCACAAGCCAACTGGGAGCCTCTCTGACGGATCGTGCAATCCAACGATCCCAGCCCTCTGGCTGTTGATCCTCTTCGGTGAGTTGCTCAGCGCTCTGATCCGTTGGTAGATCCGACGCAGAAGCTTGTCCGTTTCGAGCGGCGGTTTGGCTTGGGGGAGGAGAGTTCTTGCCGATCTGAAGCTGGTTGATCGACGCTTGGTTCGTTCTTATTGGCGGTGGTGGAGGCGGAACCGCCGGTGGTTGAGCCGAACTCAGGATCGGCGGTGGGGGCGGCGCAGCGGCTTCCCATCGAGGAGGGCTTGGCGATTTCGAAGTATTTTGATCGTTAGTTCCAGACAATTTCGTCGGATTCCATCCAAGCCAAAGTGGGGTCGATTCGGATAACGGGATTATACACCTTTTGAGAACAGAAAATCTCTCCCCAATCAAACAAAAACACCCTTCGGGTCAACCGAGAAAAAACTCGGAACTGACCCGAAGGGTGCTGAGTATCTAAGTCGGCCATCCGGGCCAACAGGGAACGACGCTTACGAACCTTTTTCTTTCAGGCTGCGAAGATCTGAAGGCTGAACTTGGTTCGCCTTGCGATTTTCGCGCTGAATCGCTTCGTAAACTTCTTGTCGATGGACAGGAACGTCGTTGGGGGCTTCGATACCAAGCCGCACTTTATCCCCACGAATGTCCACGATCGTGACTACAACGTCGTCTCCGATCATGATGCTTTCGTCTCGATGTCGCGAGAGCACAAGCATTGGAGGCTCCTTTTCATTCTGGGTTGCATCCACTGCAACAGGCTTGGGGCAAAAGAACTAAATTTCCCAATCAAGAACGGACTCGAACTGGGACAAGCCAAGGTATCGGCCTTCGACTTGCTCCGAATTATGCTTTACGAATTACTTCCGTGCAAATGATGTCTATCTACTTTGGCGTTGCTAGCTACTTTATCGCCAAATGCTTCTTTGCGGATTGTTAGGTCTAGTTCTGCTTGGATCGGATGTAGGATCCAAGACCGACAAAGTATAACGCCTTCGCTATTCCTCAAGCTTTATCAAATCCTTGGCCGATTCCCCACGAGCTATCTCTCTTCCTTATGTAAATGTGCATCCTAAGAAGTTTTTGCTCGTGAAACGCCGAATCCCCTCTTTCCGTCCGCTGTCTGTTTCCCAAGTCCCACTGATTGCAAAGAGCGATGGGGCCAACCAAGGACCGCCTAGCGATAGTTCCGAGCAAGACGTTGCTGAGTGTATTCGTGCCTTTTCGAGCGCAACGAATTGGGGAGTCGATCTGGACGCCCCAAACCCAGGCCGACTCGTCGACAATCTGATCACATCTAGTGCTGAATTGATCGATGGGGATGTGCTTTGCAACGATCTACCCTCGGTCTCCATGGATCGAGCGACTGTATTGCTAAGAACCATCGAGAAGCTGATTCATCGGATCGAACGGACCGAAACCGCTCTTCGGGATCGCGAAGCGGAGCTTTCGAGCATCGTTGCTGTTTCGAATCATGCGGCACCATCGCGTGAATTAGCAGTTCGGCTCGAATCGGTACTTGAGAGCACCTCTCGCACTTTAGGATCGGTCGCTTGTGCGCTGTATCTTCTTGACGAGGACACAACAGAGCTGAAGTTGCGGGCTTGTTACGGGCTTCCCAAGTCGAGGTTTTTGCGGCCTGCGAGGGATTTGCGAAGTAGCCTTGCGGATCTTGAGGCGCTCACGGGCAATGCGGTGTTGCTGAGCGACATTCACGCGGCACCTGAGTGGCAATCCCCCGAGCCGTACCGTTCGGCATTGGTCGTACCGATCGGAACAACGACGATGCCTCACGGTACAGTCTGGTTTTGGTCGACACAACCGCGATCCTATTCCGCCGCAGAGATCGAAGTTGCGAACCTTGCGGCTGGTCGCTTGATGGGAGAAATCGAGCAGTCGATTTTAGGTTGCGAGGTAACGACAGCAAGGCATCTGGCAAAACAGCTTGATGCTGCCGCCGACTTTCAATCGAGCCTACTTGCAGACACGCAGATCCTGCATGAGGAGTATGATTTGGGTGGTTGGTCGCACCAGCAAGCGTTGATTGGCGGGGCGTTTCACCATTGGAGTCTTACGCAACAAGGAAAATTGTCGATTGTTGTCGGTGCGGCCAACGCCAACCATGCAACCGGAAGCATGGTCGCGACGTCTGCGTTGTCATTGCTGCAGCTTTTCGAAACGGATTCGAATTTGCATTTAAGGAATGCGCTTCAAACAATCAATGATCAGCATTGGAATCGCGGGCATGACGCTTGGCAGTTGCATTTAAGCGCTTTGCAAATCCAACCTGAAACGGGAACCGGGGTGGCTTGTTCAACTGGCCACATGCATTGCCTAGTGATGGGCAAGCGTGGGATTCGGCACATCGGCAGTGCCCTTCCAAGCTTAGGATCGGATCCAGATCAGCAAATTGCGATGGGGCGATTCGTGATTGAGCCAGGCGAGATGCTTGTGGCTTTTACTTCGCGAATGTTGGGAGACGATTTTGACATTTCCCGGATGCTCAAGTTTTTGCGGGATTGGCGTGAGGAACCAGCGCAGGATCTGGCTTGTAGTATCGCCGAGCAGTTACCGGTGCTGGACGAATTGACCATGGATCCTTCCGATCGAGCTCTGGTGATACTCAAGAGCCTTCGCTAAGTTCGAACGCGTCGCCGCAAGGCTGGCGGGGCGACGACCACGGACCGAGTTGCGGTTGCTCTGGGGCTCCTTGATGATTTCTGAAAAATCATCGAAGTTGGCAACGATTAGGGGTTCAGTCGCCTTTAAACCTTTGCGATTCGGTCAGGAATCTTCTATCATTGAGAGGATCTTTGCCCGTTATCCACCCCCAAGGCCCTCTTGTCTGCCACCCCAAAACACCATGGATCACTTCACCCAACCTACCACCTCCCGCAGAAAAATTCTGGCTCTTGCAACCGCATCGGCTGCGATCCACTTTACGCCAAAACATTGCCTGATCGCTGCAACCAATACTCCAAGTGTCACTGCTCTGAAACTCGGGCTCGTTACCTATCAATGGGGTAAGGATTACACACTTGCAGAATTGCTCAAAGTCTGCGAGCAAACCAAATACGCCGGCGTCGAACTCCGTAGCACTCACAAGCATGGGGTCGAACCGAGCTTGAATGCTACCCAAAGATCCGAAGCGAAAAAGCGTTTCGCCGACTCGCCTGTCGCACTCGTCGGACTCGGTAGTGCTTGCGAATACCATGCAAGCAACCCAACCGTCGTTCAGAAAAACATCGATGAAACCAAAGCCTTCATCGACCTATCCGCAGAACTTGGCGGCAGCGGTGTGAAAGTTCGCCCCAACGGTCTGCCTCAAGATGTCCCCGTCGAAAGGACGCTCGAACAAATCGGCAACTCATTGCGGATCGTCGGTGAGTATGCCGCTAAAGCGAACCAACAAATACGTTTGGAAGTCCACGGCAAAGGAACTCAGGAAATCCCAAACATGAAGAAGATCATGGAGGTCGCTGATCACCCAAATGTTGTGGTCTGTTGGAACTGCAACCCCACGGACTTAAACGGTGCTGGTTTCGAAGCCAACTTCGATGCACTCGCCCAATGGATGGGAACGGTTCATATCCACGATCTGCGTCCTGGAAAAGTCGATTACCCTTGGCCTGCTCTGCTTAAAAAGCTCAAAGCGTGTGATGCCAAAGGATTCACCGGCTGGTGCCTGATGGAAGATGGTGCGACACCAGCCGATATCCCTGCGGCAATGATCGAAAATCATGGCCTCTTTCAAACGATGATTTCTTAACGCTGTACGCGAGCCGAACCACCCTTGGCCAACGCCTCGACCTCAGGCAACTTGGCCATCGTCGTATCGCCAGGGAACGTGGTGAGCAATGCTCCATGCGCCCAACCTAATCGAAGTGCTTGCTCGGCTTCTTTTCCTGCAAGCATGCCGTAGATGAGTCCTGCGGCAAACCCATCGCCACCACCGATTCGGTCGATGACATCGAGCTGCATCGTGGGGCTCACGTAACGTTTGCCGTCGTACCATAGCACAGCGGCCCAGTCATGGCGGTTGGTCGAGCGTACTTCACGTAACGTCGTCGCAACCATCTTTACATTGGGGAACTTTTCAATCGTTTTGTCGATCATCGAAAAGAACGCTTCGGGATCCAACTCGGATTTGTGCTCGACGTCTTGGCCTTGGATGCCCAAGCTCTTTTGAAGGTCTTCTTCGTTGCCGACTAGAACATCGACGTGCTTGACAATCTTGCCGACCATCTCTTGGCCTTTGGCTAATCCTCCGATGGCCGCCCAGATCTTAGCCCTGTAATTAAGGTCGAAGGAGGTCACGCATCCGGCAGCTTTGGCCGCTTGCATCCCTTCGATGATCAATTCGGAGGTGGTATTCGAGAGGGCTGCAAAAATGCCTCCCGAATGGAACCAGCGAACGCCGTTGGCGAAAATCGATTTCCAATCGAAGTCCCCTGGTTTGAGCATCGCACCCGCTTCGTTGGCTCGGTTGTAATAGACCACTGGAGGTCGGACACCTTGGCCCCGATCGCTATAAACCGTTGCGATGTTTGGGCCGCGAACGCCGTCGTGCTCGAAGAATTTGTAAAAAGGTTTCACACCCATCTCTTTGACGCGGGTTTGTACCAGTTCGCCAATCCCGTAGTTGACCATGGCTGTGGCAACGGCAGTATTGAGACCAAAGCAATCGGCGAGGTTTGCTGCGACGTTGTACTCACCACCCGAGACATGCACATCGAAGGACCGAGCTTTTCGGAAGGGTATGATCCCAGGATCGAGCCGATGAACCAAAGCTCCGAGGGAAAGGAAATCCAATGCGCAAGCATCGTTGCGAACCGCAAGTTTCGCCATAGTTGGTGATTATCTCCAAAGGTCAGTAGTAGTAAAAGGACGTGCTAAATGGTAGTCGCAGAGAAGCCACCGTCGACGACCAGGTTGTGTCCGGTGACAAACGACGATGCGGCAGAGGAGGCCAGGAAGACCACAGGCCCTGCGAGTTCATGCGCATATCCGAATCTTGCAACCGGTGTGTGCGAAATGATTTGCTGGCCACGAGGAGCAAGGCTTCCGTCTGCGTTGTACAAAAGATTTTTGTTTTGGTCTGCGGGGAAAAAACCGGGGCTGATGCAATTGACCCGAACCCCACGTGGTGCCCACTCGCGAGCTAGAAACTGGGTGAAGTTGATCACGGCAGCTTTGGCCGCCGAATAAGCGACGACTCGCGACAGGGGGATGATCCCAGACATCGAAGCAATATTGATGATGCTGCCGCTGTTTCTGAGCAGCATCGATTCGCCGAAAACTTGGCTCGGCAAAACCGTGCCCCCGATGAGATTCAGATCGAAAACGTCTTTCCATGCATCTAGCGATAATTCGCAAAAGTCGTCTCCGGGTTGAAGGGTCGCTGCGGCTTGGTTCCCTCCGGCGGCATTGACAAGGATGTCCACCGGGCCCATCGACTTTTCGATGTGCGAACAGGCCTTGGTGAGCGAATCGCGATCCTGGGCATCGGCCGAGACAAAGATCGCTTCGCCGCCTTCACGCCGTATGTCTTCGGCCCGCTCCATGCCTCGCTCCGCATTCCGGCCTAACACCGCCACGCTCGCCCCGGCCGATGCCAACGCGTTGGCCATGGCCCCACCGAGCGCACCGGTGCCACCTACAACGACCGCAACGCGGTTTTCCAACGAAAAAAGTGATTCTAAACCCATAGCAAGACCCGACTTCGGTGATGGAGACTCTCTGAGATGACCTAGCCCCAATTGGACGCAAATTGCTTGCTCGTGGCAAGACCGTATCAGGGAAGTTTTTCGATCGAAATCGGGCCTGCTGGTGATCGGTCGCTCTCGGGCAGATCGAGGGGGGAAGAGATTAGGCAAAAAAATGGGAGGGCAAAAAATAGAATGGCAGAGAGATGGAGAGGCAGAAAAGTAGTTGCAAGGTTTGCTTAGCGCTTCTGGGTCGCTTGCTCGCGGATTTGCTCGGGCGTTAGCTCGCCACGATAGATTTTCACATCGGCGATCCTGCCACGATAGTAATTCTGGGCCCCAAATCCAATGAGCAACTCACTTTGGTTGCTCAAATCGTAGAGCTCAGGATCGAATTCCGTCGACTTGCCGACAAGCGATCCGTCGATGTAGAGTTTCAAAACCTTATCGCTACGGACGGCGGCGATGTGGTGCCAACCGCTATCGAGGGGGTGATCGTGGGTCACGTTCTTACCGGCCTCGATCGAAAGGACCCGGCCCGAGGGAAGTGTTCCGACAAACAGTCTGCCTTGGTATACGGCCATCGACCAAGCTCGACGGTATTTGACGTCCGGGGTATGGTCCACTCGACCAAAGCGGGTCCAGTTCTCGTCACCGTCGTAACGATAGATCTCGGCCAGCGGTAGCGTCCCTCCATACATTTTTCCGTTGTAGACCACCAGCGGCATGGCTTCGAGTTCCCCTCCAAGTTTACCGGTGTCTTGCCATCTGTCTTGGCCTAGATATCGAAAGACGTGAGCTTTAGGCCACTCGCTGACATACAGCTCGCCTCGGTGGATACCAAACCCATAGGTTTGCGTTGCCTCGGGGATCTGCCCGACTTTGCTCCAGTCCTGGCCATCGTAACAAAACACAGATCCTTCGTCGTAGCACGTTGCATAGATGGCGTCATTGAAAACGGTAAGGGCCTCGGTTCGCTTGCCATCGGGAGTGTTGCAAGCCGTCCATTGATCGGCCCCTTCGTAGCGAAAAAAACCTGCGGGGCGGTACAGGGAACTGGCATAGAGTTTTCCTCGGAAGACAACCAGTGCCGAGATAGCCTCGGTCTCGGAGGATACATTTCCGCAAGGTTCCCAAACATCCCCAGCACCGAGTCGATAAACGTTCCCTCCGAAATTTGGGTTCTCGGACTCCGATAAGCTCGAGCCTGCGAGTCGGTACTTCGAGGAAGCGACGTAGAGCGATCCGTTGTAAACAGCCATGGCCGAGATCGCATTGGCTCGATCGGGACTTCCTAGATCTGTCCACTTGTCGTTTCCTTCGTAGCGGAAAACACGACCGGTCTGCGCTGCACCGGCATGGCAAGTCGAAGCATAAAGGCGACCGGCATGCACGCATAGCGAAAATACATAGACGGCATCACCGAGTTGGCCATGGTCAGTAAACTCACTTTCGCTGCGAGCTTGATCAATCCCGAAATGGACTTGGCGAATATTCGGTTGACTGTTGGTGACTCCTCCATGGTTGTAGATTCCAAGGTGGAAACCACGACGCTCTTTGGGATCGTAGCAACTGATCAAATCGCCGAGGGTATCGCCCGAGTTGCCGTCAATTTGTGTCCATAGGGATATTGAAAATGGCCCTTTGCCAAGCTGGAAATCCCGTCCCTCGGTGAATCTGACGACTGTTGATCGACCATCAAAAACGGCACCTTGGCCATCACCACCCAACGGAAACGTCGCGATGAGTTGCCCTTGTGCCCTGAGGCCCATGAGCAGCACGATCATAAGGAGCAACAAGAGTGATCGATGGTTTAGTCCAAGATACATGTGAACCTTCACTTCGGCTTCAGCCAACCCAAGGAAACCAAGAATGCATCGGTTTGATCTAACGTTTCTCGTTTGAACGGTTCATTGTTGAAGAAGCCATGTTTTTGCCCGTCGTATGCTTTAAGTTCACATCGGTTGCCCAATTGGTTCATGATCTTGCTGAAGGCGACTGCCGAATCAAAGGGAACGGTTGTGTCTTGTTTGCCATGGAAGATAATTGTCGGAGGTGCTTCTCTGGCTACGTGATGTGCGGGAGAGATGTTGATCGGTTGGGTTCCTAGGCGGTCTTCGGGAACGCGAGTGCCAAATCCTGTTGCATCGAATCCATCGATCGGAGCTAAAACCAACGCCGGGTTAAAAAGGACTAAGGCATTTGGAGTCGCGCTGATTTCCCGATCTTCGCTAGGTTGGTCAAATCGATCGATAAACGCCGAACATGCTGCGATGTGTCCACCTGCCGATCCACCTGCTGCTGCGATCCGAAGCGGATCAACACCGAGTTCCATTGCGTGCTGGCGAATCCAACGTACAGCAGATCTTGCATCTTCAACGCATGCAGTCGGTTTGACACTGTGTCTACTCGCCACACGATAATCGGCAGTTATGGCTACCATTCCTCGCTTTGAAAGCTCCCGACACTGATATTCGAACTGCTGGGGGGTGCCGTTTTGCCATCCCCCTCCAAAAAAGAAAATGATCGCTGGTGCATTGGTTGGGCTATCGGGGCTGAAAATGTAGAGATCAAGTTTCGTATCCCCGGTCGACTTGTAAGTCCGTTGCTTGCAACCGCTCATCACTGGCGGATAGTTTTTCTTGTTTGCGACCTGTCGGGCTTGCTGCGTGGCTTCTTGAGAAAGCCCTGCACTTGATAGCCACACAAGAGCCCAAATAAAAATCAGTCTGTTTGAACGGTGCATTTTTCACCAATCGTAGGAGGTTTTTAGTTCGCCTCCGTTGCGAGAGCAAAGTGCCTCAAGGACTTTGGGTTCGATACGCACGGGTAAAAATCGAACGCCACCATCTCCATACAAGCAGTTCACTCCCGAACCATGGAAGCTTGAAAAACCACCCATGACCAAACTGCCGCTATCGGGATTCGAGGTGGTCGTGGATGTTGCGAGATTAAAGCCCCTTTGCCATCGATCCTCAATAGTACCGTTCCTGAGTGTCGCGCGGGTTCCGGACATCCACCCAAGATCCCCCTCGGGGGAGATCTTTTCACTCACAAAAATCGTGTTCGATGAACCATCGCCAATCTCGCTAAATTTGATTCGACTACCTAGGAAGAACACGCCGTTGTTGTCCTTGTCCAACGGGACCTCGGTTGAAGAATAGCAGGC
Organism: Pirellula sp.; assembly: GCA_046086605.1. Lineage (GTDB taxonomy): Bacteria > Planctomycetota > Planctomycetia > Pirellulales > Pirellulaceae > JBKCUI01. Next base: position 7,869 of record JBJSXX010000188.1, on the reverse strand, counting down.
TGCATAGGTGGAAATTCCAATATCTTGGCTGTCTTCCCCAAAGCGTCCGTTCGCCGGGTAGGAAGAACAAAGGAATGAAAAGATTTGAGTTTGCCTTGCTTTCGAATTAGCCGGATCGTATACCCCTTTGGTTTGATCGATCGTCTGATAGAGGTAGGACTGTTCGATGTACGGTAACAATTTAACTGTCCAACTCATGTGATTCCCGACCGGTTCGTTGCGGATCGGACCTGAATCGTTGACCGTACCGCTTGGAAGATGCTCGGCAGCAAATTCAAAATTATGCATTGCCAATCCTATCTGCGCAATATTGTTCGAGCAGGACATTCGCCGCGCAGCTTCTCGTGCAGCTTGGACGGCGGGCAGTAAGAGCCCTACGAGAATCCCGATGATCGCGATGACCACCAGCAACTCGACCAAAGTGAAAGCTCGTCTGGAACTGAGAATCGATTTGGACATGGCAAAGTCTCCTGAAAAGGTAATTGGTTTTTTTCGTTGCTCGTTTGAAATCTAAATCTAAGGCTTTTCGCTAAGTACGATCTGTCGTGTTCGCTGGATCCTCGTAGGCTGGTAGCTTCGCCCATCGAGCGAGGCTTGGACACTCGCGATGGTCCGATCCTCCTTGCGATTTATCTCGATTTGCACCTTCATCCTCACTCCTGTGATGGGATCGGGTTTGTCGATCCAGACTTCGCCGGCGTAGTTAGGATCCTCTGCCAACCGACTCGATGCTCGATCGCATCCGGCTTCGCAAAGCAATCGAGTTTGAATGGCATCCCGCTCAGTTTTCACCGTCTGGCGATGCCTTAACATCGAGCGGATGTTGGTGGCTGCCAGACTCGTGAAGATAACCACGGCAACGAGTGCGACGATCAGAATCGTACCTTTTGGCTTGCGCCTAGAGGATCGTTTCATGGTAGATCCTCCAGAGTGCGATAGTTTTTTCCGGATGTTTTTCCGAAAACTCTCAGTCTTGTCGAAATCACCTCCCCAGCAGGATTCGTTGCACGCACGATCAGGTAAGGGGACTCGAAAGTCGCTTTGAAGCCGTCACCTAGTACAAACGTCTCTGGATCTGCCGGTCTGTTTGATTGCGGATCCTTGCTCGTCAATCGCCTAAGGACCCGATCCCCCTTGGATTCATAGAGGATTTCTATGTCTGCCGCTTGCAAAACGACCCGATTTTCGGATTGAAATTCGGCCGCCTGAGAGTTGGAGAAATCCTCTCGCCAGGTGTTTGCGAGTTGACCTAATTGACGTTGCAAGTTGGTCTGACGTTGCATCGATTGCGTCCAATGCATCGAGCGTTCGATGAGTGTTATCCCCAGCAGCATGATCATCGAACCAGCAGCCAGTGAGCCACAGAGTTCAATGAGCATAGATCCATGACGATTAGGCTTGTAAGCTCGCCTTCGATTCATTTCGATACCTCCGTGGTCGATACCCAGCCGACAAGTTCGACCTGGGTCGGTGTGCCGGGTCGATCCCAGCCTATCCGAACGACGACTTGAGTTCCGCTTGCATCTTGCTTCTTTTGGACATCGAGCTTTCCGCCAGGGAGCACTTGGAGAATATCCTCGGGCAATTTGGTTTTTGCGATCCGGTCATCGAGGCCTTCGAAGCCTCCTGCGGTGAGCATGTCAACTTGGTTGGCTGCTTCATGGAGGGCCAACTGATAATGCTTGGTGTCCTTAGCGACCCCTAAGAGTCGATAGTTGAGGCTAGCGATGCTTGTCACCAACGCTCCCAAAAGGAACGCTGCGACAACGATTTCTAGATGCATCAAACCCCGATGTGGCTTGGGCCTAACCATGTCAATTTCTCCAGGATGTGTCTTGGGCGAGTTCGATGACGATGGAATACAAGACATCAATGACTGCAGCGCTGATGCCAAGGACTGCAAGTCCGAAGGCCAATGTGATCAGCGGATGGATGATCGATTGAATCCACTGCCATCGGTATCGTTGTTTCGAGTGGATGCTTTTCGCAAGACTTCGAAGTATCCAAGCTTGATCTTCTTTGGATTGCCCTTCGAGGGCTTTTGTCTGCGCCTGGCTCAATAGTCCTACCGATTTGAGTGACTCCCAAGCGTCGGAGCCTTGTTCGATTTCATTTCTTGCGACGAGCAGTTTCTCACGAATCTTTGAGTCCGTGTGGTACTTGGCGAGTGTCGAAAAAGCCCCGGCCATCGGTCGATCTTGCTCGACGACATTGGCAAGGATCCCTAACAGTGCCGAATGCTTTTGCTCCCGACTCGACACGGGAATTCTCAGGATCCTCACGAACCACGACCGGAGCGTTTGCGACCAGTTTAAGAGTATCCCGAGACACAGTAGCACCAGTCCGATTCGGATCGGAGCGGCGATATATCTACTATAATGCAAGAGGTTTTGCTGCCCTTTCATCCCAAACTCTTCGAGCATTTTTAGAAACGTAGGGATGATAAAGTAGGAGACAGAGGACAAGATGCTCACGATCATCAGCGAGACAACAAACCAGTAAACCAGGTAGCTTCGCCACTGTTGCGGTTCCTGCTCGGTCAATTCCGAGGCGTTTTCGGACCTGAGTTGCTCTAGCGTTGGATGGATGATCCCGCTTTGCTGACCGAGCCTGAGGGCTAATACGCTATCGTCAGGAAGTGTTCCTGGTGTCTGTTCAATTGCATCCAACCAGTCTTCTCCTCGATCGATCAACCCAGCAACCCTGAGGAGTTTCATTTGATAGCTGCCAGGGTACTCGCGCGAGAGGGCTCGGATCATCGGAGGTAGCGGAACCGATCCGCGAAGGCTTGCATGGAGCAACGCAAGAAACGTCGCTTGCTGCTCAGCGATTTGACTACCTGGTATCCAAGTGGTGCTCAGCCATGGGGTCATGTTGTACTTGAAGGAATGCTTCATGTTTTTCCTTTTAGCCGCTTAACGATGTGATCAAGCTGATCAGGGGGCTAAACAAGGCAACGACGATGAGAAACACAAGGAATCCGACGAAGACGAGCAGAATTGGACTGAGCCAATTGAGATAGAAGCTTGGGCGTCCCGAATAACGGACGGCATAACTTTGCGCAAGCTCGCGAAGGATGGGGGCTCCGGGCTCTCCTTGTCGCTCCATCTCCAAGGCTTGGATCGATGAAGCAGAGAAGCTGTTGGCTCCGGGTAGGACTGGCCAAGGTTTCTCAGGGTAGATCTTGTGCGCGGAGGCTAATTGCTGGGATTGGTCATTGAGCCAAGGTCTTTGGCTGGCAAGACCGGCAACTAAAATCGCGCGACCCACGGGGGTGCCGATGCGCAAAAGCTCCGAAAGCGTGCCAGTCCATCTGGCCATCGAACCTAAACTCTGCTTGGTTCCGCGCCGCAGTGCCAGTATCAGGTCATTGCCTTCCCAACGATCGAGCATGTAGAAAAAGAACTTGACCATACCGACAAGCGATCCGATTCCGATGAGCACCGTGGCAATCAAACCTATCGGATAATTGGAAATGAAATCCGATACTTTGAGTACGAGGATCGTTAGCGGTGGCAATCGCAATTCAAACTCCATGAACATCTGTTTGAAGGTTGGGATCACAGAAACGGCCAAAAAATACAGCACCAACACCGCCGCCAGCGCGACCGACAGAGGATAGTAGAACCTTCGTACAAAATGGATCAGGCCCGTAGGACGCACCAGCAAGAGCTGATACCAAGGTTCAAGTTGCGATAGGTCGTCTGGAGAGTCTGCGGCTCTGAGCACCATCGGTAGCATTGCCGCGAGTTTGGGATCGTTGAGCCACTGACTTGATTCCACTGAACCCTTCAATGAATGGAGCAGCAGTCTCGTTTGCTTGGATGGAATTTTACTGTCCTGCGAAGATCGCCACTCGAGCCAATCTTGAAGTGGTTGGCTATGCGCGACCGCTGCATCAATTCGAGCCAGATAATCTTCGCTCCCTTCGGATGAAGTGCTCATGGGCGAGGCTCCCCGACTTGGGTAAGGATCTCGATGACAGGAACAAATACAGTAAGCCCCAAGATTGCGGTCATCGCGCCACCAATGATCAGATAGGCCAAGAAGAAACCACGCGAGTAGTAACTCGGCAACACTCGATGCTTGGCGATCTTGTAAAACCAAGTTCTCCAAGCAAGTGGCGCAATAAGCAGCAGAGTCGCTAGCACCGATGCGATCGGGCTAAAGTTCTCGTAGAGCCACTGTAGCCAACGATAACCGACCCCCATTTGCAAACCGGAATTCTCGTAGAACCTCTGTAACTTTGGATACAGCATCCATACCGATTGCATGAGGATCACCGAAGCGATCAAACTCAAAAGCCATAACCAAAAGGCATACTGAGCCGACTTGCCAATCTGATGATTTCCCGAGACGCCCGACCGAACCCATGGGTCAAGCACTCTGAGCGAGTTGCCTGAGGACCGGCTTTTGAGCCAAGCAGCCAAGGCCAAAACGTACGCGCTGTTGGTCTTGGCATCGCCACTGAGAGCCACCCAAGGCGATTGCCCCAAATTGACATTCAAAGCAACCTGCTTGTTTAGTTCTTCAAGCCATGGAACAACCGAAACCGGAGCCCCAGGAAAACGCACCGGAACACCGGCTTGAACAAGCTTGGTCAACTGGGAATTGAACGCCAGGAGATCGGATAGTTCAAGTCGCTCGAGTTCTTCGGGTGGCTGGTTGGTGTTGGCTGCCATGTCCTGAGCTAAGCGATTGGAAATCGAAAATCAATCGTAGGGGAGCTTTTGCTCCCTGACTTGCCAAGAACGATGCGCGGGGGTGCTGGATTTGTTTAAAAATGGGAGAAGAAGGAAGAGAATGGCAAAAAAATAGAGGGCAAAAAAATGGGAGGGCAGGGCGGTAATGTGCTAGCCTTCCCAGGAGTGACCGTCCCAAGCCACGACACGATCGAGCCAATCGACCAGTGCATCGCTGAAAAGATCGAGCAGCAAGTTGCCTTTAGTGGCCGAGGCTGCACTGGGAACCCCGATGTGGCCTGGGATCGTACGATCCTTGGTTTTCCAAGCTCGAGAACCCGGACGAAATGGGTTCCCCGGTTCGACCGTCGGCAGTGTTGAGTAGGGGCCGACAAGCTCGGGCTTAAGCGCCAGCACCATCGAAGTTTCCCATTCGCATGCGTGCCCCATCTCTCTTTGCACGATGCTTGGATCTTTGGTCCAAGGTTCGACGCCCAAGCCCCAGTAGGTGGTCATGAGAAAAAGCAAATCGTCTCGATGGGAGAACTTTTGTCGGACTTCAAAGGTCGCCTGTTTGGCAGGGGTGTCGTTGCCACCGTGCCCATTGATAAAGACGATGCGACGGAAACCTTGTTCGATCGCGTTGTCCATCAAGCTGCAAAGCAGATCGAGGTAGACTCTGGGAGCAGCCGAAAGTGTTCCGTTAAAATCCAAGTGATGGTGGGAGTTTCCTAGCCACATCACAGGTGCAAACACCACCCGGTCGTGCATTCGGGCCGAAACGCGATCGATGAGGGCTTGCGTCAGTAGCGTGTCGGTCCAAACGGGAAGGTGCTGGCCGTGCTGTTCGATGGCTGCCAATGGAAACACGATCGGGGTATCGGGCGTTAGCGCAGCGATCGCCGGAGCTTGCATTTGATGAAAAAGCACGATGGATAAGTCCTTTCAGGGCTCTTCGGGAGCTATTGTGGAAAACAATCTAGGATACCGGCCATTTGCTACTCGACTTCGAAGCGAGGATTCGTGATAGAGCCCACACGCTCAAAGATTTCTGATGAAATCTTTTTGAAACACAGAGACACAGAGAGCACAGAGCCTCTGTGTTTTCAATCTTTGAATCGGCTGCAAAACAAATTTATACATTTTTGAAGAATGGTTATAGCGAATGTTCTTGTCGAGTACGAGAGCGCCTAGTAGCAGATGCCTTGGGGGGCTATTCGACGAATTCTTTGGGCAATGCAGCTTGGTTGCTTTCGGACCAAGCGCGGGTGGACATATCGAGTTTTTTCTTGCTAGGTGTATTCGGATCGTCCAAGACCAACCAAACCACTTTTTGATCTTTCTCGTTTGCCTTTTGAACGGTTGTTACCGGATTGGCTCGGCGGCACAGAGCCGTTAGGATCTCACGCACGGGAGTATCCTTGTACTCGAAGTTGCGAACTTGCTGATTGCGTGTAATCCCGTCTTTCTGAAAAGCGGTCCCGTTGATTGCCATGGGCAAAGCTTCGACACCCCCGGTGTGGCTTTCTTTGAGTTCGTTAGCGATGGCTTGCAAGACGACTTCGAGCGACTCCTGTTCGATTCTAAGGCTGATCTTGGCATCGAGCATTTCGTCGATCGATTTCGGTGCAGTCGTCGACGGTTTGGGTGTTGCAGTGACTTTTGAGCTTCCTGCGGCAGTGCCACCTTGGAGAGCCATCCATGGGCCGATCGCAAGGTTTGTCGCTGCTTCTTTGGGCAAGTAGACGTTGAAGACGACTTGGCCATCCTCGGCACCCGATCTTGCGTATTTATTGATGCTGCGAAGCATTTGAGGAAAGCGGTTCGCGATCGCACGCCAGTAGGCTGCAGCCGGCTGTGCTGTTAGTTGCGATTCGACATTCTCCGCCAGTGAGTCGAGTTTCCGCTTAAGCTCGATCGAGTCCCTTGGGGCACTTTGGATATCATTGCCAAACATGCGGTATTCGACATAGAGTTGAGGTTCGAAATGCGTCCGTATCATGATCGCTTGGACTCGATCATCGATCACCTCACGCATCAAGCCCAGGACTTTCTCGGAATGTTGGCCAAACATCTGCTTGCCGTCGACGAAAACAAAACTCGGGGCTGCCAGAAAGGTAGCATCGGCCCTGGAGTCGGTGTTTTGCAAGAGTGCGTCCAACTGCCGTCGCAGTGGCCCTGATTTTCCTTGGCTATCGAGCAAAGGTTTGAGCAGTTCGAATGGCCCTATCGCAATGCGTCTGACTTGTTCGTTCCCTTTGCTCGTAAAATCATCGGTCACTAGCGAAATCGATTGGCCCTGATGGTCTTTGGTCCAATAGCGGTACTTTTTATTGTCCGATTGGATTTCTTGGCTCGACCATTGTCCGATATCTGGGATCAGAGCCTCGAGCGATTTGGGTTCTTTCCAGCCCAAGCGATACGTCTTTCGATAATTGCCGGTCGACTCACCTGGATACCAAGCAACGCTCAATGAGCTGAGGTTTTCCGCGTTGAAATTTGGCAAATCTGATAAATCGGGGCCTTGGGGGTACACACTCTTCCACCACTGGGCGAGCTCTTTGCTGGCCGCATTGGATTGGGTCCAGCAATCCGGCGAGAGCATCAAGAGAGCTTCTAGGCCCGGTGGTAGCATCTCGGTCGAATAGGGGGCACCGATCGTTGGTGGGATCCACGGAACACCCGTGTCTTCTGACTTGACGTTGTAGTATTCAAGCATCGGGTCGATGCTACTTGAACCTGATTTGCCCGTGCTTGTTGTCTTGGGCTGAGAGGTTTCTACCGGTTGCGTGTTGGTTGTGTTCTCGGATTTTGGCTGAATCGTGACGATCCCTTTGCTGTTGCCTTTGAGCAGAAGCAACAGAACCGACAGCAGCAGGAGCGAGCACCCGACGATCAATGGCAGAAACCAAACCGGCCGCTTCGCCTTCTTTCTTGGACCGAAAGGCTTTGCCGCAGACTTTTTCTTTTTAGGTTTCTTGTCGGCATTTGCAGAAGTAGCCTTTGTGGGAGTGGCTTGTTTAGAAGTGGCTTGAGCGGGAGTGGCTTGTGCGGGAGTGGCTTGTGCGGGAGTGGCTTGTGTGGGAGTGGATTTTGCAGGAGTGGCTTGCGTAGGAGTGGCTTGTGTAGGAGTGGCTTGTGTGGGAGTGGATTTTGCAGGAGTGGCTTGCGTAGGAGTGGCTTGTGT
>JBJSXX010000187.1:0-21627 GCA_046086605.1 Pirellula sp. | reverse complement strand
GCGGTCTTGTAACCTGCTTGCTGCGACAATTTTCCAATCGTTAAACGCTCTTCTTCGATCAACGGTTTTCCCCAAACACCAACGATGCCGCTTTGCAAAGTGCTACGCCAGTGATACCGACCCGTCATCAGTGCATAACGAGAGGGTGAGCAGCATCCAGAGGAGCTATGAGCATCTGTAAATCGCATCCCTTGCTGCGCCAAACGATCGATGTTTGGAGTATCGATCTTGCACCGCTGGGGATTGTTGCATTGCAGATCTCCATACCCTAAATCATCCGCATAAAGGATGACGATGTTGGGCTGTGCGTTTGCATTCTTTTTGGCTCCACCATTACCTCCCCCACCATTACCTTCACCTTGATTGCCTGCGCCCCAAAGCGGTGGAATGTTGCCTTGATTCCAGCGATCCCAATCCGACTGCAACTCCTTGACCTTCTCGGGCATCTGCCCAGACAGATCGTTGTCTTCATGGATGTCTTTCGATAGATCATAGAGTTTTGCCGCCGTCACTCGGGCTCTTGGACCCCCTGCGTTGTTCTGGCCCTCGGCGGCTTTGTCGTATCGTACGAGCTTCCAATCCCCCTTTCGTATCGCCATCTGTGGTCCGAATCGCCAATACAAAGCCTCATGCGGAGCCGACGCATTTCTGTCACGGATGTAAGGCATCAAGTCGACCCCATCGAGCTTCCACTCGGGTTCGACTCGAATCTGACAAGCGACCAAAGCCGTGGCGTGCAAATCGAGTTGGATCACCGGTCGATCATCCACCCCAGGTGGGATCATCCCCGGCCAGGACAACAAAAAGGGAACCCTGACACCACCTTCGAGCGTCGTACGTTTGCTCCCTCGAAGAGGTGTGTTGTCCGAACCATTGACCGTAACACCTTCCATCGTCGGTCCACCATTGTCGCTGATAAAACCGACCAAGGTTCGAGAGCCCTGTCCGGTCGCTTTCAAGGCTTCTTGGACCGATCCGATCGCGTCGTCCATAGCCGACATCATGGCGGCATACTTGCGGCGCTGCGGATCGGGTATCGATGCGAATTTTTTCAAGCGTTCCTCGGTCGCATGCATCGGTGTATGCACTGCGTTAAAGGCCAAGTACAGGAACCAAGGATCCTTGTGGTTCTTTTCGATAAAGGCAACGGCTTCTTTCGCAAAGTCGTCGGTCGTATAGTCGACCTTACCTGCGGGCTGCTCGCCTCTGAGTATCCCTTGGTCCTCGAAGTAGCTATGGGCTCCTCCCAAAAAGCCAAAAAACTCTTGAAAGCCCCGTCGCATCGGTCGTTGCTCCGGGGCATTTCCTAGATGCCATTTGCCAACCAAAGCCGTCTTGTATCCGGCTTGTTGAAGCCGGTCGGCCAAGGTCGTTTCCCCAAGTGGCATCCCTTGACCGTTGCCTCCTGGATTGAACTCGTGTCCAAAACGTTGCTGGTATCGACCTGTAAGTAACCCGGCTCGCGTCGGGGAACAATACGGGCCAGTGACATACCCATTGGTGAATCGCACTCCACTTGCCGCCAGTGCATCCAAGTTCGGGGTCGGGATATCCTTGCAACCATGAAACCCGACATCGCCATACCCCATATCATCGCCGACGATGATCAATACATTCGGTCGCGACTTGGCGGTTTCTTGCGCATGACTCGATTGGCAAACAGCAAGCACGCAAAAGTAGACTAGCAAGCACAAAGTCGGTCGAAGGTGTTTCATGATACACTCAGTAATAACGGTATGGTGAATCGCGCATTGGTTAACGAACTTTTTGATCAGGGAGAGCTTCTTTAATTCCTTCATCGATGGGCATCTTGTCGGTACGCTCATCGAGTCCGACGCTCGCCATGGCTTGCACAAGCTCCTGCTTCATTTTCAACAAAACATCTGCGTAGGCTGGATCGGTAATTAGATTTCTGCTTTCAAGGGGATCCTCTGAGATATGGTAAAGCTCTCCAAGGTGGCGATCTGGAAGGCCGTCTCCATGGGGTGAACGACTGTACTTCCACTGCGATGTCCGCACACATCTGACATTAGGTGTATAGGGAAACTGCTTCTCATAATTGTAGTGATAAAGAAAACTCTTTCGCCAGCTTTCATCACCATCGCAAATCAGTTTCTTCCAGGACTTGCCATCGATGTTATTGATAGGATCACAACCACATAACTCTAGTATCGAAGGTGCAACATCGACCGTTAACACTGGTTGCTCAATCACCTGACCCTGTGTCGTAGGCACCAATCCTGGATACCGCACCAACTGGATAATGCGCATGCTTGGATCATGGGCAGTACGTTTATCGACCATTCCATGTTCACCGTTTAGTATTCCATTGTCGCTCATGAATACCACGATCGTGCGATCGAGTTCGCCTCGTTGCTCGAGGGTTTTTAGCACCTCACCAACGCTGTCGTCGACCGACAAAATCGTTCCCCAATAAGCCCTTGTCATCGCCTCGAAGTCTTTGACTCCTTCTGGCGAATCGTCTGGATATTTCTTGCGCCAATCAAAAAGAGGACCATAGATCCCGTGCCATGTGTTACGACGCTTGCGAATCCACTCGGGCTTATCTCCAAGCTCCTTGTCGGAGGCAGACGCCGGATAGGGTACCACCACATGATCGTACGCTCGTTGGTACTTGGGCTCAGGATAGTAAAAACTATGAGGTGCTTTATGCCCGATCATCAAACACCAGGGCCTGTTGCCTTTGGGACGCTCAATCCACTCTTTGGCCATTTGCGTTACGACATGCGTGTAATAGCCAGGAACCACCTTGCGCTCTTGGCCATGGAAATTGAATTCCGTATCGAAATACTTTCCTTGGCCTTTGTGCGTCACGAACCAATCAAAGCCCGGCCTTGGGTCATCGTTCTCTTCACCCATGTGCCACTTGCCCAGATAGGCCGTGTGATAACCGGCGGCTTGTAGCATCAGTGGGAAACTTTTCAGGTTTGCCGGATACTCAGTGAAATTGTTTGTCACTCCATGCTTATGTGCATACAAACCACTGAGAATGCTCGCTCGGCTGGGAGAACAAAGCGACGTTGTGCAAAACGCATTGCGGAAGTAAACCCCTTCGCGACCAATCCGATCAATGTTGGGTGTCTTCAAATGAGGATGGCCCGCGAGACTTAACGCATCCCATCGCTGGTCGTCCGTGAGAATAAAGAGCACATTGGGTCGCTCGCTAGGTTCGTCGCCTTTGGCTTCTGGATCTTCCTGCGAAAACCCTAAAAGCGGAATCGAAAGCAACTGCAAACATAGAGTCGGAAAAAGGAAAAAACATCGGTAGCGATTTGTCATTATTCGACCTTGAGCTCTCGACTATAGACCGTCGCCCCGTTTGCAATGATCAACGTACTGTGCTTGGCACCGGCCAAAATGCAAGTTGTCAATGGTTGATCCTTGTTGGGCTTGGGCAGCAGACCACAAGGTCTGCCGGTCGGATCGAAGATCTGAACCCCAAGTTCGCTCGTTACGTAATATCGCCCCTTCTTATCGACTGCCATCCCGTCCCCCTTCGAGGCCGAGACGTAAGGGGGTGGTTCATTGAATCGAAACTCTCCCTTGGCATCGATCGGCAAACGCATCGGCATGACCGGCATCTTGGCATCGAGCTGACCTGCCGCATTGATCCGGAACATCCAGGTCGAATCTCCGCCATAATCGGAGACGGCCAACGTGCCACCATCGTTCGAAAGTGCGATGCCATTGGGTTTGCTGATCCCGGTATCAACCACCGTCGTCTTGCCAGTGGTTGGATCGACCCGGACGACTTGTTGGGCGCCGGTATCGGTAAAGAGAATGTGCCCCTCGCTGGTCACTGCCAAATCGTTGGGCTTGACTCCTTGGGCGATCGTTTTGACTTCTTTGGTTTCGATGTCGATCGATAGGATCCGACTTTGGGATCCTTGGCAAGCGATGAGTCGTTTGCCGTCGGGTGAGAACTCCAAACCGCTGACCGACTCTTTGCACAATTCCGTCTTAGTCCCATCGGCAGCGCTGATTTTGTAAACCGCTGGTGCTTTCATGTCGCAAAAGTAGATGTTCCCTTGAGCGTCGGTGCACAGCGCGTCGGCAAAGCCCAAGTTATCGGCGAGGACTTTCCAAGACTCGCCCGGGACAAGCAGATTGAGTAAGGTTAGATCGCCACCGAGATCACCTCGGGTGTCGTAGACCGGCGTGTGGTTCTCGTTACGCCACAGCCATTTCATCGCATCGGGGAAAAGCGAGCTACCATAATCGTCGTTGTGGGCATAGCCATCGGTCCAATCGAATCGCAGATCGTATCCCATGTACTTGAGCGACGAGGCCATGAGTTGGTTCGACCATGGCCAAGAGCCAAAAGGGTTATCGATATCGCCACTGGTGTCGGACATGTAGACTCGTATCGGCTTGGGCTCGGTCTTGCGAACCCACGAAGGATAGACGTTGCCACCACGAAGGTTGGTAAAACTTCCCACGGTGGAATAGACTTTGCGGAACGAGTCGGGGCGTTCCCAAGCGACCGTAAAGGCGCAGATCGCACCGGAACTCGAACCGGCGATGGCCCGCATATTTGGATCCTCCGAGATCCGGTAACGCTTTTTGACTTCGGGAATAATCTCTTCGTGGAGAAACCGAGCGTAACGATCCCCAAGGCTGTCGTATTCGTAGCTTCGATTCGAAAAGCGATTGTTGTTTAATGGCTGGGATTTATCGTGACCTGGGTTCAGGAACACCGCGATGGTCGGCGGCATCTGGCCAGTTGCAATCAAGTTGTCGAAGACGGTCGGGACTCGCCAGCGACCGTTGATGTTCTGCATCCGCTCTCCGTCTTGGAAGACCATCAAAGCGGCGGGTTCGGAATCTTTGTACTGGGCAGGGACATAGATCCACCAGTCTCGCGTGGTGTTTGGGAAAATCGTTGATTCCCAAGCGTCCATCTTTTCGACTTTCCCTTTAGGCACATCATCGCGAACCACGGCATCGGGATGAGGTTCCCACTTAGGCCGTGTCTCAACGACAGGGATATTGGTCGATTCGGATTCCTTTGCCCAAAGCCATCGCAGTGCATTTGGAAGTTCTTCACCGCCGTATTTGCCACTGTGGCCACCTTCGGTCATCACCAATTTGTAGTTGTAGCCAGCGAACTGAAGTGCAGCGGCCATGTCTTGGTTGCCCAGTGGCCAGTTGCCGTGCAAGTTATTGAGATCTTCTTTCCCTTCTTGCAAATAGACCTTGATCGCTTTTGGCGATTGTTTCGTTTTTCGGATCAGGCCGGGATAAGCCCAACCGCCTCGGATGTTGGTGAAGCTGCCGATATGGCTGAGTACTTTTCCGAACTGATCGGGGCGTTGCCAAGCGACGGTAAATGCGCAGATGCCGCTTGAAGAGATCCCGCAGACGGCTCGATCGGCAGGGTCTTTCGAGATATTCAGATCCTTGAGGACCACGGGTAAGAATTCGTCGATGAGAAAGCTAGTGTAACGGTCGCCCAACGAGTCGTATTCGAAGGAACGGTTGGAGCGATCGGCGCTACCTGGTTTGTTGGCAGGGATGTTGCCTGGATTGACAAAGACCGCTACTGTCACAGGCATTTGTTTTTGGTGGATGAGATTATCCAGGACGATCGGGGCGCGAAAAGCACCGTCGTTCTGCGAGTAGCCCGATCCGTCCATGAAGACCATGAGGCTAGCGGGTTGCTCTGGGTTGTATTGAGCCGGGACATAAATGCTGTAGGCTCGCTTGGTCCCAGGGAAGATCTGGCTATCGTTCCATTCCCCTTTGGTGATTTTTCCGGTGGGGACATTGGGCTGCGCGATTCGATCTGGGCTTTCTTGCGCAAGGAGTCGATTGCCATGACACATCGCAAGTGTGCCAAGGGAGAGGCAAAACAGCAGTAGGGATCGCATGATGAAGATTCGACTCTTGGGGATAGGGAGGATTCGATCGGGAGGGCAAATGGGCATCCACACAGTGTACTCGATCTTGAGCGTCGCTCGATGCACGTGGGCTGTTTGAACTGCAGCGATACCGATCGTTGAACAAAGCGTTTCGCGGTAACTTGCGGACCTATAGGCCGAATTGCAGTACTAGATCGCCTAGTTTTTTAGATAGCGATCCAGAAACTCGATCGATCGAGTGATCCCCTTGGCATCGACAAAAGCCATGATGTGAGATCGGCCAGGTAACACGAAATACTCGGTCTCTACCCCAGTCTCCTGCAACTTCTTGTGCATCTTGTTGGCAAACGCAATCGGAACCAATTCGTCGGCGTCCCCATGATAGAGCATCATCGGTGGATCGTCTGAACTGACATGCTCGATCGGCGATGCCTTCAAATACACCTCCCCTAACGATCGGCGTGTACCACCAAGGAAACCAGCCAGGGCCCGAGAGTCCTCGGGGATCATCCTCAGATCCACCGGCGCACCACCTGCCACACATACCTTGATCGCCGGATCCTGCGTCTTGCGATCGGTCGATAGCAAAGCCGCTAGATGCCCACCTGCCGAATACCCCCACACCCCAAGCCGCTCTGGATCGATATGGTACTCGTCTGCATGATTCTTGAGCCAACGCAACGCCTCGCGGCAATCATCGATCTGGGCCGGATGCTTGTGCTTAGGCGCCAAACGGTAATTGATCGCCATGACGACATAACCTTGCTCGGCCATCTTGCGACAGTGCAAGGCATCGAATCGCTTGTCTCCAGCAACCCAAGCTCCGCCATGGATCGCCAAGATCGCAGGATAACGGGCCTGATGCTCGATATCCCCAGCCGGTGGCATATAAACGTCGGCCACCTGCAGTGGATCGTTCTGCTCGCAGTACGAAACATCAAAATGAACCTTCACCCGCGATGGCCCAGACCCTAGCGTTCGCTTACTAAACCCCTGCGGAGCCTCCTGTGCCATCGACCATGAGCTCACGACCAAACAGACCCATGTTGCTAACACGCCATGAGCGATGCTTCCAGTGGTGGTCTTGTCGCAGAATGTCTTGGATCTATTTGCCGGCATGATGCACCAAATGAGGGAGCTCAGGGATAATCAGTTTTTCCATGGCCAATTGTACACCAGCAGGCGAGCCGGGCATGGTCAAGACGACTTGCTTGCCATGCCGACCGCCGCTGGCTCGGCTGAGCATCGCCGCTGCTCCAATGTCTTGGTAAGACAGCATCCGAAACAGCTCACCATACCCCGGAATCGATGCATCATAGAGGGCTTCAATCGCCTCGGTCGTCTGGTCGCGCGCCGCTAAACCCGTCCCTCCCGTGACTAACAAAGCATCCACCTTGGGAGCAGATAGCAACTCTTGGGCTACCCCCCGAATCAATGCCGTCTCGTCCTTGACAATCCTCCGCTGGCTGACGGTGTGACCGGCTTGCTCGAGGAGACTTTGAATCAGATTTCCTCCAAGATCTGTTTCGAGCGTCCGCGTGTCGCTGACGGTCAAAACCGCTACGAATAGACTCTGCTCGGCCTGCTCGCGATGCTCTCGTACACTCATGGAAT
Organism: Pirellula sp.; assembly: GCA_046086605.1. Lineage (GTDB taxonomy): Bacteria > Planctomycetota > Planctomycetia > Pirellulales > Pirellulaceae > JBKCUI01. The sequence goes on along the minus strand of JBJSXX010000187.1, from coordinate 14,131 downwards.
GAAAATCCTTACTTCGTTGAACCTAAAGACAAACCGATGCGCGATCAATTCGAATGCACTGTACTCAGACTGGTGACATTGGACTAGAGAGCCTCGAAAGCCCTATTCGCGCAGACTTGAGCAAAAAATCCAATTTCGAAAATAAATACAACTTTGGCATGCTAGTTGTACTACCTAGCTGTAGTAGCTATTTGTAGTCGCTATTTGTTGGAGCCGGATGCGTTTACGAAAGTACGCGACACAAGCGGCACGCACAACGTCCTTTTTGGAAACAGGGGATTTCGACCATGAAAAATTGGATCCGCAAACCGTTCGCCTTTCTTCTTGCCAGCTTTGCCTTACTCAATGTCGCCTGGGCCAGAAACCCATGGGTCAGTGCCATCGGGGAAGCTTGCGCGGTTCAACATCGTGCCGAAGACATCGCCAATCGAATCAAGCGCACCGCGCCGCAAAACTACTTGGTTCGCCATGCCATGGCGTTGGATCAACTCTCTTGCTTGCTCGTCGAGCGAGTCAAATGCGGTGCCCCTTGCAATCAAGTCGAGGCCCTCTACGAGCAACTCGAAGGAACCTGGGGCCAACTTCGTGTCGCAATCTACACCGACCCTTGCTTGTGCTCGGATCGAACCCTCAAATCCCTAGCCGATGGCATGGATACTCGCATGAAAAACCTGTGTCGAGCTCTCCAAAGGGTTGTCGAAAGAGAGTTTCGATGCGCTCCGAGAATCAGCTACCACGTCCCACAAGACTACGGCTACGGACATTCAGGTTACGGGGTTTCAAGCCAACTGCAGTTTCACCAGTTTCAGTCGATCACCAGGACCCCATTTGGCGTTCCTTCAAACTCAATCCACTTCGGCGTCCCGTCTTACTCTCACCGAGTAAGTCCCTATCAAAGCAATCCTTACCCAAGACCAACTCCATACGGACCGGGTTGGCACCAACCTTCATGGCCCATCGATCAATTTGGCCTCCCAGGTTCGCCGCGAGCCTTCTAAAAGGTTTGCTAGCGAACCTCAAGAACTCCAGAATCCCTCATGCAATGGGGGCGGTCTGACCGAAAAATCGATTTAGTCGGCAAGGTCGATGCAAGGCCGGTGAATTCACACCGGCCTTTTTTATCGGGGCATCGATCCGGTTTTTCAAAGATTCCAAAGGCGCATCGATGGGTCGATCCCACCAATCCGGCGATACTTTCGTGCAACAAGTTGCTCTCTTTGCGCTGATGGTTGGCTTGTGGTCGTTGAACTTGTTCCCAATTCAGCGGGCCGAACCAGTCCTTACCGCAAGTGCCCTGGTCTCGGAGCCGAGGCTGCCGAGTTTGCAAAGGGTCTCTCAGCAGAGAAATATCCAAAGCGATTCGATCCGCTGGGTGCATTACCAGAGGGATCTTCGGCGCGCATCGCAGCAATCACAGAGCAACGATCTGCACCACATCCAACTTCGACTCGGCATCCGATCGAATGCTTCTTTCCAACAGATCCAAAAGGAACTCGACCGACTCACCGAGCCTACGATCGAATCCGAAGGACAAGCCAGCGATCAAGTTCAACTCCGAGCCGAACGCTGGCGCCTAAAGACGATCGAGCATCAGATGGCTCGATTCGAATTGGATCGAACGCGAGAAGAACAAGCTCTTGAGTCAACGACGAACGAGTATCCTCTGGCCGATCAAGCGTCCGGTTCCGAGCGAGGATCTACTCCAGCCCAAACCGTAACCTACCGAAAACTAAACTCCGAATCGGTCACGGATTCAATCGCCGATCCACGCGAGTCACCTAACGACCAAAAGACCTGGGAATCGCTCTTGAGTGATTTCGATCGATGTGCAAAGCGAATCGATCGGATCGAAAACCAGTTGCACTTGGCTCAAGTGCAAGCTTTTGGAACAATTGAAATCACAGGCTCACCCCATCTAGGTGTGCTCAGTACGGGAGCATCGATGGGTCAAAGCATCTGCGTGCTAACCTTTACGCTACTTAGTTGCGCTGGTCTCTTCGTTTACTTAAGAGTGCCATCGCCTCAGCGATTGGTTCGCAGTCAGAAAAGCTCGATGCTCGAAGCTTTGAACGAACTGGGGCTCAAGAATTTCGGAACCATCGATGTTACCAGCAAGCACTCGGCATCCAGCGAGATTCCAAGCGTCCCGCCCGCTAAGCTCTCGGATTTGAAACCGATGCGTTCTCCAAGACGCATTGTTTTTGTTCGCAGGATCGTCGACAGTCTCTTGGTCGTTTGGGTCGCTTGTTTTGCCCTGCGATTCTTGTCCGATGCGAATTGGAGAGAACTTCTTTTTGGCGCTCCGCTGTCGGCATTCTCCAGTTTGGTTCTTGGGCTCTGATTGTTTCTCCCCCATCTTTCTGCCGCCCCATTTTTTTGCCCGCTCATTTTTTTGCCCGCTATCTTTCTGCCTTTAACGCCCGTTTTCGCCCCACTGTTACGGAATTGTGAAAAAGTTGACCCCGATAGCGGGCTAAGCTACACTGTTAAGTTCCCGAAGTTCGTTTTTTCACGCGATTTTCGGGGCCTCCCCCCACCGAATAAAGCTTGGCGAATACCCAAAACCAGGTTCTTCACGATCACCGCAGACCCAATCTCTATGCGATCCATTAAATACCTAGCCCTTGGACTCGGTTCGTTACTTGCCACACACTCGTTGACCCAAAGTCTCCTTGCTGCCGATCCGGTCAGCACACCGACGTGGTCCAAGGACGTTCTGCCGATCCTGCGGGCCAACTGCTATGCATGCCACCAGACATCCAAGACCCAGGGTGGCTATTTGATGACCAGTTTCGATAGCCTCCTGAAAGGTGGCGAATCGGGAACTGCTGCCATCGTCCCTGGAAAACCCGACGAGAGCAACTTGGTGCGCGAGATCACTCCGGTCGATGGCAAGTCGGAGATGCCAAAGAACCTAGCACCGTTGAAGCCTGCGGAAATTGAGATCATCCGCAAGTGGATCGCTGCCGGGGCGGTTCAAGACATCGTCGATACCGGCCCTCGGTTTACGAATGAAAAGCCACCGGTTTACTCTCGACCGCCTGCGATCATCTCGATGGACTTCTCTCCAGACGGTTCGCAACTTGCCCTCAACGGTTTTTATGAAACCCTGGTGCTTGGAACTCAAGACTGGAAGCTCAGGCATCGGCTCATCGGACAGAGTCCACGCATCGAGTCGGTTCGTTTCTCACCCGACAACAAGTGGTTGGCGGTCGCTGCCGGTGAGCCCGGGGTTGCTGGCGAACTGCAGCTTTGGAGCAACGAAAACAAACAACTGCACCGAAGTACCCTGCTCGGGGGCGACACCCTCTTTGGTCTTTCTTGGACCAACGACTCGTCGATGCTTGCCCTTGGCATGGCTGACAACTCGATTCGAGCCTTTGACCTCGAAGGCAACCAGAAACTCTACCAGCGAACCCACGAGGATTGGCCTCGCTCGACAGTCTTTACCGTCGATGGCAAGCACCTGATCTCCGGTGCCCGCGATATGACCGTGAAGCTGACGGAAGTCGAGACCGAACGGTTCATTGACAATGTTACCTCGATCACCCCTGGTGCCCTTCGAGGGGGAGTCCAAGCCCTTGCGGTTCACCCCGAAAGAGACGAAATCCTCGTCGGTGGTTCCGATGGCACCCCTAAGATCTATCGCGTTTTTCGACAGACAGCACGGGTCATCGGTGACGATGCAAACCTAATTCGGCAACTCGATCCGATGCCTGGCCGTATCTTCTCGGTGGCCATCAGCCCCGATGGAAAATACCTTGCCGCTGCCTCGACGATCGACAACCAAAGCGTCGTGAAAGTTTGGTCTTACGATGTTGATGGAAAATTGCCTCCAGAGATCAAGGCTATCCAAGCCAAGCGCGCTCCGCAGCGAAAGCCTGAGGAAAGAAAGAAGCTCCAAGAGTACGTCACTGAGCAGCCTCAAGTCCTCGGCACTTATTCAATCCCCAATGCTGCTGTCTATTCCTTGGCCATCGATCCCCAAGGCCGGATCGCTGCAGGTGCATCCGATGGACATGTGCGGGTTTGGAATATTGCCGACTCCCAATTGATTGCCGATGTCGACGTGACCCCAGCAGGATCGGCTACAGCCATCGAAGACAGTTCGATCGCAACGCTCCGCATCGATCGGCTCAAAGCGATCGCCGATGCCCACCAAGTCGAGCGAACCGCTCCGGCCCCGAAAGTCGAAGGAGAACTTGCTCACCAACCGATTCTGCTCGATAAGATCGCTTCGATCAGTGTCGATCCAGCGAACATCGACTTCGGTGCCTGGAACGATTCGGCTCAAATCATCGTGATGGCCAAGCTGACTACAGGCGAATTGGTCGACGCGACGAGCCAAGCGACCTTTCAAGCCGACAACGACTCGGTCTGGCTTTCGCAACGAGGATGGGTTCAGTCGGTTCGCCAAGGGGATGCCAAGATCCAGGTCGCCTTGGGCAACCATCAGCAATCGATCGGGGTCCACTCGACGATTCCGGCAAGTTTCGATGTCGATTTTATCCGAGACGTTAATCCAGCCCTGTCTCGCTTGGGTTGCAACGCGGGAACATGCCACGGTGCCCAAGCAGGTAAGAACGGATTTAAGCTATCGTTGCGGGGATACGATCCGAGCTATGACGTACGAAGTCTCAGCGATGACTTGGCCGGTCGTCGTATCAATCCGACTTCACCGATCGACTCGATGATGCTCACCAAGCCACTTGGCATTGTTCCTCACGTCGGGGGCAAACTTATCGAGCCTGGTGATAACCATGCATTGGTCTTACGGCAATGGATCGCCGGCGGAGCCAAACTCAACATGGGCACACCCAGGGTCACAGCGATCCAAGTCACTCCGAACAATCCGGTGATACCGATGCCAGGGGGCATCCAGCAACTCCGCGTCGTGGCGACCTATGCCGATGGCAAGACGCGCGATGTGACCCGAGAGGCGTTCCTCGAATCGGGCAACGCAGAGGTCGGAGCTGTTCTCGAAGGGGCGCGCGTTCAAGCTCTGCGACGTGGCGAAGTACCCGTGCTAGCGCGTTTCGAAGGTGCCTATGCAGCGACAACATTGACGGTGATGGGCAACCGCGAAGGCTATGAACCAAGCACAATCGCTTCCCAAAACCCCATCGATCGTTTCGTCGCTGCCAAGTGGGATCGACTCAAAATCCAGCCTTCCGGACTTTGCAATGATGCAGATTTCCTCAGGCGAGTAACTCTCGATCTGACTGGTGTTCCTCCGACCCCCGAAGCCGTCCGTGCTTTCCTTGCCGACACCACCGAGAGCCGTGTCAAGCGAGAGCGGATCGTCGATGAGCTTGTAAACAGCGACGCGTTTGTCGATCATTGGACCAACAAATGGTCAGATCTTTTGCAGGTCAATTCGAAATTCCTTGGCAAAGAAGGTGCTTCGAAATTCAAGGACTGGATCCGAAACAGTTTTGCGACGAACAAACCCTACGACAAGTTCGTCTATGAGATCCTCACCGCATCGGGTTCGAATCGCGAGAACCCGGCGGCTTCTTATTACAAGATCCTGCGAAACCCCGAAGAAGCCGTCGAGAATTCAACTCACCTATTCTTGGCCGTCCGATTCAATTGCAACAAGTGCCACGACCATCCCTTCGAGCGATGGACCCAAGATCAATACTACGAAACGGCAGCTTTTTTTGCCCAAGTCGGACTCAAGAAGGACGAAGCCTCTGGCAATAGCACAATCGGAGGGACCGCTGTCGAAGGTGCCAAGCCGCTGTGGGAAGAAGTCTTCGACAAGAAAGACGGCGAGGTCAAGCACCAAAAGACTCAGCAAGTCATTGCACCGAAGTTCCCGTTTGTATCGAACCATGCGTTGCCTGAGAATCCTTCGCGACGCACCCAGTTCGCCTCATGGGTAACGAGCAAAGAGAACCCCTATTTTGCGAAAAGTTTCGTGAATCGCATGTGGGGGTACCTGTTGGGCAAAGGACTCATCGAGCCCATCGATGACATCCGCGCAGGGAATCCTCCAAGCGTTCCCGAACTGCTGGCCCATCTGGAAAAAGACTTCATCGATCATAACTTTGATATCCGACATGTGGTTCGTTCCATCTGCAAATCAGACGTGTATCAATTGGCGATCGATACCAATAAATACAACGCTGATGATGATCGCAACTATTCGCACGCGATGCCAAGGCGATTGCCCGCCGAAGTCCTCTTTGATTCGATCCACCAAGTGACCGGTGCGGTATCGAAGATCCCCGGATTGCCGCCTGGAACTCGTGCCGCTGCTCTGGCCGATGCCGATGCAGGACTACCCGATGGCTTCCTAAACAACCTGGGTCGTCCACCTCGCGAAAGCGCCTGCGAATGCGAACGATCCAATGAGCTCAGGCTCGGTTCGGTGATGGCGCTCGTCAGCGGTCCGACCCTCGGTGGTGCGATCGCCGATCCTGAAAACGCGATTCGAAAACTTGTAGAGTCCAACGCCGATGACACGGCCTTGATCGATGAGCTTTTCGTTCGCGTGTTGAATCGACACGCAAGCGCCGAAGAGATCCAAGCTGCCCTATCGACCATGACCTTGGTCCAAAAAGATCACGAACGGCTCATGGGCCTTCTGGCAGAGCGAGAGGCTTGGTGGGTTGAAGAGAAACCAAAGCGTCAAGCTGCTTTGGATGCCGAGCGCGAGTCGACCAAGATGGCGCTTGAGGCTCGCAAGGAGCAAATTCGGCCTGAGCGAGAAGCGGCCGAGAAGGCTCGATTGGAAAGACTCGCGGCGGCACAAGCTGCCGTACAAGGCTTTGAATCGGGCCTCGATAACAAACTCCAAGAGTTCATCGACGCAAGACGCAACGGGCCCACCTGGCAAACCCTCGCATCGACCAAAGCCGAAGCGACCACTGGAGCGACGCTGACTCCTCTGTCGGACCGCTCGATCCGAGCTGCCGGTGGAGCGAATAAAGGGCTCTACACGATCGATACGCCAGCGACCAATGGAGCGATCACCGCAGTTAGACTCGAAGCTCTCACGGCTCCCGATCTACCATCCCAAGGCCCCGGCCTTCCCCCCAACGGTAACTTTGTCGTCACCGAACTTGAGCTCTTTGTCGGGATGCCCGACAAACCTGCTGAGATGCGAAAGATCAAGCTCGTCAAAGGTCTCACCGATTATGATCAACAAGGGTTCTCTGCTGCCGCTGCGATCGATGGCAAGAACAACGACCAAGGCGGCTGGGCAATCGCCAATGCAATTGGTGTGGAGCACTGGGCCGTGTTCGCCCTCGAAGCTCCACTGACACTCCAAAAGGGAGAGGTTCTGCAATGGCGAATTCATCAAAACCATGACGCTCCTGAACATAGGCTCGGTCGGTTCCGATTGAGTGTCGGTCAGCACGAAGGTGAGTTAGCTCTTGGGCTTCCTGAATCTTTCCGCGCCATCGGAGCGATCCCGCGAGCATCCTGGACTGCCGAGTTGACCAAGGACGGAATGAACTACCTGAAGCTCTCGTCGGCAGAGCTCAAAGGACTCCAAGCCAATGTCCAAAAAGAGAGCCAGCCGTTGCCAGAGGACGATCAAGTCCTCGTTTTGGCGAAACGAATCGAACGATTGAGCACGCCGCTTCCAGAAGATTCCAGATTGCTTCGCCTGCGGGCCGATGCTAAAGAAAGTGAAGGACAGTTGGGCAACGCCCGACTGACTTCGGCTCAGGATTTGGTCTGGGCTTTGATCAACAGCCCAGCATTTTTGTTCAACCACTAAAGCTATAAAACGTTAAAATTCACAGAGTCCATTTGTAGGCCATCCACTTAAAAGGCACCTAACCATGTTGCGATTGCTCGGTTCAGCGGGAAAAGATTTGTGCGATTCGAGATTGGGAGTCACCCGTCGAGACGTGCTTCGCGTCGGCGGTTCAGGACTCTTTGGCCTGTCGCTTGCAAATCTACTACAGCTCCAGTCGGTGCAAGCGGCTAGTTCGGAAGGTTCGCCAGGATGGAACAAAGCCAAGAGAATGATCTTGGTCTATCTGCAAGGGGGACCATCCCACTTGGATCTTTGGGATCCAAAGGAAAATGTTCCCGACAAGGTGAAGAGTGTTTTCAAACCCATCGGGACAAAGATTCCAGGGACTTTCTACACCGAGAACCTTCCAAAGCTTGCTCAGGTCAATGACAAGTTCACGATGATTCGCTCGATGAGCTACACCCCAAACGGTCTGTTCAATCACACCGCAGCGATCTATCAAATGATGACCGGTTACACGACCGACAAAGTCAGTGCATCGGGACAACTCGAACCACCAAGCCCGAAGGACTTCCCGAACTTCGGATCGAACATCATCCGATTGCGTCCAGCCGACGAGCCAATGCTTCCGTTTGTCATGTTGCCTCGACCTTTGCAAGAGTCCAATGTCGTGGGCAAGGGAGGTGCGGCAGGCTTTTTGGGTAAGGAGTATGATCCGTACACGTTGTACCCAGAAGGGGACGACATGGACATGAACAAGATGGATCGGATCAACATCAGCGACTTGCAATTGCGTCCCGAGGTCTTCTCGGTTCGTTTGCAACGCCGAGCCGCCTTGCGAGACTTGATCAACAAGCAAATGCCAACGATCAATGCCGCCGTCGAGAAACAACAACTCGACGAGTACTTCAGCCAAGCTCTCTCGTTGGTTGTCTCAGGCAAAGCGCGAGAAGCTTTTGATCTGAGCCAAGAGTCCGAAGTGCTCAAGGATGCTTATGGTCGAAACACCTTTGGGCAAAGCTGTCTACTAGCAAGACGACTCATCGAAGCCGGTACGCGGGTGGTCGAAGTTGTATGGCCCAAGGTTGCTAACAGCGACAACCACTCGTGGGATCATCACGTCGATCTTTCCAAGCGGATGAAGAATCAATCGGGGCCGATGCTCGATGCGGGTCTGTCGACCCTGGTCGAAGACCTCGATCAACGCGGACTTCTCGAAGATACCTTGCTCGTGGCAGTCGGTGAATTCGGACGATCCCCAGAGCGCGGTGTGAGCACCAGCGGCAACGGCAATAGCGACGATGGACGCGATCACTGGCCCTACTGCTACACGTCGGTCATCGCCGGGGCAGGGATCAAGCGAGGGTATGTACACGGCAAGAGCGACAAAACGGCTAGTGCTCCGATCGAATCGCCGGTGCATCCAGCACAGTTGCTCGCAACGATCTATCACGCCTTTGGTATCGAACCTGAAACGATCGTTTATAACCACCTGAACCAACCTCGAGAGTTGGTTAAGGCACAAGCGGTCACCGAGCTGTTTTCCTAATAGCTTTCTTGTTTGCTCTTTTGTAAAAATTCTCAAAGCGTTCCATGCGTAAAGTATTTTCGTTGGCTGTTGCGATCGCAGCGGGTGCTGCGGTCGCTTGGGTTCCTGTCAGTGCTCAGCGTGCGTTTGCACAAGACTCCAAAGAGCCTGCTGTCAAGCAACAAGGCCCCAAGGAAAAAGGGCCCAAGGAAAAAGGGCCCAAGGAAAAAGGTCTCGGTGCAACACCGGCCAAATCGTTCCGAGCCCCTGAGGGCTTCGAAGTCGAAATGGTCTACGAGGTTCCGTCCAAAGAGCAGGGATCTTGGGTGGCCATGTGCGTGGATCTCAAGGGACGACTGATCGTTTCGGATCAGTACGGCAAACTCTACCGAGTCACACCAGGTGCTGAAGGCAAAGGCACCGAGACCAAGGTCGAGCCGATCAATGTCAACCTGGGGATGGCTCAAGGCCTCTTGCACACCAAGGACGGCCTGTATGTCGATGTCAACGGAGAGGGGATCCTCGATAAGGAGCAGAAGGATGCTCCGCGAGGGCCAGGGCTTTATCGCTTGCAAGATCTCGATGGTGACGAGCAATTCGAAAAGATCGAACGGATTATTCCTTTAACAGGTGGTGGCGAGCACGGTCCGCATGCGATCATTCCAGGCCCAGACGGACGACTGTATCTGTGCGCGGGCAACCAATCCGATTTACCCGAGAGAATCGATCGATCGCGTGTGCCAAGGCATTGGAGCGAAGACCACATGCTCGGACGCATGCCTGATGCTCGAGGGTTCATGGCGAATCGTTTGGCTCCTGGCGGATTTATCCTAAGCTTTAATCCTGACGGAAGCGACATTGAACTGGTCTCGACCGGTTTTCGAAACGAGTACGATATCGCCTTTAATCCCCTAGGGGATCTGTTTACCTACGATGCCGATATGGAATGGGATATCGGAACCCCATGGTACCGTCCCACGCGTGTCAATCACGTGATCAGTGGTGCCGAGTTTGGCTGGCGCAATGGAACAGGCAAATGGCCTGAGTACTTCGCCGACAGCTTTGGTGCCGTTGCCAATATCGGCTACGGTTCACCGACAGGGATCACCTTTGGAACAGGGGCGAAATTTCCTGCGAAATTCCAAAATGCACTCTTCATTAGCGACTGGAGCTATGGCGTCGTCTATGCAGTGCATCTTGAGCCCGATGGCGCATCGTACAAGAGCACCTTCGAACCTTTTGTCAGTGCATCGCCGATGCCGGTGACCGATCTGCTGATCCATCCCGAGCAAGGCTGCATGTACATGACCATCGGCGGTCGTAAAACACAGTCGGCCCTCTATCGAATTCGATATGTCGGTAATGAGAGCACTCAGAAAGCGGTCTATCCCGATAACGAAGCAGCCAAAACAGCACGCGCTTCACGTCGACAACTCGAAGCCATGCATCAGCCAGGTTCCCAGCTCGATATCACCGCTGCGATGCGACACATCGGCAGCCCTGACCGAGCTTTGAGAACCGCTGCGAGATTGGCTCTGGAGCATTTCGACTCGAAACTTTGGAGAGACCCCGTTAGCCAAGCCCTGCCAGCCCAAGCAGCCATCACCATGGCGATCGCGCTTGCACGCAAAGGGACTCCTGCCGATCAAGCCGACATCCAAAACAGCCTGCTCCGCTTGGACTGGAGCAAGCTCAACAATACCGAGCGGCTCGAACTCTTGAGAGCCTATCAATTGAGTTTCTTGCGACTGGGTGAAGGGGATCCAGCGATACGTCAAAAGATCGTCTCGCAACTAGATTCCCATTTTCCAGTTGCGGATGGCGATGCCCTGGTCGATCGTGAGCTTGCGCGAGTGCTGATCTACTTAAATGCGCCCAAGATCATCGATCGGTGCGTTGCTCAAATGAACAACTCCAACTCCGCCGAACAGCAGATCCACTATGCATTCTGCCTTCGAGAAGCCCAGCAAGGATGGACACCGCAAACCCGCAAAGCGTATTTTCAATGGTTCTATGACATCGGAACCGCTCGCGGGGGTGCGTCCTTTGGAGGCTTCTTGGAGAATATTCGCAAGGTCGCCATAGGGAATCTTGAAGACGAAGACAAAGCGGCACTCGGAGAGCTCATCGGACCCTTGCCCGCACCCAAAGATCCGCTTGCCGAGTTGTCTCCACGGGCGATGGTCAAACAGTGGACGGTCGATGAACTGGCTGAAAAGTTTGCCGCCAAGAAGGGTGGCTTCAACTACGAGCGAGGCAAGCAGATGTTCGCCGTGGCTCAGTGCTACAAATGCCATCGTTTCGCCGGACAAGGTGGAATCCAAGGGCCCGATTTGACCGCCTCATCGCAGCGGTTTTCGACCAAGGACATGCTTACGGCGATCATCGAACCGAACAAAGAGATCAGCGATCAGTACGAAGCGACGGTTTTTCAGACCGAAGAGGAAACGGTCATCGGACGCGTTGCCAATCTCAATGGGGACAACCTCATGATCGCCACGAACATGCTCGACCCAGGCAACTTCACGAATCTCAAACGGAGCGATATCGTCGACATGAAGCCCAGCAAAGTATCGATGATGCCAAGCGGGTTGCTCGATACGCTTAGCCCCGACGAGGTGTTCGATCTGTTGGTCTACTTGCAATCGGGGGGTAACCCCAAGAGCGATCGCTATGCTAGCACCGGTGGCGGTCAGTAATAGCTAGCAAATTCTGACATTGCGGGAAAACACTCTGTTTTGATACAAGGGACCTTTGGAAGAAGGGGTTCCTTGGTCTTGAGAGATTTCGATGCTTTCCCGTTGGACGATCCGAAAGAAGTTGCAGATTGCGATGGTGGTCTTGGGGCTAGTCATCGCTGCCTTGGGCTATAGTTCGTTCCGAGGTGTGTATGCTTACAAAGAGCTCGTTGCGACCCTCAGTAGTCGAGCGAGCGAGATACCGTTGACTGCCGAGCTTACGCGTGCGATCGACGATTTGCGACTTGATCAGGAACCAACTCAGACGCGTGAGATCCTGAGTTTCTCGATGCAGGAGACTGATCCGCCCAGTAATTTCATGCGACCTGCTTTCTCGGATCGCCTGCAAAATGCGAGGGAGATTTTAGCCAGATACAAATCCAGACTCGAAAGCTCGCACTCGGATGCTTTGTTTTTAGCCAATCGTTCGGAGGAGCTTCAAACGGCCGAAAAGATCGGGGAGTTGATCAACGAGATCGCTTGGCGAAATGGACGCAAAGACTTGGTCACCAACCGCGTTGCAAGAATGCAGCAAGACCAGGATCTAGATCAACTCGGGGACTTGGCCCATCAATTGCCAAACCTTCTAACGCGTCGAATGGTTAGTTTTCGCGACGAGGTTCGCACACGCTATCGCACATGGATCATCATCGCATGGAGCAGTGCGATCATCGCAACAGGCATGCTCATTGGCCTCTTTGTTTATGCTCGCTCGGCGGTGGTTCGCCCGTTTAAAAACCTTCTGTTTGGAGCACGGCGGGTTGCGCAGTGCGATTTTGCTTACAGGATCCACACATCGAGTTCAGACGAAATCGCGGAATTGGCCCATGCGATCAATCTTGGAGCCCAAAGCTTCTTAGCGATTCAAAAGGATCTCAAGGAGCAAGTCCGACAGCGATCCGAAGAGGTGATTCGCAACGAACAACTAGCCAGCGTCGGATTTCTGGCTGCTGGAGTTGCCCATGAAATCAACAATCCACTTGCTGCGATCGCTTGGAGCGCCGAGGCGCTCGAAGCCAGATTGCATCGTATCTTGCATCCGGTTGTGCAATCGACCGACGATGCTTCGACACTTGCGGGCACCGATATCGAGACACTGCGCACCTATTTGCGTCGGATTCAGGACGAGGCTTTCCGTTGCAAAGGGATCACCGAAAGGCTTTTAGACTTTTCGCGACTCGGTACCGTTCAGCGAAAGCAGTTAACGGACATGAACGGCGTGGTCGAGGATGTGGTCGAAATGGTTCGGCACCTGGGGCCCTACCGATCGCAGCGCGTCGAGTGCGAACTATCCGATCAACCAGCAAACGCATGGGCTTGCCCCCAGGAAATGAAACAAGTTGTATTGAATCTGGTGACCAACGCGCTGGAGTCACTCGAACCGGATTCCAAGACGGGTCTTGTGCGAGTGCGGGTTCAGAACCGACCTGAGTTGGATCAGGTTCATTTGGTCATCGAAGACAACGGATGTGGGATGGACCAAGAGGTCTTAAAGCATTTGTTTGAACCTTTTTTCACGCGGCGTCGCGATGGACGAGGGACGGGCCTAGGGCTTCCGATCACCAACCGAATCATCACCGACCATGGAGGTCGGATCACACCGCGCAGCGATGGACCGGGGCTAGGCTCTCGATTTGAAATTGTTTTGCCTTCGAAACTCACGAACGATTCCCTTTATGACAACCAACATGAACTCGCCATCGCCTGAGGGCCTTTCGATTCTCTTTGCCGACGACGAAAAGGAGCTTCAGGAGATCGCCCGAATGGAGCTCCCGTTTTACGGGCATCGCGTAACGGTCTGCCCGGATGGGTACACAGCCGTCGCGGCATTGGAGAAAGAGGCGTTCGATTGCATGATCGTCGATTTGGACATGCCAGGGATGAATGGAATCCAGGTCATCGAGCGAGCGTCGGTGCTCTCTCCGGCAACCGAAGCGATTGTGCTCACGGGAAAACGCTCGTTGGAAACTGCCGTAGCGGCGCTCCGTTTTGGAGTGATCGACTATCTGAGCAAACCATGTCGTTTCTCCGAGCTCAGCGAACTTTTACAGAGGGTGGCTCAGCGTCGGAAACTCAAACAACGGACGGCTGAATTGCAGCGTCTCGAGCGAAGCAAATCCACTCGCTCGACGCAAATCATCGGCGAAT
>JBJSXX010000186.1:0-10183 GCA_046086605.1 Pirellula sp. | reverse complement strand
GCAACTAAATGATCCGGTTATCTTCAGCAAACAGAGCTCAAGCAAGGCTCAAGGGCTTGACGAATCGATCGCTCTGGAGTATGCCTCCAAGCCTCCGACGATCGGGAGATCCAGCTGGCACTGCTCGATGGCAAAATCCAGTCGCGTGCCTGGTTCTGGCCAAAGAGTAAAATCTCGATCGCTAGAAACCAGAACCAACCCGATCTGCTCGCCGGCTTGGAGGATCTGGTCATCGGGTTGCAACTCGAACTCCACATCTCGAAATTCTCCGGGCACCATTGGCTTCTCCGTCCAGATCGATTCTGCATTGGCAGGATCGGCCCACCCACGGGTGATCACATCATCGGTGATCCTCTCGCTGGATGTCCAAGGCAAGGAAACCAGCCAGACCGAGAGGCAGGCTGTGGGTCGGTCGCAAGCGACTCGAAGCTTGACTTTTGCAATACCCGACAAATGCAGCGGCTCTTTGAGTTTGGGCGTCGCGTAGATCAGGCGATGATTGCTCCACTCGGCTTGAATCAACTGCGGAACGCTAAATGAAAAGTTATCGATCAACTCTTCGACCAGCGATGACTCTGGCTTGGTCGATCTTTCGATTCGACTAGCGCTAAGTGCGGGTGTGAGTTGTCCGATCCTACGGCCAGAGCCTTGGGGTTTAAAGGTAACAAACCGAGCATCCGGATTAGGATAGTCTTTGTAGGTTTCAGGTTTGCTGTTGCGTTTGCCTTCGCGAACGATCCAAGCGTTGGGCTCGTTCATGACTTGATTGTCTTGATCGTAAAGAAAATGGGAGAACCATTTGTTCAGCAGGGCGATTGGGGGTTGGCCACCGTGCCCACCTTGATGGTAGTAGATCTTGCAAGGAAGACCTTTTTTTTGGGCTGCTTGGTAGATGCGGTAGGAATGCTCGGGCATCACGTTCCAGTCGTTGAAAGCGTGCGCCATGAGCATGGCAGCCTTCATGCGATCGAGTTGGTGGATGTAATCTCGGCTCTTCCAGAATTCATTGTAGTCGCCAGTGGTGCGATCGAACTCCTTGAGCATCCCTTCATCACGGATGTTACAGTCGCAGTACTTGCGAGAAGCTTCGTATCCGGTATCGATGAAGTCATAAAGCACATCGATGTCCTCTCCCATGTATCCACCCGGATGGCGTATGAGCCCATTGGAGCGATAGTAATGGTAGTACGAAGTGTTCGGGGCGATCGGCACGATGCATTCCAAGCCATCGACACCCGTGGTGGCTGCTGCGAGGCATAGGGTTCCGTTGTACGAGGTGCCAATCATTCCTACTTTGCCGGTTGACCAAAACGCCTTGACCTCCTGGTCCCCGTCGACGCTCGTGTACCCTTTGGCACGTCCATTGAGCCAGTCGATAACCGCTTTGGGTGCAAGCGACTCGTTGGATCCTCCGACTGTCGGACATCCTTGGGAGAGCCCCGTGCCGGGCGAAGCCGAATGAACCACAGCAAATCCTCGGGGGACCCAATCGGCAAGGTGTTCGCCGCTGAGCCTCGGTCGTTTGGATTGCTGCGGAATCGCAGGGGGTGTTTGATGCTTAGGGGGTGGCGAGTTGAGATTCTGTCTCGGGTTCCACATGTAATCAGGAGAGTTCGAACCGGTCCCCGAGTAATACGGGCTCGACTGATACACCACCGGTACCTTCAAGCCTTGGGTCTCGGTCGGCTTGGGCCTCGTCACGCTCACATGCACTCGATCGAGTTTTCCATCGTTGTCCGAATCGAACTCGGTTTGGACGAACAGGTCATGCTCGACCCATTCGCTTTTGAAAGCCTCGACGACTTGAGCAACACCATCGACAAAGACTGGTTTGGTTTGCTCAGTGGAACCGTTGTCTTGAGCCAACGCCTCTGGGCAAGATGTCAGGCTCGAAAAAGACAAAGTGAAAACTGCAAGGCTCGTCACTAAGCCTCTGTTTGCGATGGATTGGATGCTCTTAATCATTTTCGTCATTGGGTTGCATGGATTGGCCTTCGGCAAGTCGGCTCAAATCGTTCCAAAAAGTTACATATTTGTTTCGGTCTTTGATGTATTCGTCGTCGAAAACCGCGCGGCGAAGCTCTTCGCGTTGATCCACGAATTTGGAATAGTCTCGCGGATCATCTGGATGGAATATCGGGCAAGGCTTATCGTAGACGACCGTTGCACCTTGATTGCCTTCGGTGTGGAATCGAGACATGCCGATGACTCGATCGGCAACGAAGATCGCCTCGTTGAGTTCGTGGGTGACCATCAGGATCGTGTATTCGGGGCGTTTGCCTTCGCGTTTGCGTTGCAAGTTCTCTTGATAGAACCCCAAGAGCATGTACTGCAACTCTTCTCGCATGGCTTCATCCAACGCACCGAAAGGTTCATCGAGCAGGACGACTTTCGGTCGCATGATCAGGGCTTGGGCCACCGCTACGCGTTGTTTCATACCGCCGGACATCTCTCCGGGATACTTTCCGCAAGCATGTTCGAGTCCGACTTTTTCTAGAAACTCTCGCGCCTGGGCCAAATGCTGACGCCTTTGCTTGAGATATTTTGGAAAGAGAGCCAAGCGAGAGAAAAAGGAGCTCTGGTCGAGCTTGAGTCCGAATGCGACATTGCCTTCGGCGGTCAAGAAATCGTAAAGCGAATATTGCTGGAATACGATACCGACGTTTCGAGTCGGGCCGGTCACAGGTTGGCCGTCGGCTAGGATTTCACCTTCGCTCGGTGGATGAGTTCCAAGGATCGCTTTGAGCAAGGTGCTCTTTCCGCATCCGCTCGGTCCGACGATCGCAACGATTTGTCCTGGCCATATCTTGAGATTGATCCGATCCAAGACCGGGAAGTCACCAAAGCGGTGAGAGACGTTTCGGATCTCAAGCGAGTACTGGCTCATTGCGAGTGACCGGGGGTTGAGGCATGGTGGTCTGTTTTTCCACCGGAGAGACGTTTAAACAATTCTAACAAACCCACCACCGCAGTGCCTGCGAAGATCCCGATAGCAAAATCGAATACAAAGGGGCCAAGAAAACTCAACAACCCTCCAAGAAGAGGGACTGCATGAAGGAAATGCGAGAACGATTCGCTCCCATGGTGAAGCGTTTCAAACTGATGGCTGATAATCCCGCCTCCAACGAGGAACATCGCGGCGGTTCCAGCGATTCCCAGAAACCGAAGCAGGTACGGGGCGATCCAAAGAATGCCAGAACCGAGTCTTCGAAGGCTCGAGTCGATGGTGCTAGAACCCTTGCGATCGATGAGCCGCAGTCCCAGATCGTCGAGTTTGACAATCCCAGCGACCAGACCGTAAACCCCTACGGTCATCAGCATGCCGACCATGACCAAGACACCCAGGGTGACACCGAAGGACTGACCGGCCAGGGTGCCCAGGGTGATGACAATGATTTCTGCCGAAAGAATAAAGTCGGTTCGAACCGCTCCTTTGATTTTCTCTTTCTCAAGCTTGACTGGATCGATATCCGGGTCGCTGATGGATTGCAATCGTTTCTCGCGATCTTCTTGATCTTGCTCTGGGCTTTTTGGATGAAGCCAAGCGTGGAGAATTTTCTCGACACCTTCGTAGCAGAGGTAGATTCCACCGAGCATTAGAAGGGGTTTGATGGCCCAGGGGGCAAGCCAACTGATGAGCACTGCAGCGGGAATCAAAATCGCCTTGTTGATCGCCGAGCCGCGGGCAACGCTCCAGACCACCGGCAACTCGCGATCGGCCGTGAGCCCGGTGACTTGTTTGGCGTTGAGAGCCAAGTCGTCCCCGAGGACCCCTGCGGTCTTTTGAACTGCGACTTGGCTCATCGTCGAGACATCGTCAAGAATGGTGGCGATGTCATCAAGGAGAGTAAGGAGCGTAGCGCCTGCCATGTTTGGCTGACTAGCCCTTCTTGGCTGCTTCGTACCGCTTGGTCACTTCGTTCCAATTAACGACATTCCAGAAAGCGGCGATGTAATCGGGGCGACGGTTTTGGTACTTGAGATAATAAGCATGTTCCCAGACGTCCAATCCCAGGATTGGAGTGCCTTCGATCCCTGCAACAGCCTTACCCATCAGCGGGCAGTCTTGGTTGGCGGTCGATCCAATTTCGAGTTTGCCATGGTTGACCACGAGCCAAGCCCAACCTGAGCCGAAGCGACCGACACCGGCGGCAGCGAATTTTTCCTTGAATGCATCAAAGCTTCCGAAGGTCGCTTCGATATCTGCCAGCAGTGCGCCCGAAGGCTTGCCACCTGCATTCCAACCGATGACATTCCAGAAGAATGTATGGTTCCAGTGCCCACCGCCGTTGTTTCGAACAGCCGTACGCTTCTCGTCAGGGATGGCCGCCAGATTGGTGATGACCTCTTCGATCGTTTTGTTTTCAAAAGGGGTGCCTTCGAGAGCTTTGTTCAAATTATTGACGTAGGCTTGATGGTGCTTGCCGTGGTGGATTTCCATCGTTTGAGCATCGATGTGGGGCTCCATCGCGTTGGATGCGTAGGGCAAAGGTGCAAGCGTAAAAGGCATTATGGATTCTCCTGGGAAACGAAACTTCGGAAAGCAAACAATCGGACAGCGGATCGAGTATAGTATAGGAATCCGCTCTCGCCGATGGATTAACTTAAGGCAGGAGCGGTTTTTTCGCCAGTGGCAAGACAACCCAGGGGCCCGAATCTCCCGATAGAAAAAGGTGATTTCACTCAGTATGAAAACCGTCGCAATTGTTTACTTTTCCTCAGCAGGTCACACCCAGCAACTTGCCCATGCGATCGCCGAGGGGGTGCGGAGCGTGCCTCAGTCGACAGCCACCCTTTGGCGGATCGAAGCGGGGGATATGCGTGAGGGCCGTTGGAAGAATGAAGAGATCGCTTCGGGGTTGCTTCGAGCCGATACGATCGTTTTTGGAACTCCGACCTACATGGGGGGTATGGCCGCGCAATTCAAATCCTTCATCGATGGCTGTAGCGGTGTGTGGTACGAACAAGCATGGCGCAACAAACTCGCGGCTGGCTTTACGCATTCTCAAGGGCTCTCAGGGGATAAACTCAATACCCTTGAGGGACTCATGATCCATGCGATGCAGCATGGAATGGTTTGGGTCAGCCTTGGAATGCGGCCCGAAGGAAGCGCTCCGGATCAAATCAATCGATTGGGCTCGTACGTTGGGCTCATGGCCCAAAGCGAAGCCGACCAAACCAACCTCCACGAGGGGGATCGCCAGACGGCCAGACTCTTCGGACAACGGATTGCCGATGCGACCCACCGCTGGCAACGAACCTAATAGACCGACTTTACCTCTAGACCGATACTTACTGGGGATGTTGAGTGTGAGAGTACCCAAATTAATGAGATTCCTTGCGGCACTATCATTCGCCTTGCCATGTGCTGCCGATGCTCAAGACTCGATTTCGTTCAATCGCGATATTCGCCCGATCTTATCGGACAATTGTTTCTTTTGTCATGGACCTGATAACAACAAGCGCGAAGCGGACTTGAGGCTCGATACGCTCGAAGGTCTCCACGGCAAAGAGGGCAAGCCAGGAACAATCGTTCCAGGTAAACCTCAAGAGAGCCAGCTCATCGCAAGAATCCTTTCGCAGGATCCTCAAGAACACATGCCTCCGCCTGCAAGCGGTAAAAAACTCACGCCCGAGCAAATCGAATTGCTCGGCAAATGGGTGGCCCAAGGTGGACAGTACGAAGGGCACTGGGCTTTTTTGCCTCGCAGAGTCGCTGATGCCACAGGCGATGCGACAAGCGATCAGCAGATTCTCCAACGCATCAATGCACTGATCGATGCCGACATCGCCAAACAAGGGCTAGTGGCAAGCCCCAAAGCGGATCGAATCACCCTGCTTCGTCGACTCTATTTCGATCTTACGGGTCTGCCTCCGACCGATGCTCAGGCCCAAGAGTTCCTATCGGACACGACACCACAAGCCTATGAAAAGCTCGTCGATCGTTTGTTGGCATCGCCTCATTTCGGTGAACGGATGGCCATGTGGTGGATGGATTTAGTGCGTTATGCCGACTCGGTCGGATACCACGGAGATCAAGAAGTTAGCGTCTCGCCGTTTCGCGAGTATGTCATCCGATGCTTTAATGACAACAAACCCTTCGATACCTTTACGATTGAACAACTCGCAGGCGATCTGCTTGAGGCACCGAGTTTGGATCAAAGGATTGGTTCTGGCTATAACCGGCTCGGAATGATGAGCGCCGAAGGGGGCGTGCAAGACCGTGAGTATTTAGCCAAGTACATGGCCGAACGCGTTCGCAATGCAAGCGGAACCTGGCTTGGGATTACCCTCGGGTGTGCTGAGTGCCACGATCATAAATTCGATCCCCTATCGACCAGGGACTTTTATAAGTTCGGTGCCTTTTTTGCCGACATCAAAGAACGCGGTTTGTACTCAGGCGCTAACTCCGATGGAAACTGGGGGCCTTACATCAAGGTTCCTTCGGAGCAGGAGTCTCAAGAACTCAAATCGATCGACGACAAAATCGCACAAGTAAAGGCTATCATCGATCAGAACACCCCTGAGTTTCTTGCCGACATGGAAGCTTGGGAATCCAATCAAGTTCCTTGGACAGTACTCAAAGCCGACTCGCTGGTTTCGCTCGAAGGAGTGACACTTCGTGAACTGGCCGATGGTTCTTACCTAGCCAGTGGCATCAACCCTTCAAGCGATACCTATTTGTTTACCACGAAGGATCTGCCGGCGGGAGTCACGGCATTTCGGTTGGAGGTCTTGCCCGACGATTCCTTGCCCCGCAAGGGACCAGGCCGCGCGGGGAACGGAAACTTTGTCCTTTCGGAGTTTATCGTCCAGCATCGACCAGCCAACAGCTCGACAAGCCTTGTCGCTTTGGCCAACCCGAGTGCGACCTACGAACAAACCGGTGCTGCCGGCGGGAATCCTTATGGAAAATGGGTCGTAGCCGCTGCGTTGGACAAGGATCAAAAGGGACGCAATTGGGGTTGGGCTGTGATGGAGGAGGTTGGTAAGCCGCATGCGGCGATCTTCGAGACGGTGGATGATTTGAAGATCGCTGCGGGCGATTCGGTGGTCATAGGACTTTGGCAAAACCTCGATAACCCTCAACATACGATCGGGCGATTTCGCTTGTCGGCCACAACTGCCAAGCGACCTGTACAAGCGGCCACGAGTCTTTCGTCTGAGCTCGAGGCGATTCTGGCCACCGCCAAAGCAAGTCGCACTCCTGAACAAGCGGCCAAGCTCATGGCCCACTACCGATCGATCGCACCGAGACTCCAGCCACAGCGTCAGGAGCTCGCTGCGCTGATCAAAAGCCGAGAGGAGCTCGACAAGAAGATTGCAACAACGCTCGTGACCGAGGCCGTCGCGCCGCGCATGGTGAGGGTCTTGGCTCGTGGCAATTGGATGGATGAATCAGGAGAAGTAGTCTTGCCGGCATTTCCTGTTTCGTTGACCGAAAACACAGCCAATCCTCTCGCCGATGATCCGAGTCGAAGACTCACACGCTTGGACTTGGCCAAATGGATTGTCGATCCGAAGCATCCGCTGACACCGCGAGTTTTGAGCAATCGCTTGTGGAAGCTCTTTTTTGGGAGTGGGATTTCGCGCAAGCTCGACGACTTGGGAGCTCAGGGAGAGTGGCCGTCGCACCCAGAACTCCTCGACGAATTGGCTCAGTGGATGATCGATACAGGTTGGGACACCAAGCGATGGATTAAGACCGTGTTGATGACCGAGGCTTATCAGCGCAGTTCGATTCCGAAGGCCGAAGCTCGGGACAAGGATCCGTACAATCGGTACTTGGCTAGGCAGGGCCGATTCCGTTTGGATGCCGAGATGGTAAGAGACAATGCGTTGGGGGTCAGCGGTCTGTTGGTGACGAAGCTCGGGGGCCGGAGTGTGCGTCCTTATCAGCCTCCTGGATATTGGGCCTATTTGAATTTCCCTCAGCGTGAATGGCAAAACGGGGCAGGGGAGGAACTTTACCGTCGCGGGCTCTACACCCACTGGCAGCGGCAGTACCTGCATCCTAGCTTGCTCGTGTTCGACGCACCGAGTCGCGAGGAGTGTACTGCGGATCGACCAAGATCCAACACGCCTTTGCAGTCGCTGGTGTTGCTCAACGATCCGGTCTACATCGAGGCCGCTCGCAGTTTTGCTGAGCTTATTGCGAGGCAAACAGGAGATCCTTCGGCCAAGCTTGCGTATGCGTTTGAGCGAGGGCTATCGAGGGCTCCTTCCGATAAAGAAAAGGAAGTGCTGCTAGGACTCTACAGTGCGCATTTGGAGCAGTTCAAGGCTTCGGCTCAGTCGGCCAAGGAATTGCTCAGCGTCGGTAGTCGTCCTGTCGCAAACGACATTGATGCTGCTGAACTTGCGGCTTGGACGAGCGTTGCTCGGGCACTGATGAACTTGCATGAGTTCATCACGCGATACTGATTTAGTTAATTAGAACAGATTTACTTTTAAGGATCCTGGATCACAGATGAGTTCCCACCTGGATTGGATTGGTCGCAGAACGTTTTTGCAGAGGCCTGGAATCAGCCTTGGGGCGATGGCACTCGGTTCGATGCTATCGCGAGGGGCTTTGGCAAGCCCCGCCGATGCTTTGGAAGGTTCCAAGGGTACGATTCAGCCCTTGCATCATGTGCCCAAGGCCAAGCGGATTATTTGGTTGTATATGGCAGGGGGCATGACCCACCTGGAGACGTTCGATCACAAGCCAAAGTTGGCCCAGATGCATGGCAAACCGATGCCAGAGTCGATTACCAAAGGCCAGCAGATCGCGCAGTTGCAGGGACAGAAACTCAATTGCTTTGCTCCTCAACACAACTTCAAACCTTGGGGGCAAAGCGGTCAGGTGATTTCCGAGATATGGCCGCAATTGGCCTCGAAGTGTGCAGACCAAATGTGCATCGTTCGATCTTTGCACACCGATGCGATCAACCATGATCCTGCCCATACGTTTATGAACACCGGATCGATGATCAGCGGCAGGCCAGCGATGGGTTCATGGTTGCTTTATGGCCTAGGTGCCGAAACGGATAACTTACCCGGTTTTGTGGTGATGGTTTCGACGGGCAAGTATGGACAGCGTCAGCCGATTGCTGCCCGTCAATGGCATTCAGGTTTCTTGCCAGGGCAATATCAAGGAGTGGAGTTTCGGGGGACGGGAGATCCTGTGCTCTATGTCGGGAACCCCAAAGGTGTCGATTTTCAAAAGCAGCGGCAGGTGGTCGATGCGGTCGCCTCGCTCAACGGGCTTGCTCAGCAGCGGCTTGAGGATCCCGAGATTGCCACACGGATCCAACAGTACGAACTTGCCTTCCGCATGCAAGCAAGCGTACCGGAACTGATGGATGTCTCGAAGGAGCCGGATCATATTTTTGATCTGTATGGGACCAAGGGTGGTGATGGTTCGTTTGCATCGAATTGTTTGCTAGCTCGGAGGTTGGCAGAACGAGGAGTGCGATTCATTCAGCTTTACCATCGCGATTGGGATCATCATGGGGCGGTCAAGGCGCATTCGGAGGGGACGGCTAAGGAGGTCGATCAGGGTGTCGCGGCGCTGATAACGGATTTGCAGCAAAGGGACATGCTCAAGGATACGATCATCGTCTTTGGTTCGGAGTTCGGCCGAACGCCGATGGCCCAAGGCGATGGACGGGATCACCATTTAGCCGGATTTACGATGTGGTTTGCTGGTGGTGGATTCAAGCCCGGGTTTAGCTTTGGGGCGACCGACGAGTTTGGATACCATGCGGTTGAGAATGTCGTTTCAGTGCACGATATCCATGCGACCTTGCTCCATCAGTTAGGGATCGACTATCAGCGGTTCAGCTACAAATTCCAGGGGTTGGATTCTCGGCTTACTGGAGTCGAACCTTGTCGCGTAGTGCATGAGTTGCTCGTGTGAGATTGTGTCGATTCCGGGGCGATTAGAAGTAGGTTGCAATCATCGATGAAATCCGACCAGCATTGGATGCAGGTGGCTTTGGAACAGGCCAAGCGGGGGCAGGGATATGTCGAGCCAAATCCGATGGTCGGGTGCGTGGTGGTTCGTCACGGTGAGCTGATTGCAAGCGGATTTCACCAGCGCTTTGGCGGTCCTCATGCGGAGGTAAATGCACTCGATAGCTTGGATGCCCAAACGGTATCCGAATCGACCATCTACGTGACGCTCGAGCCCTGTGCGCAC
>JBJSXX010000185.1:0-2520 GCA_046086605.1 Pirellula sp. | reverse complement strand
CGAGCAACAGACGCATTACCTCGATGGAAACATCGCCGAAGACCAAATCGATGCGCACTGTTTGCGATTCGAAGAAGCGATCGAACTTGCGGGTGGCTTTGATTTGGTCCTCTTGGGGATCGGCATGAACGGCCATATCGGTTTCAACGAGCCGTTTTCATCGAGGCGTAGCAAAACGCGTTTATGCACGTTGGATACGGTCACTCGCCGAGGAGTTGCAAGCGATTTTTTTGGCGAAGACAACGTGCCGAGCGAAGCCCTTACGGTGGGGCTCAGCAGTATCCTTGCAGCCCGCCGCATCCTGCTCTTAGCACTCGGAGAGCACAAAGCCAAGATCGTTGCCGAGACGCTCGAAGGCCCCGCAAGCGAGCGACTCCCTGCATCGCTTCTTCAGGATCACGGCGACGTGCGAGCACTCATCGATACTCCTGCTGCGGCCAATCTCAAGGGGGTCGCCACTCCGTGGCTCTTGCACCATGTTCATTGGACCGATGAGCTTACCAAACGGGCGACGTTGTGGTTGTGTCAAAAAACCGGCAAGCCTTTGCTGAAGCTTACCGATGAGGATTTTCGTAACAACGATTTGCACGAGTTGCTTTGGAGACATGGGCGAGCCGAGAAGATTTCCCATCGTGTATTCGATTGGATGATGAATACCATTGAATCGCATCCAGCGGGACTCAAACCGAAAACGGCTTTGTGTTTTAGTCCGCATCCCGACGACGATGTCATCAGCATGGGAGGTACACTGATTCGTTTGATTCAGGACAAGCACAATGTGCATATCGCCTACATGACCTCGGGCAACATCGCCGTCTTTGACCACGATGCCCGCATGGTTGCCGATTTGGTCAGCGAGTACAACGAGCTCTTTGGGATCGACAGCGACAAGTCTGCTCAGATAGCTCGAGCCGTACGAGCGGATTTGGATCACAAGTCGCCCGGTCAGCCCGACTCCGAGTCGATCCTTAATATCAAAGGACTGATCCGCAAGAACGAAGCCCGTGCGGGAGCTTTATCGATCGGCTGTCCAGAATCCAACCTCCACTTTTTGGATCTGCCGTTTTATCGAACCGGTACGATCGCCAAGAAGCCTGTTGGGCCCGAGGATATCGCGATCATCGATGAGTTGCTCAGGCGATTGCGACCCGATCAAATCTACGTCGCGGGGGATCTTGCCGACCCCCACGGGACTCACAGGGTTTGTGCCGAGGCGATTTTCGCAGTTCTTTTGGATTGGAAGTCCCAAGGAGAGCCGCTTCCCGAGGTCCTCATGTACCGCGGAGCTTGGCAAGAATACCCGCTCCATGAAATCGAGATCGCCGTGCCGCTTAGCCCAAGCGACCTTGCCCTCAAACGCAACGCGATCTTCATGCACGAGAGCCAGAAGGACAAGGCTCTTTTCCCCGGCAGCGATCCGCGTGAATTTTGGCAGCGGGCCGAAGACCGCAACCGTGGCACCGCTGACAGTTACAACAAACTCGGCCTGCCAGAGTACTTTGCTATCGAAGCCTTCGTGCGATGGAAAGGCCTGCCCATTTAATTCGTTGGGTCGCAAGTGCTCACTAGTGCAGCCCGTTGGCGGCGTTTTTTTGGACTGTATTGACAGCATTGACGGTATTGACTGCATTGACTGCGGACAGAATTGACACAATGACAGCATTGGTGATCTGTCTTGATTTGAGTCGGTTTTATTTGCTATCGGTTTGAGATTGTCCCGTTCGAATTTTCGAAACGCATCGATCTAAAGTCCCCATGCCGATAATGCCAAGACGATTCATCCATGTTGGCGTAGCCATTTGGTGCACAGCGTTTGCAAGCTCACTATTGGGCCAAACGACACCAGGATCGGTGCAGTTAAAACTTAACGAAAATTCGCTAGATACGCAGGTCGTTACGGCAAGTTCGATCGAGCCGGCCAAGGAACTGAATCTTCCTCAAAAGACGATCACTGCAGAGTCACTGCAAGTGACATCGACCCAGGTCCAAGAGAGCTTGCCTCCAGAAACGATCTCGCAAATTGTTGCCCCGCAGATCGTGTATTTGCAAGCACCCTCAGCCGGTGCGCTGAATTCGAAGGAACCTGCTGCCGGGGGTGTTGCACTGCAAAGCGGTGTTGGTCAACTGAAAGTTTCAGGAGCCATGTCGCTGCTGGGCGTATACGGCTCGGATCGAGCATTCGTGCCCTGGAGTCCACTTTTTATGTTGCCTCCATCGATCTTAGGAGACAGCACCCCGACCTTTGAAGCCCACGCGAGGCAATCGAATTTGCAGTTCCTCTATGCGGGGCCTGAGGTGGCCGGTTGGCAAACGGGGGCTTTTGGCAAGTTCTACTTTACCAATTCGAGTCTGACGTCGGACATCTATGGCTTTATGCCCGTGGTGGCCTTTGGCGAAATTCGCAACGAGCATTTTCGTTTTGCAGCTGGGCTCCAACCGGACTTATTTGCGCCGCGCGATCCGATCGTCATCCCAATGACGCTCATGGGTGGAGCCGGCAATGCGGGAACCTTCCGAGGC
>JBJSXX010000184.1:0-7200 GCA_046086605.1 Pirellula sp. | reverse complement strand
CGAAATCCTCGACGAAGCCTAAAGACTACAGGTCCAAGCACAGGGCCTCAAGACTCGATGCATACTTGGGGGCCACCGAGTGGGCGATGCGATTTGCATAGCTTGGATCAAGCAGTCCGATACGATTCCAAGGTTCGATCCAAGATCGAACCTGCTGAGGAAACTCCTCGCCTTGCTGCTTGTCGACTGCAATCTGCTCAAGCCATTCATAAGCATGATTCGCAACTTGCGATAGTTCGCGATCTTTGCTTTGCAGGAAACCCATGGGCCAACGAACAGGATCCTGTGCAAGTTGCTTTTCGAACTCGATGGCACTGATAAAGTACATGCACGCAAAAGCTACAAAATTCTCGAACGAAGGTTGTCCCAAGTAGCATCCCGAGACGAGCAAATCCAGCCAATCGAGCTCCGTTCGTAGATCCTCTCCGTAGTCCTTCAAAGCCGCATAGCAATCTTGGTTGTTTTGAAGCATGGCTTCGGAGAGCCTCACCACGCCGCTGATCGAATGCGCTATGCCTGTGCTGTGAAGCGGATCGATGAAGCCGTAGGAAACCGGCAAACTTACCCAGCCTGGTCCCCAAGCTCGACGACGACAACGGCTCATGCGATCGACGCAGGCCATCTTAGGTTCGCTCAACGCGAACTCCCGCGAGGCATCATGCGGTGCAATAAGCTTCGCATTTCGCATCAGATGAGCAAGACTCGGATGGCTTTGAATCGTCTGCCAGAAATGGTCTTGGCTACGCGGGGTCTTACTCGGCTGAACCAATCCCACGCTTGTCACCCCATTGTCAAATCGGAGCATCCAAATCCATCCGTTATCGAGCAGATGATGCTGAGCCGCATCGTCTCCACAAAAAGGATCCCGTGAGCTTGCGGCTTGGGTGAATGGTTCGACCCCAAGAAAATGACCATAGACGGCCCCCGTCCGCGTCCGCATCCAATCGGAGTCCTCCGCGTTTTCGATGCCCATCGAGTTTAAGCCCTGATGCCCTGTCGCATCGATCAACCAAGTGGCTTGCACCTGGATGTCCGCATCCGAGACATCGAGGCTGCTACGAATCGAAAGTGTCCAACGATGTTCCATCGGATCGAACAAGGCAGAACGGATCTGAGTCGACTCGAGAAGATGGGCTCCTGCCGACGAAGCTTCGTGTGCAAGAAACTCATCGACCGAGCTGCGCAACCAGTGTGTATCGCTCCAAGCGTCTTGAGAACTAGCGGCCACCAGGAGTGATTGCGTCTCTAGGTTGCTTGTATCCAACGCCTTGCCAAGTGGGTGATGGTAGTAGGAGAAGCCCCGTTTTTTTCCGCAGACGACGTGCGGGTAGTGCTTTTTCCATTGGCCCCAGCAAGCAAGTGGAGCCAGCCTTTTGAGATCCCAACGATGGGCCAGATACGCCAGTAGAAAATCTGCAGTCGGTGTCGAAGATTCACCGACGGCAAAGCGAGGATGTTTCGATCGATCGATTAGCAGGACCTTGCGACCTTGGGAGGCGAGGATCCATGCAAGCAGGCTTCCGGAGAAACCGCTTCCGGCGATGACGAAATCGAAACGCTGATTTCGCAGATTAACGCTTGGAGAACTGAGTTCCACGGCGTGCACCGCGAAGACCGTACTTCTTGCGTTCCTTCATACGAGAATCGCGGGTGAGGAACCCGTCGTCTCGGAGGGGCTGGAAGTTCTCTTCTGCGAAACTGACCAAAGCCCGAGCCAATCCCATTCGGATCGCTCCTGCTTGGCTGATCGGTCCACCGCCAGCAACGCGAACGAACACATCGACCTTGTCGGCATGGCCAACATGATCGAGTGTCTGGGTGACCAATCTTCGTTCCATATCGGTCACAAAGTACTCATCGAAAGCTCGGTCATTGACGGTGATCTTGCCAGACCCTGCTCGAATGCGAACGCGGGCCACGGAGGTCTTACGACGTCCGGTACCTAGGCAATCACCGCTGACTTTGTCTTTCTTTGTGAACATGTTCGCTTCTTTTTACTGGTGCTTCGGAATGACGGTGGTTACGTAGTGATTGGTTTACTTGGATCCATCGGCTTGGTAACCGAATGGAGCTGGGATTGGTTGCTGAGCTTGGTGAGGATGCTCGGTGCCTGCATAAACTTTGAGTTTGCTGAGCATGTGGCGGGCCAAGTTGTTCTTCTTTGGAAGCATTCGCTTGACTGCAAGCAGCACCAAATCGGTTGGCTTGCGATCAAGTCTTTCGCCGTAGCTTTCCATCTTTTGGCGATTGTATCCATTGTACCAAGCATAGTGGCGGTGTTCGAGTTTGCGACCCGACATCTTCACCTTCTCGGCGTTAATGACCACGACATACTCACCCGTATCGACGTGGGGTGTGTACTGAGGACGGTGTTTGCCCATGAGTACCATGGCGATTTTGCTTGCCAAATGTCCAAGGGTGCAATCGGTTGCATCGACGATGAACCACTTTTGCTCGACCGAACCAGTCTTGGCAACTGTTGTTTTTTGCTGAACGGTTCTTTTGGGTTCTGTGATTTCTTTGGTAGCTTCGGCCATGACCAGGTTTCGCTTTCAGTGCGGAATCAATCGAACATCCAAGGATCACCAAATCTTTACCTAGCAAGGCTTTACGCAAGCACAAGCGGGTATCGATGTGGATCGACCAGGATCCTTGGGGCTAGGAATATTCCGAAAATACAGTACGTAAATTCCGCCCAAGGGGGCGAAATTATAGGTTCCCTGGAAAAAACCAGCAAGTGGATTTTCTCCTGAGTTTTCGGTCTATTATTCCAGGTTTCGCCAGTTCCCGCACCTGAAATCTAGTGACTATACCGAGTTTGACGAATTGTCAGGTAAGCCGTCAACCGATAAAAAACGGTGTTTCGACGCTCTGGAGAAGTACTATTATCCAATGAATGCCAGCAAAACTTCCTTCCCAACCCATCCGAGTACTCCGCCGATGAACATCATTGGTAAGCGTCGAGCTAGGGAGTTTACCAAACTCGACCTGAGCCCGATCCACGCACCCTATGCACCGCCACTTACGACCATGGTGCATCTGCTTCGCTATTGGGCGAACACCTTCCCGAACAAAGTCGCATTCTACCTGACCGATGGCGAAAGCGATGACGAGACGAAACTGACGTACGCGGAACTGGACCATGCGGCCCGAGCCATCGCGGTTCGGATCCTCGATAAGCATCCGGTTGGATCACGGGTACTGATGCTCTATCCACCCGGAACGCTCGACTTTATCACTGGCTTTTTCGGATGCTTGTACGCCGGTTGCATTGCCGTACCGGCTTACCCACCGCGTCGAAACCGCAAGGGTGCACGGATCCAAGGGATTGCCGAGGACTGTCAAGCTGCGTTGGCTTTAACGACCCAGGACTCGGTCAATCAGATCCTGCGTGACGAGAACATGCGGACCGAAACCGAAACAATGGAGCTTATCGGAACCGACGCGGTCGATCGATCGCTGGCGATCCAATTCAATGAAGTTCCGATCCTCGATAGCAACCTCGCTGTCTTGCAGTACACCTCAGGTTCCACCGGCCAGCCTAAAGGGGTCATGCTGACCCACGGGAATTTGATTCGCAACTGCGAAATCATCTCGACCCTCTTCGGTGAACATCACAGTTCGATCGGCTTGTCTTGGTTGCCAACCTATCACGACATGGGTCTTATCGGTGGCATCCTCGCTCCCCTTTTCTTTGGAGCGACCTTGGTGCTGATGAGCCCGATGACGTTTTTGCAGCGGCCCGTTCGCTGGCTTCGAGCCATCAGCAGGTACAAAGCCACAACAAGCGGTGGACCAAACTTTGCGTTTCAGCTTTGTGTCGACAAGGTGACCGACGAGGAGATGCAAGGCCTGGACCTTAGCTCTTGGCGCGTGGCGTTCAACGGAGCCGAACCTGTCCGAGCTTCAACGATCGAACAGTTCACGCAGCGATTCGCTCAGGTCGGTTTCCGAAACGAGGCACACTTGCCCTGCTATGGGATGGCCGAGACGACATTGATCGTCACCGGGGGACCGCACCACACAGCACCGGTCCTGCGAAGTTTCAACGGCAGACAACTCGACGCTCGCTTGGTCGTTCCTGTCGAGGCCGACGATCCGGTGGCTCGCAAACTCGTCGGTTGCGGTGTGACGACGGCCAACACCACGGTCTTGATCGTCGATCCGGAAACGCGCAAACCTCTCTCGGACAACCAGATCGGAGAGATTTGGGTCGATAGCCCCAGCGTTGGATTAGGTTATTGGGAAAAGCCAGAGATCTCCAACGAAGTCTTTCATGCATCGACCAAAGATGGCGATGGGCCTTATCTGAGAACCGGCGATCTTGGTTTCCTCAGCGAAGGTCAGTTGTACGTCGCAGGACGAGTCAAGGACTTGATCATCGTCCGAGGGGTGAATCGATACCCACAAGACATCGAGCAAACAGTTGAAGAATGCCACGAATCGATTCAATCCTCTGCAGCAGCAGCTTTTGCTGATGACTCTGGTCCCCGCGAACGTCTGATCATTACTGTCGAGGTGCAACGATCGTTGGAAGACGATTGGAACCCTGTCATACAATCGATTCGCCGCTCGGTGACTGCCAACCATGAAATCCCACCCGATGCAGTGGTGCTCGTACGCCACGGGTCACTTCCGAAAACATCGTCGGGAAAAATCCAACGCCACGCCTGCTTAAAAGGGTTCCGAGAAGGGACACTGCGAATCGTCCATCAGTGGCTCAGTTGGGAAGAAGGACTCTTTGATGGGCCACCGATGATCGCCGCTGCGACCGTCAGCGATTTGAAAGACGGTTTTTCTTCTTCGGGGATTCATCCAAAGAAGACCCGCGATCCGGATCCCGATGTCGTCGAACTCGTCAAGCGAGCCGTGCGAAGTGTCGCTCAAGAGCGAGCCAAACTACTGGACCTAGACACCAATGTCATCGTCGATCTTGGACTCGATAGCCTCGAGCGCCTACAGATCGCACACTTCTTGGAGAACTCCGTCGAAGGCCGCATCCCCGAAGACTTGCTGCAAGAGATCGAGACAATCCGCGAAATTGCTGAGGCGATCGAAGGCACCTTCGGCAAGGACAAGATTCGCGAAGGGGTCAAGATGCTCGAACCCGATGCGACTGCCGAGCGAACGATCTCTCCAGAAGACTACCGCTTCGATATGCTCCCGGAGTACAAGCGACTCAAGCAGACGATGCAGCAAATGGAGATGACCGGGCTACCCAACCCGTACTTCTCTGTCCACCAAGGACTCACGCGCGACACAACGCTCGTCGATGGCCAGCAACGCATCAGCTTTGCCAGCTACAACTACTTGGGAATGAGTGGCGATCCAGAGGTCACTCAGGCGGTCGTCGAAGCAACTAAGAAGTACGGCACGAGCGTCTCGGCTTCACGTTTGGTCAGCGGTGAAAAAGACATCCACAGGGAACTTGAAAAACAAATCGCTCAGTGGATTGGCGTCCAAGACTCGATCGTGTTGGTCGGTGGACATGCGACCAACGAGTCGGTCATCGGCCACTTGGTCGGCCAACAAGACTTGATCCTCCACGACTCACTCTCGCACAATAGCATCATCCAAGGTGCGATTCTTTCGGGAAGTCGGCGGCGTCCATTCCCGCACAACAACCACGAAGCCCTCGACGCGATTTTGCTCGAACAACGCAAACGCCATCGACGCGTCTTAGTGATCGTCGAAGGTGTCTATAGCATGGACGGCGATTTTCCTGTGTTGCCCAAGTTCGTCGAGGTGTGCAAGAAACACCAATGCTGGTTGATGGTCGACGAAGCCCACTCGATGGGAACGATGGGCAAGACTGGGCGAGGGATCGGTGAGCACTTCGGGGTCAATCCTCATGATGTCGATATCTGGATGGGCACGCTGAGCAAATCGTTTGGTTCTTGTGGCGGGTATATCGCAGGACGCTCGGAACTCATCGAGTACCTCAAGTACACCACACCTGGATTCGTCTTCAGTGTTGGACTGTCGCCTCCGAACACTGCCGCTGCGATCGCATCGATCAACGTACTGCGCAAAGATCCATCGCGGGTCACTCGCCTCAAAGAGGCCGCTCGATTGTTCCTGACCGAAGCCAAAAAGCGGGGGCTCAACACAGGCAACTCGAGCGAAACGCCGGTGATCCCCGTGATCACAGGCAATTCGCTCCATGCCCTGCAACTTTCGCGGCGGCTGATCGACTCTGGGATCAATGTGCAGCCGATCTTGTATCCGGCGGTCGAGGAATCGGCAGCAAGACTCCGGTTCTTCATCAATTCGACCCACTCGAATCAGCAGATTTTGTTTGCTGTCGACAAGTGTGCCGAGTTCCTCAAGCAGATTGCTCCGGAGTCTTTCCGTACCACGGAACCGAACTAGGAATCGCTCAAGCTCAAGGCCAGCGATGACCAAGCCACGCCAGAAGATTTCGAAAGCAACGGTCACAAGACTGGCGTTTTATCTGCGGGAACTCCAGCAGATGCATCGTTCTGGTGTAGCGAATATTCAGAGCAAGGCGATTGCCGAGAGGCTTGGACTAAACGACTCCCAAGTCCGCCGCGATATTTCTTGTTTGGGGACGGTGGGCCAGCGAGGGGTCGGTTATAGGGTTCAGGAGCTTATTGAGAGCATCCAGCGGATACTTGGTACCGATCGAGCTTGGAACGTCATCCTCGTGGGGGTTGGGAACCTGGGACGAGCCCTAAGTGGTTACCGAGGATTCGAGCAGCAGGGTTTCCATCTTGTTGGTGCTTTTGACAGCGACCCGAAGAAGATAGGGACATCGATTGGAAGTTTGAAGATTCATCGGATTGATGAGTTGTCGGGGTTTTGTCGGTCGCACGAAGTCGACTTGGCTATTTTGGCAGTGCCTGCTGATGCGGCTCAGGGTGTGGTCAGAGAAATAGAAAGTGCTGGAATACCGGGCATCTTGAATTTCGCACCGATTGCCGTCCAGGCGAGCAGCAAGGAGACCATCATCCAGGAAGTGGATCTTGCGATCGAGCTCCAGCGTCTAGCATTTGCCGTCGTGCCTAAAGCACTCTAGGCGTGGTCGTTTGACGGTTTTGACCCCATTGACGGTGTTGACGGGACGACGCCACTGATTCGATTCGGGCCGTGCTATAAGGCTCGTAGATGATTTCGGAGAAATCATCTACGCTGTTCGCCAAAGGCGAATACTCGTTTAACCCGCAGCCAGCGGCGAGG
>JBJSXX010000183.1:0-11764 GCA_046086605.1 Pirellula sp. | reverse complement strand
ACTTGGTGGGTTGAATTTACAGTAGGATCGAGTGTCCCTGTTTTTCCAACCGCATCCAAGGGTGCAAATGTAACCGTTAGGTTTTCCATACGCAGCCTGCCCAAGACCACCCCACCCCGAAACCGATGAGCATGTGGTTTTGGCCGTGTTGAATGACACCTTCGGCTCGCAGGTCTTCGATGAGGATTGGGAGGGTTGAGGATACTGTATTGCCTCGATTGGCTAAGCGGATTGGGAGTCGGCTATCGTCAACTTGAAGTGCCTGCTGGAGCATTTCGAGCATTTTTCGGGTCGCTTGGTGCATCAGGAGTTGCTGGATGTCTGGCAGCGAGAGTTGCGATTTGGCAAGGATGTTTCTGATCAGTTCAGGGATCGCCACAACGGTAAAATCCATGAGACTTTGCCCATCCATGTAAAGACGGCTGTTCCAACGCTTGCGTCGCTTAGGTTGGATTGCTTGCTGAGCGGTTCTAGCTCCTCCATCGCTGACGATCAAGGTGTCGGCACCTTTGCCGTCGGTTCCGAATTCAAAGCCGATAAGACTTGGTGTTGGAGAGCATTCGATCAGAGTCGCCGCAGCGGCATCGCTGAAGATGGGACGCAGTGCTCGGTCGTCTTGATCGACATACTTGGTGTAGGTTTCAGCGGTCACCAGAAGAATTCTCTTGCATTGTTGGCTTGCGATGAGCCCTTGTGCTAGTCCCAATCCATAGACGAACCCTGAGCAACCGAGATTAAAATCGATGGCACCACTGTTGGTCCGCATACCGATTCGATCTTGGAGCAGACAAGCAGTTGTCGGGAGCGGATAGTCAGGCGACTGGGTGCAAAGCATCAAGTAATCGATCGAGGCTGGATCGATGTTGTGCTCGGAGAAAAGTTTCTGGCAAGCTTGATAGGCTAGATCGGCTGCTGTTTCGTCGGGAGCTGCAATGTAGCGGCACTCGATACCGGTTTTTTCCATCAACTCAGGAATGTGCCATTCGGGATGCTCGGCTTGCCAAACCTCCGCCGTTTCGACGTGCGAGGGAAAGTGGACAGCGATCGGACCGATCTGAGCGTGTGGCACGGCGGGAAACTCGGAGAGGCTTTTCGGTGATCAGGAGTAACTAGGCGACGTGAATTTGTGTTAAGATATTAGCAAGGAAAATCGTAGATGGAAAGCCCGAAAGGGGGGGCCGTGGATAGCAGTTGCAAACTGATTTTAGCAGTCATAAGGCCCCATTTGGTCGAGTCCCTGCTCAACGGGCTTAAGCTTGCGCCCATCGAGGCACTTACGATCAAAGAAGTCAAAGGTTTTGGTCGTCAAAAGAACATGCTCGACCAATACACAGGGGGCGATTTCGACCTTGCGTTTTTACCCAAAGTAGAGCTTTCGATTTGGGTCGACACGCTGCGGCTAGAAGAGGTTGTTGAGCTCATCGAGACCCTCTGCAAAACCGGTCGCATGGGTGACGGAAAAATCATGGTCATCGCTGATACTTAATCAGCCTTGGTGGAATACACCATGAGCGGTAGGGGTTTCTCCTCGATTCAATCAGAGCACCACTTCATCGATACTCGAACGTGTTGAAGCGACGAAGGTACGTCGCGAGGTTCACACGATTTGAGTTTGTGTTTTGATTCAATACAAAGGAGACGGTTATGTCTGGATTACTCAGCACGACAAAACGAGCTTTGCCTGCACCTTGGTTTCGTCGGGGCCCCTTGTCGGTCTTCCGCGATAATGACCCACCCAAGGTTCCTGAGCCTAGTTCGATGGCCATGGTGCTCTTGGGAGCCGGCGGCTATTTCGCACGCCGCTGGAGCCGCAAGTAGAAATCGCTGCTTATCTTCTTAAGCGAAAATCAAATTCTAAGCGAACTTGGGCTCCCTCCAAGTTCGCTTTTTTCTTTTAACGCTGGTCTTGAACCTCGGTATAAAACATCGCTCCAGTGTTGATATTGCGATCTTCGAGGAAGTCAATGTGCTCCTTGACCATCGGGAGCTTGGCTAGCTGCGGCATACCCCAGAGCCAAAGAAGGCACAACGTCAGGCCGCATGCTGCAAGCTTCAAGCATCCCATCAGAGAGTCACTATTCATTTGGCAAGAATCGACTTGATCTTGTCGGCATACAAAACGCCAAACATGATGTAAGCCATCAGAAGCGAAAGGAGCATGCTCCAGGTTTGCCCGAGCAAATAAAGCAAAAGAGGCTTTCCCTCCTTCAGGTACTTGCCCAGTTCCCAAAAGTTGGTTTCTAATCCCAGGGCGACAAACGCCAAACAAAAAAGCCAACTGCGAAGCGGAGCGACCGAGTCTTTGATGACCGTGTCGATGGCTCCAGAGGTAATTCCGAGGGAAGGTAAAAGGAAAGAAAACGCCAAAGATGCACCGAGGAAGCCCAGGACAAACTTGGGGAACCTCTTCCAGATTTCCCCGATACCGATGCGATTTTCTCCAGGTTGATCTCCAAAACGCATCGACCAATAGGTTGCCACCGCAAACGCGATCACCCCGATAAGCACGTTTTGGATCATCTTGACCGTCGATGCGATATCGAGAGCTTCCTTACCAAGTACTGCTCCAGCGGCCGCGACCGCCCCCGTCGAATCGATCGTTCCACCAATCCAAGCAGCCCCGACATTCTTGTCCATCCCGCTCCAAAGGACAAAGTTTGGTTGAATAACCATCATCAACGAGGTAAATAGCAATGAGATTCCAATCGCATAGGAGATCTCTTCACGCTTGGCCCTGCAGGCAGCTCCCGTGGCAATCGCAGCCGAAACACCGCAGACGGACATGTCAGCCGAAATCACCATATTCAGACTCGGTGACTCCATCTTCAGAATCCGTTGACCAAACCAATAGGTGGTAACCAACACCACTGGGGTGACAATCCATGAGGTGAGGATCCCTGGAGCCCCCAATGCCAAGAGTTTGCCAAAGAGAACCTCTGCCCCCAGAAGTATCAGACCCAATTTGATGATCGTATCGCCGATGAGCATCGGACGAAGGATGCGAGGGACTCCGATCGTGTTGCTGATGAGCAAACCTAGGAGCAATGCCCAAAGCACATACTCGAAATTGTAATGCTTGACGACCTGTTGACTTGCCATCACAAAGGCCAGCGTCCCAAGTGTTGCAAGAACTCCATAGCCAATCCAATATTCCCTGGCACGCATCCCTTTGTACAAAGCGATCGGAACAAGCAGAATTCCAAGAATCGACCAAGTAAACAACAAGGCTGGGAAATGCTGGTAGGGTTTCTTGTCTCCTGGCTTTTCGCCCGCAGGTTGGATCTGCATGACGGACTCCAAGGGATTGCTGTTCCAGGATTCGAGCTTGGCAATCTTGCCCTTGAGCAAGTTGACGATTTTGGGTTTACCCTCTTGAGACGGATCCACTGTGGTTTGCAACATCAAAGTGCAAGCAAAGAGTACAAGGCCTCCTAGGGGGATCACGAGCCAGTCTTCGTGGCCAAAGAAAGATCGCAACCAAGAACTCATTAAATCTTTGCTCCAGCACCTTTGGTGAACGCCATGAATGCCGACTCAAGATTGATTTCCTCGGCGGCAAATTTGGTAAATGGAATCCCTTGGTTGGCAAGCAACATACTTATCGAAGAGTAATCCTGGGTATCGGCTTTGAGCACCACCTTTAATTTCGCACCATCGACCGCGACATTCTCGACAATCGGTAGCGGAGATATCGTGTCGATCGCTTTTGCTGCGTCTTGGGGTTTGACCAAATCGATGAGGATCGTGGTGTTAGGGCTAACACGCTTGATGATCGATGCAACATCGTCGCATGCGATCATTTTGCCCGAGTCGATGATCCCAACTTTGTTGCAAACGTCTGCAAGTTCCGGCAGGATATGGCTGCTGACGATGATCGTTTTACCCATGGCACCAAGGCGTCGCATCAAGGCTCTCATCTCGATACGAGCGCGCGGATCTAGGCCGCTTAAGGGCTCATCTAGGAGCAAGACCGCAGGATCGTGCAGAAGTGTCCGAGCCAGTCCGAGTCGCTGGGTCTGCCCACGAGATAGGGTGTTCGCATAGGCATCACGCTTGAAATCCAAGTCCACCACATCGAGCATCTCATTGCATCGTTTGCGGCGGGCCTGGGGCCCGATTCGATAAGCTGCCGCGAAGAATTCCAAATATTCGATCACGGTCATATCGTCGTAAACACCAAAAAAATCCGGCATGAATCCGACAAGCCTTCGAATCTCCTTTGGATGCGTGTAAATGGAATAGTCGCAAACGTAAGCTTCTCCCTCGGTGGGCTCAAGCAGTGTTGCGATAATTCGCATGGTCGTTGTTTTACCCGCACCATTTGGCCCGATGAAACCGAATAAATCACCTTGGCCAAGATCCAGGTCAATGTCCCGGATCGCATACATGTCGTCGTACTTCTTGGTCAACTTGCTGGTTTTAATCACGGTCCTGCTCCAAGGTCTGTCGCATTGAGCTCAAGGTGAATTCGAGGGGCCATCTTTGAGCAAAGTAAGGGATCGGTTTGCATTCTGGACATTCAAGAACAGCCGAACCATCGCAAGTCGTTTTCCTTGAACCGCATTCTGCTGCTTACCGTCCCGCTGAAGAGTCCACTTGCTAGCAGGTTCAGGCAATCTCGCAAAAAGGATAGCTCGGTCAAGTTTCAACAAATCAGAGCAATCCAAGTTTGCAAGATAGCGATGCTCAAGGCCCGTATAAGCTTCTCCTCCCGCAGAGCGGAAAAAGGACATCAGCTCGGCAAGTCGCTCCAAGTTGTCCGTATCGGTCGGGTTCCAAGCGATCCCTTGCTCCTGGCCGGCAACGAATGCCTTTCGCTGCAATCGACGCATGATGTCCTTGGGGATCGATGTCGAAATAGGAACCCTTTCTCCCGGCCTGATCCGGCCTGGAATGGTGTAGGCTCTACCGGAAAAATAGAGCACCCCATCGAGCATGTCGACATTCAGGGGATTCGAAAAGGATCCTTGCAACAAGTCGTCCTTGCCCGAAACAGTCGAGAGTGCATTGGACTGATCAGGGAACTCGATCTGCTCTTGCCACAAATACTCCAATGCCTTGGTACCCGATGTTGGAATCCCCAGTTGATTGATATTGCTACCTGGGTTGTTGCCATGAATCCTGTAGTCGGGTAACCCCAATTGGCTCGTGACGCTCGATTCAAAACCACCGATCGCTTTCCCAGGCTGACCAAACCAATCCAACCGGTTTGATCCTCGGAAGTTCGAACCGTCCTCTTTCGAACTCAGCGATCGATGATAAGAACCGAAATCGAAGAGTCCGCTTTTGCCTCCGTAACAGTGCGCGAATCCACGAGCATGCAATTGCTGCGTTTGATCGTCGATATCAATGATTTCGATCGTGTTGATCGAAGGCTCCTGCGGTTTCCAAGCTCGAAAAAGCATGCTGCTGGTCGCAATCGCGGCCA
This sequence comes from Pirellula sp., assembly GCA_046086605.1. Taxonomy (GTDB): domain Bacteria; phylum Planctomycetota; class Planctomycetia; order Pirellulales; family Pirellulaceae; genus JBKCUI01. The sequence continues at coordinate 6,336 of JBJSXX010000183.1, read as the reverse complement.
AGGAGCACAGCGACAGAGTCCACCAAGTAAGTCGAGGCCGTCGCAAAAACTTGACCGTGAAAAAATAATCCAAAGGTCCAATCAGCAATGCCAAAAGACCTGCAATGAGAACCAAATGCCCAAGGTTTCCGAGTTGCAAATCCGGGAAACGGTCAAGCATCGCGTTGAGTTGCCCAGACATGTCCTCGTATGGCAAAAACGCATTGCGAGTCGGCTTGTTCTCCGTTTTCTCCCAACATTCCTTCATCAAGTACTTCAGAAGAGAAGGGCGAGTCTCCCAATCCGAAAGTTGGGGCGAGTCGATTTCAGTAGCCAGCCAAATCACACTTCCGGTTCCGTAAGCCCAACGCGCGATCAGAGGTAGGCGTACTCGTGTTGCAGTCACGCCCAAGACATCGAGTTTCCCAGATGTCATTTTCAGTATGGATGCATCGAGCACGTCCAATCGATCTTGGGAACCAAGAAGCGACTCGATGGGGCCCGGTTCACAGTCGCTTGCCGATCCGATCAATGGGCCCGGCAACAACTCTTCGAACTCAGGATACTTGGCTAATGTCGGACCACCTTTGCCCCAGGTGAGAATGAGCTGGCCTCCAGCAATCAACCAATCCCTAATCGCCTTACGCTGAAACTCCAAAAATCCTTCATTGATCTGAGGATTGGAAGAAGAGAATACAATCGCATCGACCCCCGAATAGCCGACGACATTGGTGGGGATATCCTGAAGTGAAGTTAACTCCGAGACCCGTAGTTCGTCGCCTCGCCCATTAGCGGACTTGAGCAACCCCTGATCCAAATCCAATCGACTCGTCCCGATCCCGACGACCCACGGATCGGTTGCCGAAAGCGCCTGTCCCCTTTCGCTCTCCGACAATAAATGAACCAAAGCCTTACGGCCTTTGACGGAAGCGACGATGCGAATCGGACGGTCGGCGCGGCCGTGCTTTGCATAGATATCGACGACTGCAGTCGATCCCGGAGCAGCTTGAAACGACCACCCTGGATCTGAATAAGCCAACTCATTTCCGTCTCCATCGACGGTCTGAATTTCAAGCCATCCGGTAAGTTCTTCAGTGGCATTGATTTCGACGCGATGCCAAGTTGAAAACCCAACTTTCCAACGCCCCTCGAGCCCCGATCGAACCTTCAGATCGATCGTATCGATCCGACCCGTCGCCGACTCCTGGGCGATGCCCACTGCACAGAAGGCCACCGAAAGGATTATCGCAACGATAATCCTTTTACAAACAAGGAACATCTGAGTTGGAGTAAGCATTGCGTTGTGCGAATTGTCTTGCTAATCGAGTCTCTTTACTCGAAGATTCCTGAAGTAGACTTTGCTACCAGGATCGTGGGCTTGCAAGGCAAAAGTTCCTTCGTCGATCTTGCGGGTAAAGTCCGAACCAGCTTTCTGATCATCAGGCTCGATGTATTCGACCATGGTTTTTCCGTTGACCTTCAACGTGACCTTCTTGCCTTGAACGATGATTTCCTGAGTGTACCACTCGTTGTCCTTGGCGGCTGGTTCCAAAACGTCTTTGACACCGTAAAGACTGCTGGTCTTGCGTGGATCGGAGTTGTAAGACAGGTTCACTTGGCATTCAAAGCCGTACTTTGGCCATCCAGAATCTTGGTACTTGGTATGGAAGTAAATCCCCGCGTTGCTGTTGGGCTCGGTTTTGACTTCTGCCTTGAAATGAAAATTCTTGTAAGGCTTATCGTTGCCGACATAGAAAAGGTGAGCCCGCTCTCCTTTGCATACCAGATTTCCGTCCTCGACCTTCCAACTGCCAGGGTTCTCGTTGACCTTCCAACCGCTCATGGTCTTGCCATCAAAGAGACTCACAAATCCAGCTTCCGTCTCCTGCTTGGTCGCGTCTTGGCCAAGTCCGATCGTGGGAGCTAGCGATGCGAATGCCAAACCAACGATGCCAACCATCGCCCAGCCCCCAAGAGCTGATCTTTTCCCTTCAAAGAATCTTCGAATCATCGCCCATAGACCTTTCAATAATAAAATGCAAAAGCACACTCGACGGGGAATCCAAGAATCAGACTGCCCGATCCCGAGGGCCGGATTATAACCGAAATCTATTCTGTTCAGAACAGATCCAAACAAACAAAAAAGGCATCCTCGACCAAACCGAGGATGCCCCGAGAATTCAAAAAATCAGTGGATTTAGAGGTTACTTACCTTTGACGTCGCCGCCGGGAAGCAAACCATCTTTGATGCGTTGGCCGAAGGTCTTGTCAGCACCCTCTGCCTTCTTGTCCTCGATCTTCTTGAGGATTTCAGCGACTTGCTTGCGTGTCCCCTCAAGATCCTCTTTAAACTTTGCGGGTGGGAAGTTCTTCTTGGTCAAGCCCTCATGCTCGAGGACATCGCCGTAAGGATTGTGCTTCTTTTTGTTCTCACCATCGATGTGACAGACATTGCACTTGGCTTCAGCAGCGAGCTTCTTAAAACCGTCGTTGGTGCTCTTATCGACATACACCGATGCCCATGCTTCACTGAACTCCTTGATTGCGAAAGCATTCGGGGATGCCACCGATGCAACCAAAGCCACAGCCAAATACACGATCGCTTTCTTCATTGATTGGTCTCTCCAGAAGTGAGGGGCGGGGGTCAAGCGCCGCAACATCGCTCCAAAACGACACGTCGCAAAAATCACACTCGACCTCTAGAATTTAACCCCTAATACCCTCGAATGTCAAACCGGGATCGACCAAGAGTGCTGAACTAGCATTCAGTTGACCTCACTTGTAGAAAAACTTATTTCGCAAGTCTCAGGCTTCATGCCCCAATGGCGTCGGCTTTACGCCAGTGGAGCCTGCTAATAGCTACCTGAGGCAAACGGAAGCGTCGTTCTGCCCAAGTAATTAGGCGCATTCGAGGAAACACCCAATGGATTGTTTGCCATACGCGGTGCACCGTATCCGGTGCTTGGGTATCCATAAGTCGATGTCGCAGGCGGAACGGCTCCAGGTGGATAGCCCGTGTAAGGATAACCGCCACTGACCATCGACGCTTGTCCACCCGTGGTTCCAAAAAGAGTGGTTGGAAACAAAGTCCCCTGCCGTGCGTACCAAGCCGCATACGGATTGGCCCCATACGGATTGGCTAAGTAGGGATTCGAAGGATAGGGATTATTCGCATAGGGGTTTGGAGGGTAAGGATTCGCGGCGTAGGGGTACGGCGGGTTTGGGTTACTCGCGAAACTCGGCTGAGGATAGCCTTGCTGTGGATAGCCCGGTTGAGGATAGCCCGGTTGAGGATAGCCGTTGTAACCGTAACTGGGTGGGCTTGCGGGAGCCGCAGGGTAAGCAAATGGCATTGTTGGAACGCCGCTTGGGGGAGGGATCGGAGTCCCTGTTCCAGCATAGACCGGGGGAGAGCTAGGGACAGCCGTCTGCGAAACGATCGGAACAATAGGAGCACTTGCCGCTTGCCTGGCGGAGTATTGAGGTGGGCTCACTGGCGGAGGCGGTGCCATGACCACGGGTGTATTCCAAGTCGCATTCGAGGAGGTGTAGCCATAGACAGGCGAGCCGTAGGTTGGCTGAGTTGGATAGTCGATCGAGCGTGTAGGATAGCGGGCTGTTGTTCTGTTTGCCTGAGCGAGCATCGCTGAGTCTTGGATCAGATTGCTCGTTGCCACTCCCGGAGTACCGCTAGCCGATAGAGGGCGATCGACGAAGCGCTGCCGTTGCTCGCTGGCATTGACCAAAACGGGAACCATTCGGCTGACTTCCCGCTCTTCGTACTTTTGATAAGCGGTCATCTGAGTGGTTTGGACGTTTCGAGGCTGGTACTGGACGATCGGCACGTATTCGACAATTTGTTGCGGTTGTGCGAAAGGATTTGCGCTGGGAACAGATCGAGGTCTGAGTTGGTAAGAGACGATCTGATCGTATTGCGTGGTCGTCGTTTGCTTGGGCTCTTGCACCCAGGTCGGCACCCAAACTTTGTCTTTGACTTCACGGTACTCATACTTGGGCACCGTGACGGTTTCCGAAACGACATACCTACCCCAGGGTTGCCCGGTGTACATATCGAGAAAAGTCATCACGGGTGCGGAGGATTGGAATTGATCGACCGATCCAGTTGGGGATTGTCCGATGGCAAGCCCTGGAAGATCAATTACAATCCAGAGCATCATGAACGAACTCAGTGCGGAAGTCAGTGCGAACGATATTCTTTTCCCAGAATGGATCTTGGGCATTCTACGTTGTCCCAACTCAGGTACCCCTTTGGCAGTGGCTTCGGCGAAGTTAATCAGCCAATTAGCGGATCGAACCAAGCAATCCGGACTGACCAATAAGATCGGTCGTAGCGTTTTAGAAATTCCGACGCAAGGTCTAGTTTCTCAGGACGGTCGTTGGTTTTATGGTGTTCATCGAGGAATTCCTTGTCTTTTGCCCGATGAGGCAATCGATCTAAATCCAAAAAACAATCCGAGTTTTTCATAGAAAACGAAATGACAGCTTTGCTACGGGCGATCTTTGTCTGGGGAGTTTTTCGGTGATCCAATGTCCAGTTCCATCGAATTCATGGATTGTCTCGGTTGTGGTAAACGGGTTCGAACGACTGCCGAGCGCTGTCATCGATGTGGCAAAGAAATCGTTGGCGATTCGCGGCAGCACCGGCATCCGAGCGACTACAAGGAGTACGATGAGCACGAAGAGGACTTTGATTATCAGGAGTTTCTTGAACGAGAGTTTGGTCAAAAAACACCCGGTAGACTCAAACCTTGGTGGTGGTATGTGGCTTGGTTGGTCTTAGCCGTGATGGTCGTCGGCATCGCTCTTGTCCGACTGTAGTGGATCTTGCGAAAGATCCCAGCACTTGAAGCCACCGTACTTATTCCAACAACCCAGCTAACCGAGCGCTGGTTGACTACTCGAACCTTCCCAACGAGAACTGCTGGGGCGATCGTACACGGCCTATTTCGAGGTCGGATCTAGCGCTAGGATCTTTAGCAAGATCCACTACCGCAAGATCCACTACCGCCGGATCGCAATCTTAAACAAAAAGGGCTCCAGCCCTTACGTAGTGGATCTTGCTAAAGATCCCAGCGTTCCAAACCACCGCCACTCGTCGATTAGATCGCAATAAACGCATTTTAAGGTCTCCTCATGCGCAAGGATCTTTAGCAAGATCCACTACCATCTTTCGCCAGGATCTTTAGCACGATCCACTTCCGATCTTTAAATCCTTTAACTCTTGAAAGGCTAGCTTCTTTGTGGCCCGATGTTCGCAGGAGCACCATCCTGGCGTTTCACTGTACAAATCAGTCCATTGGCTCTCAAGAAGGAAATAGTTCGATCCAACTGATCCCAGAAACCCGGTGAAAACACCACCAACTCCGGGTATCCTGGTATAACGCAATTAGTATATGGATACGATGCAAATGCGTCTTCAGCAAGTAAATTAGCTCGCTCCGGATTGCGCGCTATATATTCGAATATATTTCGGAACCCCTCTTCCTTTCGTTCGTCGCCGCAGAGCACGTGGTCATACCCTTGATCTTGTAACTCAAAGCCATTCTTCCTGAGCGAATCATTCGTTGTCTTTCTGAAATGCTTCATCGCCAACAACTGATCCGACGAATCCGACACCCCCATCCATAGCATATGAAAATGATCCGGCATTAGGCAATAGATTGGACATGCAATCTCATATCGGAAACAAGAGTGCGTTAACAACTCTCGAAAACGAAGATGAAATAACTCCGACAACCAACCTGTTGCTCGATTCCTGATCGTCAAACTCCAGTGAACGATCGCGTCCCCTTGGTATTGTATCGAATCCAATCGTCTAAGGTGATCCCTTTTAGTCACTTCACCCTCCCTAACTACTGATTTGGCAAATGTACTGCTAATCGCAAATGCAATCGAATCCTTCATTCACACAACAGCTTGATTGCGATAACGTTACGTCAGTCAATCCTGAGAATAAAGGCTCGCGTAAAATATTTTTTGAAATAAACGCGAAACGGATCTTTAGCAAGATCCACTACCACAGGATCGCGCTTTAAAAAAAAAGGGCTCCAGCCCCAACGTAGTGGATCTTGCTAAAGATCCCAGCGCCTTAAACCACCTCCACCCTTTGTGTAGATCGTAATAAACCCATTTTAAGGTCTCCTCACGCGCAAGGATCTTTAGCAAGATCCACTACCGCGCAAGATCCACTACCACAGGATCGCACTTTAAAAAAAAGGGCACCAGCCCCAACGTAGTGGATCTTGCTAAAGATCCCAGCACTTCAAACCACCTCCACCCTTTGTGTAGATCGTAATACACCCATTTTAAGGTCTCCTCACGCGCGAGGATCTTTAG
>JBJSXX010000182.1:0-12218 GCA_046086605.1 Pirellula sp. | reverse complement strand
GACAACTCACAAGGCTATCGATGTCGACGCATATTCCATTACGAACAGGGTTCCACATAACTGCGTTAAAGCGAACCCAAGCCGCAAAGTTTACCGAATAGACTTCGTTAAGCACGTCCTATTTTACCCAAAGCGCCGATTTTATCACCTCTTTTAAGCAAAAACCCCTCCTTTGGGGGTGCCAGAAACTCTACTGGGTACATGGATTAAAAAAACCGGGTCTTTGATCGAACCGAATCCAAACGGTATGCTTTGAACTTCAACCTAGCCCACCAAAGCAACCTTTTTTCGTATTCCAAGCCCATGACACCAATTCCGCCCATTGAGTTTCGTCGTCGGCCAGAGGGTATTTCCGCGGTCTACCTCCCCTGGAAACCGGTAGGTCGGATCGATTTTGACTCCTACCAACGTGGACTAGAGCGCACCTGGGCCTGTGGTTTGATCCCGGCGATCAACATGGACACAGGCTTCGCGAACCTCCTAAAACTCAGCGAACGTCGCGAAATTCTGCGTTTGGTTTCCGAGCTCGCCAATGGACGGGCGTTTGTAGCCGGAGCTTTTATCGAAGATCTCCCCGGCGATATGGTTTCCAATTATCAAGCTCAGGTCACCGAGATTCGCTCCCTGGGTGGAACGCCGATCGTTTTTCAATGCACTCAATTGATCCAGCAGAGCGAGGATCAGATAGCCAAGACTTACGCACAGATCGGAGCGACCGTCGATCGATTCCTCGGATTCGAACTCGGAAAGATGTTTGCTCCTTTCGGTAGCATCTATTCGATCAACACCTTTCGCAAACTCATGGAAATCCCATCCCTTGCCGGACTCAAGCACTCCTCGCTATCTCGCCAATTGGAATGGGAGCGACTGGCCTTGAGGGACAAAGACCGACCGGATTTCCGCATCTACACCGGAAACGACTTGGCCATCGATATGATCCAATGGGGGAGCGACTATTTGTTGGGGCTCTCGGCGTTTTATCCAGAGGCTTTTGCCAAACGCGATGAGTACTGGCAAAACGGGGACTCTCGGTTCTACGAGCTCAACGATGCCCTACAACTACTTGGAGGATTCGCTTTTCGGCCACCTGTACCCGCATATAAACACAACGCGGCGATGGTATTGGCACTTCGGGGCATCATCGAATCGGACGCCATACCACCTAACGCTCCTGGCCGCGCCTCAAGCGATAGAGAGTTCCTAAAGATACTGGTCGATCGAATCGACGCACTGATGGCATGAGTCGCTTCGAACATATCCGACACAAGCCGCCAACACTCTTGGCGACACCTCGAAGTATCATCCTGGCCTTAGCTCCCATGAGGAGCAACGTCAACTTGAGCCGGATCGTTCGCCTATGTGGATGCGCCGGGATCCCTAAAATCATCCATTGCGGCCAAGGTAAAGTGGATCGAGAGATCGCCCGCGATGCTGCAGACTATGTCGAAGTACTGCAACGTAGAAGTCTGCTACCGGTGCTCAAGCAATTGCGTGAAGAGGGCTATCGGATGGCAGGACTGGAGCAAACAACCGGATCTACTTGCCTCTACGAGTACCGATTTTCCGAGCGTACAGCACTGATCGTAGGGGCCGAGCGAGAAGGCCTTTCTCAGGAGGAACTCGATCAACTCGATGATGTGATCGAGATCCCCGTTTACGGTCGGCCTTTTAGCTTTAACGTCGCGACGGCCACAACCATGGCCGTCTATGAATACTGCAAACAATTCCCTGGCTATTCAGCAGCCCAATAGTCGATGACCATCGCTTTATCCAGATGTGGCATAAGCACATCGACAAATGCCTTGTGCGCCGGATGCGGCAGATAAACATCTCGATCCTTTTCGGACTTGAAGGTGACCAAAAAACAATGGGTGAAGCCATCGTTGAGCTTCTCCGGGCTGTTATTGGTGCCGAATTCGAAAGAAGCAATCTCCGGAATTTTTGCCTTCAAACCTCGGAATCCATCGACCACTTTCTGCACATCCGCAGCGGAACTCGATTCCTTGAACTTGAAAATCACCACATGGCGAAGCATGGTCTTCTTGTCCCCTTGATTATTGGATTCCGCGCGATCGGAAGAACCGATCAGAATGAACATCGCAAAACATGCAAGCAACACACCACCTAAAATCTTCGTCTTGGTCATCGGCTAAAACTCCCCTCAGGATAAAAAACAAACGGTGATCGACTCTCCCGGAATTATCGTTGCCATGAGTATACGCTAGTGGCAATCCAGGTGTTCGTGCTCGAAGCCCTTCCGATAGAACTTGGGCGGCCAGACTACTGAAAATTCCGCCTGGATTCAAAACCCAATTCGTTAGCCTCAGTTGCTTCTCGATTACGATCACGAGCACCGTTTCACTGAGCACGAGAAACCTCGATGAAATGGTACTCTTACTCGAAGCGCTTTAGAATAGTGATTCAACCCACGAGTCTGCAAATTACGCGAACCGCTTCTCGCTGAGTAAACGCTTAAGGCTTGGTCAATTGCAGATCGATGGTGTTGCTTCCCTCGTTGACCGTATGCTCGGCACCATTGCCTTTGGCATCAGCAGGAACAATATCAGCCGGGTCAATCAAGCCCTCGATTGCCCCTTTGCCCTTATTCGAAGCTGCCATTTTCTCCATCTCTTCGGAGCTTCGCGCAAAGGTCACTTCTTTCACCGCAACGACGCTTAGTACGTTCTTCCCAGGAGTCACTCCGCTTGCCGAATACTTGCCGTTCTCAATGTTACAACCGACGACAGACCCTTTTCCATCGACGGGCGTGAAAGTGATCATGCCCTTTTGAATCGGTGCACCTTCGTAACTGACGTTCCCCTGCACCGAGCCGGTCGAGCCCCCGCATCCAACGAGGGTCGGCACTATGCATAGGACGAACAAAACGATTAGGTTTAGCGATCGCATTTCAGATTTCACAAGTGACTCTTTTTGAAAGTTATTCAAGGAACACTTTTTCGTTGTTGCTGGCTGTCGCCAAACCGCGCCAGACGGCTAAATCAATGCTGTTGGTCACAAAATGGGTGCTTCCGTCCGCCATCGAAACAGCTACCCCATTGCCGTGTAGGCTACGAGCGGCCGCGTGGGCCAACTGACCCGAACGCGTCCACCAAGCAATTCCTCCAAGGCTCAAACAAGGCGCCTTGTAACGTGAATCACTTTGATCTTGTGGACAGGGACCAAGGATACGATCGGGAGCCGTCGAATTGGGTGTCAACGTGGCCGAGAACAAGGCACCACCCATGTTCCCATAATGGATCTCTCCCATCGCCCCACCCCACCAAGTCACGTTGGCCATCAAGCCTTCGCTGAGCATGATCGTGTTGGAAAGGCCATCGGTACAATCTCTGGCCTTGGTGTAGATTGTTTTAACGCGAGCATTGGTATCAAAGCTCTGATTGGGCATCACCGTAAAGAACCCAGCCCCCCAAGGGCCTGCCGAGTTGTCTGTCGGCGTTCCATACATATCGCCAGAACCAACGCATCCTCGATAATTGCCTCGGTAAAAACCATAGGCTCGTGTATCCATTTCGTTCTCAGGCTGCTTAGCGTCACTCGGACAGAGGAAAATGGTTACCCTATTTTGACGCGCTTCGCGAAGCTTGGGGTCATCTCCGATGAGCGAATTTGGACCAGGATAAGTCGCCGAGTAAGGCTGTGCTCCGAGAGTGTACATAAGGTTGTACATCATCGGCTGCTCGATATGTGGCAAAATGTTGGAGGTCCAAGTGTAGGAATCCCATATGTCGTACTTGCGACTATAGGGGTACTTGCCATACACGCTCTCAAAGTTCGTGCAACCGAGAGCCAACTGACGAATATGGCTCATGCACTGAGATCTTCGGGCAGCCTCCCGTGCAGCTTGCACGGCCGGCAAAAGCAGACTGATCAAGACCCCGATAATTGCGATCACGACCAACAATTCAACGAGCGTAAATCCGCCCGATAAGCCACGTTTGCTTCTTTTCACCGTCATTCGTCTCCTTAAGGGCGCCTCGAAAAACGCTTCGGATCCCAACCCCTCCGATTTCCATTACAAAACCGCGAGGTTCGCGCGAAAACAACTCACCACTGCTCCCGCTCCAGCTAAAGGATAGCCGAAAACCACTGAAAGTCTCGACGGCACCTTGGACTATCCAAACAAAGATGCCCGAAAACCCCTGGAAATTCCAAAATTAGTTCGGAAACGAGGCGACTTCCAAAAATCTAGCCGATCAAGTCCTTGATGACCCGGCCCTTGGTCTCGGTGAGCCTAAAGTCGCGGCCAGCATAGGGATAGGTTAACTGCTCGTGATCTAACCCCAAAAGCGCGAGCAAGGTCGCATGGAAATCGACGATCGGCACTGGGTTCTCCGTGGCCTCAACCCCAAACTCACCGCTCTTGCCATACTGCTTTCCTGCCGCCACTCCACCCCCGGCCATCCAAAGACTGAAGGCCTTGTGATTGTGATCCCGACCATCTCGGCCCTGGGCATACGGCGTCCTACCGAACTCACCAGCCCAGACAATCAGAGTCTCATCGAGCAAGCCTCGCTGCTTCAAGTCGGTGATCAATCCGTACATGGGCTGATCGATCGCAGATGTATTGGTCGTGAGATTCTGTTGCAACGAGGCATGATGATCCCATGACCCTTGAGTGATCTCAATAAAGCGCACCCCAGACTCAATCATGCGGCGTGCAACCAAGCACTTGCTACCAAATCCCTTGCTCTCTTTTCGATCGATTCCATAGAGACGCTTGGTCTCTTCGCTCTCAGACTTGATATCCAAAACCTTGGGTAACTCCGACTGCATCCGATGGGCCATTTCATAAGAGCGAATCACCCCTTCAATCTCCTGATCGGTGGGATCATTCTGAAGCTTCTTTTGATTCATGCCTTGGATAAAGTCCAACTCTCTTCTCTGCCGCTCACTTCCGACTAGAGGAGCCAGATTAGCGATTTGGGTTTCATCGACTTCCCGATTACCGTTACCCAATCGCATCCCTTGATAGTAAGCCGGCAGAAACGCATTGCCGTAGTTTTGAGCACTGCCTGAGGCTCCGATGCTGATGAATCCAGGAATGCTTTCGCTCTCAGCACCCAATCCATAGAGCACCCACGAGCCAACACTGGGTCTTACAAACTGGCTTGTACCCGTATGCATGCGAATCGTCGCTTGCGCGTGAGCAGGCACATCGGTTTGCATCGAATTGACGATCAACATGTCGTCTGCAGCTTTACTGAGCTCTGGGAACAAGTCCGAGATCCAAAGCCCACTTTGGCCTCGCTGCTGGAACTTCCAAGGTGATTTCATCCACTTGCTACCAGGACGTGGGCCCGTCTGACCATCGGCCTTGGCCAACTCAGGCTTGTAATCGAACGTATCGACGTGGGAGGGGCCTCCCTTCATGTACAAAAAAATCACCCGCTTTGCTTTGGCGCTGAAGTGAGCGCCTGGGGATTTGCCATTCGATCCTGCCAACCCTTGTTTCGCCATCAGCGCCGAGAGGGCCAACCATCCAAATCCACACGCGGTGTTTTGTAAGACGCTCCGCCTGCTGTGCAAATTCATACTGTTTCGGCAAAGATTCATTGGAGTTCCCTCGAAATTCGTTGGCGTATAAGGATCGTATCTTCGGACTACTAAGTTGGATTGACGATTAATCTAAATATCGAAATTCGGCGGTCGCAAGCAACCCGCGGGCGAGGCTGATCCAACCGCTTTCGGCCGAATCACTGGTGCTAAACAACTCGTCGGCGATTTGCATTTCATCCCCGGTAGGACTCCTGCAAAGGATCAACTCGTAGAGCATCTCTACCCTAGGCTCAAAATTCTCTGAGCCCCTTCCAGGTATCGAGTCAATCACCCTCTTGGAGATGGCACTTGCATAAGCCGCAACGTTTGGATTATTCAGTAAGTACAACGACTGAGACGGAACATTGGTCGTCTCGCGGGCACCTTGCACCACCATTGCGTCAGGCAGATCGAAAAGTTCCAACACTTCGGGCAACGCACCGCGGGGCATGGGCAAGTAGATCGAGCGACATACATCCTCAGTGAAAACCTCCCCCTTGCCTCGCTTCTTACCAGCACTCACGTCAACTCTATTACCGAGATTTTTCTTGGCCATGGCCGTCCCAAGAACCGGTGTCGGATCGAGCTTCTGCGACAAACTGAGCATTGCATCCCGAATTTCCTCAGCTTGCAGTCTTCGACTCTTGCCCCGCCAGAGCAACTTATTCTGTGGGTCTGCTGTGAATGCGGCAGGGTTAGGTTCGACACTCGATAACTGATAAACTCGACTCGTTGCGATTTTTCGCAGCAAGCTCCTGGTATCCCACCCCTCTTCCATAAACTCGGTTGCAAGATGATCAAGCAACTCCGGGTGAGAAGGCTTGCTGCCAGTGGTCCCAAAATTGTCGACACTATCGACGATCCCTTGACCCATCATCCAATGCCAGAACCGATTGACGGCGACCCTTGCAGTCAATGGATTGCTCCGGTTGGTTATCCACTGCGCCAATTGCAATCGACCGCTCGTGTTCCTCGGAACGCGATAATTTTTCGCATCGCCAAAAAGATCTGGAACCGATCTTTGAACCTTCTCGCCTGGCAATCCGACCTCACCTCGCGAAAAGAATGGACTATTGTCGATCATCGGGAAAGCGGAACGACGCCCGCCACCGAGATACCGACTCATCTTCTCTCGATTCGCATCCGACTTGGGCAACTCTAATGGACGGTCGACGGCTCCCATCGCTAATGGCCTAACGGTGTTGTCTTCGTTGAGAGCAGAGAGCTGAAATTCAAGCTCGTTTGCTTGCTGAGATAGCTTGCGAAGTTGCTGTTGACGGCTTCGATCGATCGTTCCGTTTGCTTTCGCAGTCTTTCGCTTCTCTTCACTCTCGTCGATGATCGTTGCGATCTCTTTCTGAAGCTTGCTCAGTTCATCACGCTTCTTACGAATTTCCGCTTCCGACCAAGGAGCAGTCAGCGAAGGCAGATCGCACTCGGAGGGCAACTCGATCGGTTCCGACGAGTTCCTCGCATTGTTTCCCCCGGATGCTCCGTATCGGGTGTCGGTGGACAAGAAGATCCCCGCGACGGCGGTGTATTGCTTCTGCGATATGGGCTCAAATTTATGGTCGTGGCATCTTGCACAAGCCATGGTCATCGACATGGTTGCTTGAAACACCGAATCGATCTGCTCGTCTGCTTGATCCAAAGCAAATAGCTTTTGATTGCCTTCATTGATGTTCCTTGAACCTAAAGCAAGAAAGCCGGTTGCAATGATGCCACTTGCTTTCTCCGACGGACTGTCGGTTTCGATCAAATCGCCAGCAATTTGCTGGACCAAAAACTGATCGTAAGGCATATTCTTGCGCATCGCATCGATCACCCAATCGCGATAACGCCAAGCCTGATTGTACGGAATGTTGACGTCTCTACCTGACGACTCTGCGTACCTGGCCACATCCAACCAATGCCTTCCCCAATGCACGGCGAAAGCCTCGCTATCGAGCAATTCGTCAACAAGTCTCTCGATGGCCTCTTGTCGTGACACTCCGCTTTCGAGTTGCTCGGTAAGCGCACGAACTTGCTCAATCGTTGGCGGCAATCCAGTCAAGTCGAAGTAAAGCCGACGAACAAGCGACTCGGGTTTTGAATCTGCAACTGGCTGTATCTTTGATTCTTGTTGCTTTAGGGCGATGAAACGATCAATGGTCGTCCAAGCCCATGGATCTTTAGGTGGAACCGCTGGCTTGCTGAGCGGTTGATAAGCCCACCAAGATTTTGCGGACTCGTTGATCTCTTCCTTCGCAAGCAGATGCTCTTCTTCCTTGCGTGGATCCGGAGCTCCCATGCGAACCCATCGTGTAAGCTCCTTGATTTCCGAGTCACTGAGCTTGCCACCCGCACTCTTGGGCGGCATTCTCAAGCTTGCGTCTTGATGCTCGATGGCTTTGATAAGCAAACTCTGGGCAGGATTCTTCGAGACAATGACCGGTCCGCTATTCCCACCACGGTGCATCGCTTCGCGTGAATCAAGCCTCAACCCACCTTCGGCCTCTCCTGAATCGACCGAATGGCAAGCGTAGCATTTATTAGCAAGAATAGGACGAATGCGGCTTTCGAAGTACTGCGTCTCTTGCTTCGTCAACTTCGGAACCGAACCATCGGTCTTGGTTAGTTCCTGAGCCAGCCCAACTTGGACTCCGAGCAATGGAAAACTAACCAAAGAAAAAAAGCCGTAGGATGCTAGATAGAAAGCCAAGCGTAGGCCTCGGCACCTCGTCTTAGCATTTTCCAAGAACCCTAGGTCTGTTGATAGACCATGCGCACTGATCGTGCCGAGCATGAGCAAGTCCCTTCATGCAACGAGCTATAATTGGTTGGTGTGTGTACGATATCAAGCCCGGGAACCCGGTAGTATAGCATCAACCATTGTTTGATGCCCAGCGACCTCGGAGCAATAGGGGTAGGTCAACCCTCTACCACTGACTTGGTTTCGGCTCGATTTTCCTTTTTTGTCGAATTTCTCAACCTCGGAGGGATTCTTCGTCCTTGAAAATCGCTTTTGTCCTTCAAATTGGCTGTTTTTTCGATAATCTCTGCGATCTTTGATGGAAAATACTTTGTAGTCTAAAGACAGCCAAAACCCCGCTTTTGGGGGATAAATAAGGGATCTCAACTTGAACGAACCGCTTGGGGACGGCTTAAAACCCGCAGCAACCCCACAAAAAGATCGTTGGCGTGGAATGGAAAAGACCCACGTTGCCATCGTTGGCATGGGCACCGTCGGTACAGGGGTCGCACGTCTTCTTTTGGATCACGGCGATCGACTTGCACGTCACGCCGGTCGAGTGCTTTGGCTCACCAAAGCACTCGTAAGAGACTTAAACAAGGATCGTGGGATTGCCGATTTCCCATCAGGAATACTCACCGACAACCTCGAAGAGATTCTCAATAACAAGCAAATCAGCGTCGTAGCCCATCTCATTGGCGGTATCGAGCCTGCTCGGACCATCATGCTCCAGTTGCTCGAAGCGGGAAAAGATGTCGTGACGGCCAATAAAGCGCTGCTGGCTCAGCACGGCGAAGAACTGTTTGACCGCGCAAGGAGCCTTGGCCGAACCATCGCCTTTGAAGCGAGCGTCGGGGGTGGGATCCCCATTATCGCGAACATCACGCAATGTTTTACGGCCAATCAAATCGTCTCCTTGCGGGGTATCCTCAACGGAACTAGCAACTTCATCCTGACGCAAATGTCGGAGAAAGGCGTCGATTACGATCGAGCCTTGGCAACAGCCCAACGGCTGGGATATGCCGAAGCCGATCCGACGATGGATGTCAACGGAAGCGATACGACGCAAAAACTCGCTATTCTCGCCCACCTAGCCTTCGGTATTCGAATCGACTGGAAGGAAATCTACCGCCAAGGACTCGAATCCTTCACGATCGAGGATATTCGATACGCGGACAAGCTAGGGTATCGCATTCGCTTGCTCGCAACTGCGCAGCTTATCGATGACAACCTCGAATTGCATGTCTCACCAACACTGATTCGCAACGGACGTCCGCTAGCCGAAGTCCGTGGACCCTACAACGCAATTTCCGTCGTAGGCGATGCTGTTGGCGACATGTTCTTTCACGGACAAGGAGCCGGCCAAATGCCAACGGCTTCTGCCGTCGTCGCCGATATGATCGATACCGCAGCAGGTCGCACCGACATCACTTTCAGGCGTTTGCAACTGTGGTCCGATCGGCAATGCGAGATCGATATGATCCCATTCCACAAAACAATCGGTCGATACTACTTGCGGTATCTAGTGGCCGATGAACCTGGAGTCCTCTCCCAAATTACTGGGATTCTCGGAAGCCACAGAATCTCGATTTCGTCGATCATTCAGTATGAGCCTACGGAATCGAGTGAACCGAACAAGGTGCCTTTGATCATCATGACCCACGAATGCAGTGAGTCCGAAGCTAGCCAAGCTCACGAAGCGATCCGGGCTCTGCCAACGGTCGATCGGGAGTGTTTCAAACTACGTGTGAGCGAAGGTTGATTCGGTTAGCGATTCGAAGGTGCAGATCCAGCGAAAAGAGAATTTGGTGCTTGCGGCATAGGACGCGTCTGCTGTCCGCTGACCGCTCGTGCTTGATGGATCATTCGACTCGTTGTTTGCTGGATCTGCCGATTGGCTCTTTCATCGATGAGATAGTCTTTTTTCGCCTTAACGATCGACATCGATAATGCAGGGCGACGTTGCCAGTGCTCGGCCTTGAAATCTCGAACATCCTCATAAGGTACATCGAGCTTCGCACTGACCTTCGGAATCCAATGAAATCCATCATTGGCCCGCACGACCGTAAAGTGCATCACCAAATAGAGAAACGCAACCCCTGACGCTAAACCGACTAAGAAGCTTTCGACGCGATTCATGGATGAGGATTCCCTGACAAAACGGACATTTGCTAGCCTTCCAGCCCCCTAGGGACTCATCGAGTAATACACGACATCAGGCTCGAATGTCGATAGCGATTCAACTGGAGATAACCGCTTATTCGCTAAAAATTCAAGATCCTGGGTGCTTGGGTTTTTAACCGCTGATGAACACTCATGAACGCTAATCCCAGCGCCCTGGCATCAGCGGTTTACTAACTTCGAAGCGATCAGGCGGTCGGCCCCTTGCGCTATGAGTTTCTCTGTAGCATATCTCGCCAGAGCCTCGGGCGTGTTGTCAGCGGTTTGATCCATCCGCAAATCGATACTGTGCTGAACAGAGGTCGAGACCATGATGGAGCTGTCGGTTGAAAACACTCTGACTTTGAGCCTCAACATCCCTTGATCGATCGACGCATGAGCTCCAACAGGTGCCAGACAACCTGCTTTGAGTAACCGCAAAACCTCCCTTTCGGCACGGACACAATTCTCTGCGATCGGATCGTTAAGCACCATCAATGCCTGTTGTGTTTGTGTATCCGCAGCACGTGTTTCGAGTCCAAGTGCCCCTTGGCCAACCGCAGGTAGCATCGTCTCTAGGGGGAGTCGGGACGCAAGGTCTTGAGCGAGCCCCAGGCGGCTAAGGCCCGCACTTGCAAGCACGATGGCTGCGTAGTCGCCGCGAGCAAGTTTGCTCAATCGAGTATCTACATTTCCGCGAATATCACGGATGTCCAAATCAGATCTCAAATGCAGCAATTGAGCCCGGCGTCTCGGTGAACCCGTCCCAACCGTGCAACCTGAAGGTAAAGAGTCGATAGATTTATATTTTTCCGAGACCAAGCAATCGCGAGGGTCTTCACGACTTGGCACGGCCGAGAGGCGTAGCCCCTCGATCGGCTGGGTCGGTAAATCCTTAAGGCTATGGACGGCCACGTCACAACGACCGTCGAGCAAAGCATTTTGAATCTCTTTGGTAAACAGCCCTACTCCACCCGCTTGGCCCAAAGGTGTAGTGGTTGTATCACCTGTAGTGGTAATCTTGACCAGCTCGACTTCATGGCCTGCTTTGCTGAGCCCTTCGGCGATGAAATTTGCTTGCCAAAGTGCCAGCGGGCTGTGCCTAGTTCCAATCTTGATATGCATCGTTCGTTGCAAAAGACCTGCCGAGTCTGGGAGTTCCTGGTAAGATATGGTGGTCCCTGAACCATTTCGGGGTTTGTCAGTTTCTCAGACTCTCTCCGATTCCGCAATGGTTGATCCAGCTCAGAGCCTTACCGGACTTGATCTTCCCACAATCATACTAGCAAGTGTGGTGTTAGGGGTGCTTGCCGTTGCTTCGATCGTTGCAAGGAATCTGAGCCACCAACAAACCCCGTCGATCAACCCAGCCCTCGTACAACGATTCGTACAGCGGCTGTGGGCTTGGTGGCTGATGTTCGCCATTCTTATCTCGGGTATGTTCCTGCACCGAATCGGAACAATCATACTTTTTGGCTTGGTCTCCTTTTGGGCCTTCCGAGAGTTCATCACCATGACCCCCACAAGGCGCGGTGACCATCGGGCCTTGTTCTGGAGCTTGGTCGTTTTCACTCCATTACAGTACTTGCTGATTGGACTCTCCCAATCAGGACTAACTTTCTGGGGCCATCAAATCGACTTCTATGAATTTTATAGCGTCATGATCCCAGTCTATGCATCCTTGTTCATCCCAGCACGCATCGCGATCGCCGGAGACCACAAGCGGTTCCTTGAACGCTCCGCACAAATTCAAGCGGGGTTGCTCATTTGT
>JBJSXX010000181.1:0-8960 GCA_046086605.1 Pirellula sp. | reverse complement strand
CTATAAATTCGCGCAGCGAATCCTCGTTTAACCCGCAGCCAACGAGGTCAACTTGGTCAATCCCGTCCGCTGTCAACACAGTCAATCTTGTCAATCCAGTCAACACCGTCAAAAAACGCCGCCGTCAGGCGGCGTGCACTCGCTGTGTTGCGCTCACTCTTGCGCTAGTTGCTGATTTCGGAGAAATCAGCATCGCTGTTCGCTGTCGGGTTCCATGGGCGATGCCCTAGGGACGCTTCACACTAGGTAGACTTTTCTTGATGTTCGGGTTGATTCTCGTATGACGGTTTTCGTCACCAACCCCAGTAAACTATTCCGATTTAAGGGATATTACCTAAGGCACTCGATTTGACCTTCGGACTGAATTTTCTAGTGGGCGACGCAATGACCAGCAGATACCAACTCATCCTTATCGCCATTTTCGTCGCGATTCCACTGTTTTCGCCCACCACCAAATCATGCTTTGCCCAGTCGATCGAATCAGACCCGGCTCCTGCTCGTGGTCAGTTTACCGCGCCTGAATCCACGGAGCCGGCACCTGAGTACCTGATCCCTGACGTCCCTCCTCAATTATCCCAACAACTCAAAGTCGATCGGCATTGGTTGTCCCTGACTCCAGGCCTTGTTCTTATCGGAGACTACAACGCCTTTGGACAGGACGCAGCAAGTTTAAGCCAAGTTGGTAAGCAAATCGATCAGTTCGACGACCGCGCGGTTCGATTCATGGCACGGGGCAAAGTCGGCGGAGCTTATAAACTTGGATACCTCGTCGCCGCCGAATACAAAGGCTTCGATACCGATCCTGAACAACTTTGGAACCTAACCGACCTGGCCGTCACAGCACCCATCGGCGGTCCAGAAACAACCTTGTCGGTCGGTAAGCTGAAAGAAACCTTTTGCTACGAGATGGTCGGCGATGCGGCCAACCTGCCTGCTCAAGAACGGGTGCTGAGCCCTTTTTTCGTCTCTCGAAACGCAGGTATTCGTCTGAATCGAGTCCTGGGTCAAGATCATCGCGCGACGGCTGCGATCGGTGTCTACGATCAAGATTGGGGGGATTCTCCCAGTTCGATCAACAACGGTACGGATGTCACGTTTCGGACTACCGGCTTGCTTTGGGACTTGAACGAAGACCGAGACTATTTTCACCTCGGCCTTGCCGGACGATACAACGCTTCGACCGATGGCGCTATACGTTTGAAAGGTCGACCGGAATCAAACGTCACGAGCAACTACGTCGATACCAGTGGTATCCCTGCCAGCTACGCATGGAACTTTGGCTTGGAACTTCTTTGGAATCGCGGACCATTCTCGGCCTTGGCCGAGTACACCCCAAGCTGGATCAGTTCCGATATCTCCGGAAATCCAAATTTCTACGGCTGCTACATCCTTACCAGCTGGGTTTTGACCGGAGAGTCTCGGCCTTATGATAGAACGGTCGGTTATGCCCGTCGCATCATTCCGAAACATCGCTACGGAGCACTAGAACTCGTCGGTCGTTTTTCAAATGTCGACCTTGAAGACGAAGAGATCCATGGCGGTGAGTTCTACAAGACTTACTTCGGCACCAACTGGTGGGCCACTCGAAGGGCCAAGTTCGGGATCGGCTGGGGCCATACCTGGCTCGACCGCTTCGGCACCACGGGTGAAACAGATCACCTCCAAGTACGAACTCAATTCGTGTACTAAAAGTTTGTATCGACCAAGCGAGAGGCGTACTTGGTTCGCAAGTCACCGCGAGCCAACGAGCCAGCTATTCGCCATCCTTCTCACCGTCGCGATCTTTTCTGAAGTTCCTCGATCCGCGGCCAGGTCCTCGCTGGCGACGATTCTTAAAGCCCCCTGAAGGTTTCGAACGATCGCCTTGGGGTTGTTGTCCCTCAAGGCTCTCGACGGGCTGTCCAATTCGATTTTTGTTACGTTGAATTTTATCCCGGATGGCGGCAGCACGTTCGAATTCCATCTCCTCGGCAGCGGCCATCATCTCCTGCTCGAGTTCCTTGAGGTACTCCTGAGTGACGATCTTCGGCGGTGCACTTTGGATGATCATGTCGCGAGCCTTCTTGCGAAATCTAGCATGCTCCTGAATGCTGGCCGTAACCTGCTTGCGCACCGTTGCAGGGGTGATGTGGTTGGCTAGGTTGTACTCTTCCTGCTTTTTTCTACGCCGATTGGTTTCCTCGATGGCAATCTGCATGGCCTGGGTGACGCGGTCCGCATACAAAATCACCTTGGAATTCACATTTCTAGCCGCCCGACCGATGGTCTGAATCAGCGAAGTTTCGCTGCGTAGGAATCCTTCTTTATCGGCATCAAGGATCGCAACTAGGGATACCTCTGGCAAATCAAGTCCCTCGCGGAGCAAATTGACTCCGACGATCACATCGCAATGCCCCTCCCGTAAATCTCTGAGCAACTCGACCCGTTCGAACGCATCGAGCTCGCTGTGCAACCACCGACACTTGATGTCTTGATCGCAGAAGTAATTCGACAAGTCCTCGGCCAAGCGCTTTGTCAGTGCGGTCACCAGCACGCGATCCCCCATGGCCAATCGCTCTTTGATCTGGGAGAGCAAATGGTTGATCTGTCCTTGCGCTGGAACCACCTCGATGATCGGATCGAGCAAGCCTGTCGGACGGATCACCTGCTCGACAACCTCTCCTCCGGTCTTCTCGAGTTCATAATCGCCCGGCGTTGCCGAGACAAAGACGACCTGATTGACCTTCTGCTCCCACTCCTCGAACTTCAGCGGCCTGTTGTCCATCGCGCAGGGCAATCGGAACCCATGCTCGACAAGAGTCTTTTTACGGTTTTGGTCTCCAAAATACATCGCGCGAATCTGAGGAATGGTCACGTGCGATTCGTCGACGATGACGAAAAAGTCTTTAGGGAAAAAATCGTGCAGAGTATCAGGAGTAGCGCCTGGAGGTTTGCCTGAAAGGGGCCGCGAATAATTTTCGATACCAGGGCAATGGCCGGCGACCGAGAGCATCTCTAGATCGTACTTGGTTCGGGATTCGAGCCTCTGAGCTTCGAGGATCTTTCCCTCCTTCTGAAATTTCGCTAACTGCTGTTGCAACTCCTTGCGAATGACATCGATCGCTTGGTAGATGCGTTGATCGTCGGTCACGAAATGCTTCGCAGGATAAATCATGACCCCGGTCTCCCGCGAAAGGGCTTCGCCTGTCTCAGGCTGAATGAACGTGATCTTTTCAACCTCATTACCCCAAAACTCCAGCCGTACAGCAAAGTCCTCATAGGGAGGCCATATCTCGATGGTATCTCCCCGTATCCGGAACTTACCTCTCTCAAACGCCGTCTCATTGCGGGAATATTGGTTGTTAACTAGCTTGAGCAAGAGTTCCTCGCGAATCATAAGGTCTCCGACATGGATCGGAACGACCATCTTGCTATACATCTCAGGGGAGCCTAAGCCAAAGATACAAGAGACGCTCGCCACGATGATGCAATCACGACGCGTAATAAGGGCACTGGTGGCAGCCAATCGCAAACGC
The DNA here is from genome assembly GCA_046086605.1 of Pirellula sp. GTDB lineage: Bacteria > Planctomycetota > Planctomycetia > Pirellulales > Pirellulaceae > JBKCUI01. Next base: position 5,445 of record JBJSXX010000181.1, on the reverse strand, counting down.
TCGATCTCTTCATTGATCGAGGAATCCTTTTCGATGTACAAGTCCTTCTGAGGAATGTAAGCCTCGGGTTGATAGTAATCGTAATAGCTGATGAAGTAATGGACTGCGTTGCGTGGGAAAAATTCGCGAAACTCAGAGTACAACTGAGCTGCCAAGGTCTTGTTATGACTCAAGATCAACGTCGGACGTTGCACCTGCTCGATCACATTTGCCATGGTGAAGGTCTTCCCTGATCCCGTCACCCCCATGAGAACCTGATGGGGAACGCCTCGACGCAGTCCTTGCGCCAAAGCCTTGATCGCCTGCGGCTGATCTCCAGCAGGAGTGTATTGGCTATCGAGCTCGAAGGGTTTATTGATCATTCGCTTAATGGGTTTTCTTGAGATCCGTTCACAGAATTCGATACCTTCAGATAGCGTGCAAGATTTCTGACCCTCTGCTCTTTGATTCCAGGAACCTCGGAGAGTTGATCAAGGCATTGGAAAGCGCCCAGTTCAGATCGCCGCTGGAGAATCGCACGCGCGAGTTTGGGGCCTAAGCCCGGAATCAATTGGAGTTCTTGCTCGGTCGCTTGATTTAAATCAAGCGACCAGTTCTCGACAAGTTGTCCGTCCGTCAGATTGCTCGATGTTCGTATCGAGCGTTGGTGAATGATCCAGCCCGCAACCAAAACGATTGAGAGAACCGCTAGCAGGGCTAAAGCGCGGCTGGATCGCCCGAGCGCATGCTCAGCACTTTGCTCCCATCCTACACCTGCTGATGTTTCACCGTCCTTGGAATGGCTCAATGCGTCAGTCCCTTGGGGCTTCTATAGCGTTCTGAGTTGGGAGAGAACCTCGTGCACGATCCGATTGATCACCTCGTCGCTAGCCCCTGCAGCGACCTTGTGCGCTGGCGAAGGTCGAGATTGTACGAAATCAAATCCGGCAAGCATCTCCTGCAACTTGCGCTGCGTCGCTTCGGCTGCGGTGGATTGTTGAGGCGAAAGAGGTTGACGCGATTGTCCTAGATCCCAACCTCGGATCCTGGCACCTCTTCGGAAGCCTTCAGGGAACTCCAAGGTTGCGATCATCGCATCGAACAGAGGCAAGAGTCGGTATTGCAACTGCATGGCCCGATCCCATTGGCCGGCTTTACAAGCTTCATAGATCGCTCGGGTCAATTCAGGTACCACACCGCTTGTGGCATTGGTCCCACCATCGCAACCGACCATAAGCATAGGAACCAACGAGGCATCCCATCCGGTGAGAAAAAAGAAATCTTTGCGAATCGGTCGCACTTCGGAGATCATCCTCATCATATGCGGAATATCGCCAGAACTATCCTTGATCCCAACGACTCTAGGGCATTCCTCGGCAAGCCGTTTGACAGTGGCCACATCGATGGGCGAAGCAAAAGCAGGAATGTTGTAGAGTGTCACGTCGATCGACACATGGTCGGCGATCTCTTTGAAGTAGGCAAACACGCCATCGGGTGCAAGACGGTAGTAGAAAGGGGCGACGATAGCGACCGCGCGGCAACCCAGGCTTCCATAAAGATCACAAGCCCGTATCGTCTCTGCGACGTTGGCCTCGGCTGCCCCAGCAAGGATTGGCACTCGACCGCGGGTTTGATCGACCACCACCTCGATGACACGGCGCCGTTCCTCTGGTGTAAAGCGAACGAATTCGCCCGTGCTACCGTTGGGATAGAGACCATGGACTCCCCGCTCGATGAGCCAATCAACGTAGGCACGAAGCTTGTCCTCGTCGAGTCGACCCTGTGTATCCAGGGGTGTAATGTTGGGGGTAAAAATACCGGAAAGTGGCTGGTTCATATTGGGTAAGATATCACAGTTACGTTGGGTTTTCCATGACTAGACGCAGGGAGTCTAGGTTCTGATTTTCCAAAGAGGTTTGGTTTGCTAGCCATGATGAGCATCGGTTCGAGTAAAAAGTTTTCCTAAGAAGTCAAAAAGGTTACAATCGGACCAAGCGGAATTTGAAGGCGAATCCCAAGGCGAACCGAAAGATCAAACAGGATGCAGATCGCATTGTTTTTTGGGCAAACTGCAGGCGCAAGGCAGATGGGGATCGACTTTTTCGATCTGCTGGTTCAAGGTGGGGTTTTCATGATCCCCATCGGGCTGATGAGTTTGCTCGTGGCCACCTTCGTTTTCGATCGCTGGATCGGACTTCGCCGAGGCAAACTCATGCCAAGACGCATCGTGAACTTGTTGCGTGGAGCGAGCAAACTCGGGAAGCTTGACCCGGTCGAGACGCTTAAGCTGTGTCCAGGAGAATCGGCTTTAGAGCGTGTGGTGCGAGCAACCTTGAATCGCGCTGGCAGGCCCAAAAGTGAGATTCAAGGAGCGCTGAGCGACACTCTACAGCGAGAGGTCGATCGTGCTTATGCCAACGTCCGCTGGTTGAATCTCGGTGCAGGCATCGCTCCTCTTTTAGGCCTATTAGGAACCGTCTGGGGCTTGATCCGCGCTTTTCACGACACGACGAAACTGACCGCAGGGCAAAACCGCGCTGATTTCCTGGCTGTAGGTATCTACGAGGCCTTGGTCACAACCTTAGCAGGCTTGATGGTTGCGATTCCGGCAGCGATCGCATCGCATTATTTCGAGGGACGCATCACTCGAATTTTTGGCGACATCGATGAATTGACCGGCCAGATGATCGACAATCTTGAAAGTCAATCCGATACGATTCCGCCGCCAATTTCTGCTAAAGGCAGAGGTTCTTGATATCATCGGGTTGCATTGCACTGGATCATTCGCTCGATCGAATGGGCAAGAGAACATGACCAACAAGATCACGTGCTCTTAGACTCCTGCCGAATCCTTGCCAAACGAAAACCTCAGATCGAGTTGACGATTTGCTGGTAAGACCAAATGCAGATTCCGATGCATAAGGCAATCAAAGCCAAAGTGTAAAGGATATTGCATATCGACCAAACGACTTTCGCGCGGGTGCTAAAGGCGGGACTGAACCAAAGCAGCGGTAACCCCAATGCCCCTGTAACGCAAAAAAGAACCAGCAAGAGGACTTTACGGCTCGATATCAGTCGATCCCACTCTGTCGGCACACGACGGGCCGTGTGCTGTGTCTGTGCCACTGGAGAATCCGAAGCTTTAGGATTAGGGGTATCGTCCTTCGGCAATTTCCTGCTCCCATTGTTTCATCAAAGGCCAATCGATCGCACAGGTTCCAAAGTCACTCAGGTGCAAGTATCCCTTCAGGCGATCGATCACCCGATTGATCATCTCAGGATCCTTGCGGAAATAAGGACCGTGGCTAGGAAGCAACCACTGGACAGAAGAATCTCGGATTCGCTCTAGAGAGCGGATGAATGAGGGGATATCGCTCCCATGGTGGGCATCGATCGCACCTACCCCTCCATCTCGATAAATATTGTCCCCGCTAAAAAGCAAATCACCGAATTGAAACGCGAGCTGACTATCGGCATGTCCTGGGGTTGACCAAACGATCAGCTCTATGCCACCGATCACAATACGATCCCCATCATTGATCCGATTCTCGACGGATACCTTGGGCATCGGTTCGCTGATGCCTTGAGCATGGATTTCTGCGAATGTCTGCAACCGATCCCCACTCTCCAAAAGATCGGCGGCCTTTGGGTGTGCTGTGACGGTCGTTTTCAATATCTGCTTGGCCTTGGCCAACCCTTGACAATGATCCACATCGGCATGCGTGGCAAGGAGTGTTTTGCATTTCGAGAGCGGGAAATCCAAATCACGAATCAAGTCGATGATCTCATCGACATTGTCTTCATAGCCGATGTCGATCAGCAACCACTGGTCTTGATCGAAAACCAAGTAGAGATTGCAGCCGATCAAGTGCCCGGCTTGGACGTTCAACTCGATGACATTTGGAAAAATCGGTTTGCGGGTGATCATGTTTGGTTTTGTAGAATCGTCCGGAGTAAAATCCAAGGGGCGTTAGAGTACCAGACTCTCAGCGTACTCTCAAGAATAGAGACTGGCATCAATGAGTTGGACGCTGGCGAATCACCTCGAAAAGCAAAATAGAACCCGTTATCGAGGCGTTCAAGGAGTCGATTTTGCCAAACATCGGAATGTGAACTGGGAGGATTTCTTCTGATTTCCAGCGATCTTCCAGTCCGTGGGCTTCGCTCCCGATGACAATCGCAGTTTTCTCAGGGTAGCTGATCGACCAATAAGGTGCGGTCTTGTCGGTACGCGCTGCAAAACACCGAACGGATCGTTCTGAAAGCCATGAATAGATGCCTTGCCATGAACCCGAAGCGATCGGCACGGTAAAGATCGCTCCAAGACTCGCGCGGATCGCATTGGGATTCCAAAGATCGCAAGCCGGATCGCTCAGAAGCACGGCCGTTGCACCCGCAGCATCTGCCGTTCTCATCGCTGCCCCAAGGTTACCGGGCTTTTCCAGGCGATCAAGAACCAAAAAAAGTTCATAGGATGAAGAACCAGCCGTGACGCTAGCTCGGGCACTGAGCGTGTCGATCGAAGTATCTAACGGGATCGCCACGGCGATGATCTGCTGATCCTGCTGGCCATATTGGATCTTTTGCATCGCCGCTTCGGACAGGCATGTCCAACGCATCGAACCACCAATGGTACGACGAGATAATGAAGCGATTTGAGCATTGGGCCGATCCCAAGCTTGCTGGGATACGAAAATCTCTGAGCACTCAACCCCTGCATCTAACGCGATGGATATTGAATCTGATCCATCGATAAGAAAACGATTCTCACGCCGACGATTCTTTGCGTCCCGCAAGCTTGCTGCAAACTTGACCCTGGGGTTGGCTGGACTTGTGATCAGTTCAATATTCAAGATTCAAGATTCAAGTCGCACACCGACTCCGAAGAATTCCTCTAGCAGTGGCCACTCGGGGAGTCGAACCCCGACGCCTCGCGGCACAAGATCCTAAGTCTTGCGTGTCTGCCAATTTCACCAAGTGGCCTCTCGTCTGCGGGGGATTTTAACCACCGCATCGGAAACTGTCGACCGTTGCCGGAAAAACTACCTTGGATTCGGTTTTCGCCATTGGGCGTTTGGATCCTCCTGAGGAGCATCGCTGAGCGATCCGGAGGTCGCTGGGGGCAATGGAACAGGGTCTTTGAAAGAGGACTCTACGATCCCCGTGGCCTGAACAATTCCGCTTCCGATCCGATCGAGCCTGGCTCCAGCCTGAGACACCCCATCGCTGATGGAATTTGCGGATTTCTCGACAGCCGCTCGGGCATTTTCGGTCGCAATTGTAAGGTCGTTTTGCACCGACGTGACCGCGTCGGTCAGTGGACGATTCGCATAGGGAGCCGATGGCAAGTTGCTTGGGGCATTTGGAGGCGGAACACGCGAGGGTTGGTTCCACGGCATGCTCATCATGGAATTGGTCTGACAACCGGTAAACCATGGCATTAGGGCGGAAAAAACAAGCAAAGAC
>JBJSXX010000180.1:0-10993 GCA_046086605.1 Pirellula sp. | reverse complement strand
CAAAACACCACCATCTGGTCCCCATTCAATAATATGATGCTCTCCTTGCGAAGTTAGGCTTGCGTAGGAGTGGCTTGTGCGGGAGTGGCTTGTGCGGGAGTGGCTTGTGCGGGAGTGGCTTGTGCGGGAGTGGTTGGTGTGGGAGTGGTTGGTGTGGGAGTGGATTTTGTAGGAGCGGCCTGTGCAGGAGTGGCTTGTGTGGGAGTGGCTTGTGTGGTTTTTTTGACTTGAGAGTCGGTTTGCTTGGTAACGACGGGCTTAGCTTGGTTTGTCTTCGATTCTTTACCGTCCGTGATGTTTGGTTTTGCGGTCGTGCTTTCCGTTCTCGATGGTTTGGTCTCTGCAGGTCTGGGCTCAACCGGTTTGCTTGCAGAGGGTTTATCCACAGGCTTGCTTACTGCAGATTGGCTTACAATCGGCTCTGGAACTTGAACATCTTGGGGATCTTCCGCAAGGACGAGTTGATCGAGAGCCCTTAGGAGTGGATCGATTCCTGTGAAGCGAACCGCTGGGTCTTTGGCCAGCAGGTGGAGCATGCATTTCTTGTGGACTTCGGGCAATTGACTTGGGATCACCACGGGGACTTGTGCATGCAGTTTAGCCCAGACCTCGGGGGGAGCGTTGGGTCCTGGATCGAAGGGCCAGTTGCCTGTGAGGCTTCGAAACCAGATGCAGCCTAGTGCGTAGAGATCGGATTGAATGTTGGGCAAGGCTCCGGGCATCAGCAGTTCGGGAGCAGCCAGTGCGATTCGCTCATCGAGACCACCGAGGGCACTCAGGGTAGGGCCATGGTAAGGGGATCTTGGTGGGAACAGTGGATCTCTCAGGAGCAGGAAGCCTCGCATCTCGTTCCAGAGAATCGAGTGAGTTGACAGGTGGCCATGGACGAGTCGATGGTGATGAAGAAACTTCAGTCCCATGGCGACATCGCGGAGCAATCGATAGGCTTGCTTGCTCGACAGGGGGCCTTGTTGGAGCATTTCGCTGAGGGTTAATCCTTGCGAGGATTCGCAGACGGCATAGAGATGCTTGAGGGTTGCTCCGGCATTTAGCCATCGATCCAGGTGTGGCGATTGGACTTGGCAATGTTGCTGGGCCCAACCGAGGCTTGGAGGCCATTCTTGGATTTGAGGGTCGACGAGTTTTTCGTCGGGGATAGCGACCAACCAAACGGCCTTGGGTGGAAAGGCAGACCATCGGGCACTCGCGGCGTCTTCTCCTTCATACCAAAATTCGCCGCGTTGGGTTTCGAGGGAACGGGTGACTCGAAGTTTTCCGAGTTGCAATGGGTGTGCAAGTCCTCGGTACAGGACATTGGCTTGGTAGGGGCTGAGTTTGTCCTGTTGAACCAATTCTTTGATGACTGCGGCAGGGTCAGCGGTCCCTGTGGCACCGACCGATTCGGACACAGATTTGGCCCACTGTCGGCACTCTTCAGGGGTTGCGATTCCTGCAGCATGGATGCGATCCCAAATTTGAGCTGTCGTCAGTTGCATCCGTTGATGGATCCCTTGCCAAATACCGCTTGAACCAATACCCTAACGATGACGTTTTCGGGGGATCGCGTCGAACCACCCACCCATACTATAATGAATTCCAACGTTGTCGTGAAACCGAGTGCCGAAGAAGTTGCATCTGCGGCCTGTTTTTGGCTGATCGATGCGATCCGTGAGTCCGTCGCGCAATCGGGTAGATGCGTCGTAGCGCTTTCAGGCGGTTCAACTCCAAAAAAGCTCTATGAACTCATCGCCCGCGAGCACTTGGAGGCCTTGGAATGGTCAAGGGTGCATTTGCTATGGGGTGATGAAAGAAACGTGCCGCACGATCACTCCGAGAGCAATTATCGGATGGTCAAGACGGCTTGGATCGATCCGTCTAGCGGCAGTGGACAACCTACCCATTTGCCGAATTTTCATCCGGTACAAATCGAAGTTCACGACCCCGAGAAGGTCGCTTATCAGTACGGTCAAACAATCCGATCAGTATTAGGCGATAGCCCCTCGATCGATGTGGTTCTCCTTGGGTTAGGCGATGATGCGCACACGGCGTCGTTGTTTCCCGAGACCCAAGCGTTAGAGAGTGTCGATGGTTTCGTTGCCAACTATGTGCCCAAGTTCGAGTCGTTTCGTCTGACGATGACTGCATCGCTGATCAACCGAGCCAAACGCGTTGCCTTCTTAGTCTGCGGCGAGTCCAAGGCTCCTGCGTTGGATGTCGTGTGGCACGGTCCGAGGGATCCAAACCTCTATCCAGCCCAACTCATCAATCCTCTTGACGGAGAGTTGTGGTGGTTCCTCGATGCCCCTGCCCTGCCCTCGCGTGACCGAGTTCATTTGGGTTAGATCCCTCTAGCGGCTTGCATTCCTGATGGCTTGGCTTTTCCAGTCAAAGCCGATGGCCTCGCACCAGAGTCTCTGAAGCTTTAAGCATAGAGGGCCGGGGTTTGTGTCAGCGATATTTCTTCGCTGAATCGAGGACGCATGCCAAATGCAACCGGTGTTACCCATTAAAAGAACCTCAGCCGCATCGTAGAGTTCTTCAAACAGAACGTCTCGAAAAAGGATTGGCTTGCCCTCCTCTTGGAGCATCTTGTCGATTCGATCCAGTGAAGTCCCAGCGAGGATGTCTTCACGGCGTGGGGAAACGACGTTGCCTTGTCGATCCACCAATAGCACATTGGCTAAACTCGTATCGGCTACCATACCGCGAGCCGTACAGAGTAGGCCTAAACCTCCCTCGAATCTTTTGGCAGCGTCTTGGTCTGCTAAGTAGTAGTTCAGTCGGCTTCGGGCTTTGATGTTCGATGGCCAGCATTCACCAGCTCCCGAAGCATACTGAACACGAACTAAAGTGGTGCCGTATTGGTACCAAGTTGCGAGTTTCTCCCAAGGGATCGGGAGCCAATGAGCATAGGCCTGAAGTTGTTTTCCGGAAAAGAAATCCCCAGGAGTTGCAACGATGCAAAGACTCGCGTCGGTTTCCTCTTGGAGGATTCCAGCACTCTTGGCGATGAGCTCTTCGACGGCCGCATCGAGTTGATGCAAGAAGGATCGTCCTTCGATTCCCAGAGTAGCCAATCCGAGTCTCAAACGATTTTTATGTGGCTCTAGATCAAGGATTTTTTTCCCAAAGGTTCGGACTCTTTCGACCAGCATCGCACCGTACATGGCACCAAGATCGGTCGCGGGCATCGAAAGTCCCGAGAATCTCACCATTTCGAAACCCTTGGCACTGGGGTTCCAACGCAGAGCATAGCTGTTTAGGAATCGTTCATTCAATGGGCTGTGCATTGGCTTCTTGCCCTAGGAGATGATCCAATACGAGTCCAAAGTAGGGGCATTGTCCGTAGTAGCTTTTTTCGCTGTGGGTGGTTCCTACGGCTGATCCGCAATCGAATTGCCTGACCTTGCTAGAGTTTACCAAAGGCATTGTCGCGCGGGGATTCGAGGCACTTTCGAGACCCGGAAGTCCGATGAAGCCTGCAAAGCCTGCGGCCACGGGACGACTCAGACGATCGATAAAACGGAATCTTCGCAGGATAGGATCTTTGGAGTTGTACAAGTTCACCAGGCCCGAAACGGTTTCCAAACTTCGAGAATGTCTTCCTTGAGTGGCCAACCAATCACGATCCAGAGCCGGTGCGACCAGAGCGACACGGTATCTGTTTTGAAGAGTCTCGGTGGGCAAGCCCGATTGGTATCGAAAACCAGGTATGGTGCCACCTGCTGCCAAGTGCAAGCCGCCGGTAACGGCGCGTGATCCGAAAGAAAAACCAAGGAGACTTACGTCAGCATGGCTGGAGAAGCGTTCGAGGAGCCAGGCGACGAGTAAAGCTTGAGATTCTGCCGATTCTGCGTTTTCATAAACATCCCTTAGCGGATGGGGTTCTCGGGTGCTGGGCCACGAAAGCATGATTAATCGATACGGTTTGCTGGAACGTTCACGTAGGTAGTTGTTAAGGATAAGCACTCGGTCAAGCGCATTGTTTCGCTCCATGAAGTTGCCGTGGACGTAGAGGATCACGAGTTTTCCGTCGTCGATCAGTGCGTTTTGAAGATCCTCGGATTGCCAACCGAGTTGAGTGTGACGCTGAGCTTTTAGGCCCGGGTCGATAGGATGAATGCAGTTGAACTTCTCTGGCAGATGTCTCGAAGATAGCTCCCAAACATCCGACATCTGCGGATCGAATTGGAGATTCGAGTTTGTGGCATTTGTAGCAGGTCGAGAGCATTGGCAATCATCTGCGATGGCATTTGGCTCCTCTTGAACCTCATGATCGCTTACGGATGCAATCGAAGGAGTTGAGATATAGCGGAATGGTTTTTTGGTCGTTTGATAAACAGGTCGCGTGGGGTTCCTTGATGGGGTACTGGCAGAGTGCCAAGCGATAAGCGACGAGAGGATGAGCAATCCAAAATGGAGTGAAATCCAAATCCTCTCGATTTTGGAGTTCCTGCTCGAATTGCTATTCTCAACAGCCGTCGAGATCAACGTTTGGGCGACGGCTGTATTCAAAGGCGCATTCATGAAGCGTACAAACTGGGGCTCGGGAAAGCGTGTTGCATGGTAAGGGATCGCTATTCGGATCCGGTGTTGCGAAACTCTAACACTCGTTTGGATTAGGAGCGTTAGAAAAACTTTCGAGATTGTCGGAAATTTTTCCATGTCGATTTGCACACATGGAATATTGGCGTAGAGTTGCTCGTCGAAAAAACTTTCGATCGCAACTTTTGCGATTTCCTCAAGGAGTATGATCATGAAGCGAACAACATTGGCCCTTGCCGCACTCGCATTGGCATTCACCGGTTGCAACACATGTGGAACTTGGCGCCCGAACCTGCTTGGAAAATTCAAGAGCTGTTTGCATGGGGCCTCGAATATCGGCGCTCCGTGCGATGCGGGTTGTGAAACCGGAGCACCTGCAACTGACGGTTGCCAGGGTTGTTCCGAGAGTGCCAACTACGGCGGATATGGCGAGACGGTGATCGGTTCGTATGAGACGCCGATGAGCACCGGAATTCCGAGTTCTTCGGACGGAATCTCGATCGGATCGCCAGTTTCATCAGGCTCGATCCTCCCAGGCACGACCTTACCCTCGACGAGCCCAAGCACCCTACGCAGCGAGACGATTCGGCCAAAACCAGCCAATTAGTGATAGGGGGTTGATTCCCGATCCATAATGCGGTTAGCTTCATCTAGCTGCATTTTTGAAAAGAGATCACCGTGAATCAACCAACTCCAAGTCAGTACCAGAGCGGGCAATCGCAAGCGACGGTCGATAAGTCGACCGAGCGAGTGCGTAGGATGTTTGCCGAAATCGCTCCCAGGTACGATTTTCTGAACCACTTTTTATCTTTGAATATCGACCGCTACTGGCGCAGTCGAACTTTGGCGGTTTTGAACCCAAAGCCAGGGGATCCGTTCTTGGATGTCTGCACCGGCACAGGCGATTTGGCCTTGGCCGCCGCCAAAAAACTTCATGAAGAAACCGAGGTCGTCGGTAGCGACTTTTGCGGTGAGATGCTTCATTTTGCGAGGCAAAAGCAGCAAAAGATGAAGCTTGATCGGCACCGGTTGGCCTTTCTTGAAGCCGACACCACCAGCCTACCGTTCCAGGACAACTGGTTTCAAACTGTTAGCGTTGCGTTTGGTCTAAGGAATGTCGTCGACACGCTCGGCGGTCTTAGGGAAATGGTCCGAGTATGTCGGCCGGGTGGAACCGTGGCTGTTTTGGAGTTCTCCCAACCAACCCTTCCGATCCTCAAACAGCTCTACGGATTCTATTTCCGAAGAATTCTGCCGGGCATCGGCAACAAGGTGGCTAAGAACTCCAAGGAGGCTTATGCCTATCTGCCAGCAAGTGTTTCGCAGTTCCCAAGCGGAGAAGCGATGGCTGATTTGATGCGTCAAGTTGGCCTCGGGCAGGTTCGGGTCATCCCAATGACATTCGGGGTCGCAACCCTTTATCTCGGACGAAAATAGGCGGGCTTTTCGATGACCCCAACAAAACCGCTCCCGATCGTTTTTGCCATCACTGGGGCAAGCGGTGCGGCGTATGCCGCTCGATTGTTGCAGCAATTGGTGCTTGCAGGAGAGCAAGTCCATTTGCTCGTAAGTCCATCAGGTGCAGCCGTAGCCGCTCAGGAAATTGGTATCGAGCTTGGGCCAACTCGGGATAACGTGCGTGCCTTGCTTGAATACTGCTGGCCAAGCTCAAATGCCCATGCTTGGAAAAAACTATCCGAGGCTCAGGTCGACCTTGGTTGCAGCCAGGTTGTGCATCACGACTATCGCAATTACTTTACGCCGATCGCAAGTGGTAGTTTTTTGACCAAGGCCATGATCATTTGTCCTTGCTCTGGGGCAACTCTCTCGGGTGTGGTGCATGCATCGGGAAACAACTTGATTCAAAGGGCCGCCGATGTTCACCTCAAGGAGCATCGCAAACTGTTGCTAGTCCCGCGCGAGATGCCACTATCGGTATTTCAGCTTGAGAACATGACGCGAGCCGCACAAGCCGGAGCGGTTGTTATGCCAGCGATGCCCGGTTGGTACCATGGAGTTGAGACACCTGTGGATCTGATCGACTTTGTCGTCGCAAGGGTCTTAGACCATTTGCAGATACCTCATGGGCTGATCAAGCGTTGGGAGGGGCCGGATCTCCAATCTCATCAGGCGCATGCTCAAAGTGGTGACCAGTAGGATGTGGGAAAAGTTCAAGCGGTTTTTAGAGCTGATCCGATTCAGCCACACGATCTTTGCCCTTCCGTTTGCGATGCTCGCCTCGTTTTGGGCTTGGATGTTGCCTTCGCCAGTAAAAGGCATCGCGTTTGATTTCCGATGGCAGCATGCTTTGGGGGTGCTGCTATGCATGGTCTTTGCAAGAAGTTTCGCGATGGCTGTCAATCGGTTGCTCGACCAAAAGTGGGATGGAGAGAACCCCAGGACGGCCAATCGGCATCTGCCTGCTCGGTTGCTTCGAGCAGGTGAAGTAACTGGCTTTACTGCCGTTTGCGGTCTTTTGTTTATCCTGACAACGTTGTTGTTTTTGCCGAACCGATTGCCACTGCTTCTGAGCATACCGGTTCTTTTGTTTTTGGGAGGGTACAGTCTGGGCAAGCGGTTTACATGGTTAGTGCATCTTTGGTTGGGATTTGCGTTGATGCTCGCACCGATTTGTGCTTGGATCGCTCTGCGAGGCCAGATTGTTGAGCAATACCCTTGGGATTTGCTTCCGGCGGTGTTGCTTGGTCTGGTCGTTCTTTTTTGGGTTTCAGGCTTCGACATTCTTTATGCTTGTCAGGATGTCGACTTTGACCGAGGGGCAGGGCTTCACAGCATCCCGGCTCGATTTGGAGTTCGCGGGGCTCTGAATATTGCAAAAACCCTTCACTTTTTGATGTGGCTTATCGCCATGGGTATGACGTTCTGGGTTCCCGCGTTGTCCTTGGGGGCAGTTTTTCGGTTAGCATTATTGGGGGTTGGAGCCTTGCTGATTTACGAGCACTCGGTAATTTCTGAGCGGTCGCTTGATCGGATGCAATTGGCATTTTTCCAGCTCAACTCCATAATCAGCGTCGTGATTCTCGGGGCAGGGGCCCTCGACACGTGGCTTGGATAACTCAGACAAATCGATCGATTTCCAAAAATCGCAATTATGAATAGTCCTCAAATCAAAGATCGCTTGAGAGTCATTCGCGATAAGGTCGAGCAGGGGGGGCGCTTGAATCTCGACGAAGGGATTTTCCTTTACGACCCGGAAGTCTCTTTGCACGAGATTGGCGAGTTGGCCAATTGGAAGCGAGAGCAGATCAATGGCAATGTTGGGTACTACAACATCAACACGCATTTGAATCCGACCAATGTGTGCGTGTATCGATGCCGCTTTTGCGCGTTTCGCTCTGATTTGCGTGATCCCAAGGGATACGTCATGAGCGACGAGCAGATCATCGCTCGCGGCCAGGAGGCATTCGACAATGGGTGCACCGAGATGCACATCGTCGGTGGCTTGCATCACAAACTCGGTTACGATTGGTATCGAGGGATTCTTGAGAAGCTTCATGCGAATTTTCCACAAATCCATCTCAAGGGTTGGACTGCTGTCGAGATCGACTGGTTTGAGTTTCTGACCAAGAAGAGTCTTAAGGATGTCTTGAGTGATCTCAGAGAAGCCGGGCTTGGAAGCATGCCTGGCGGAGGGGCGGAGATCTTCCATCCGGAGGTTCGAGATCAAATCTGCGAGCACAAGGCGAACGCGACTAAGTGGATTGAAATCCACCAAGCGGCCCATGAGATAGGGCTGAAGACCAACTGCACGATGCTTTATGGCCATGTCGAGCAGGCTTATCATCGCATCGACCATCTGATCCGGCTTAGGGATCTGCAAGACAAAACCGGAGGCTTCCAGACATTCATTCCTTTGGCCTTTCATCCGGAGAACACCAAGCTTTCGCATTTGAAGAAACCTTCGGCGCTGATGGATCTAAGGACGGTGGCTGTGAGTCGATTGATGCTCGATAATGTTCCGCACATCAAAGCGTATTGGATCATGTTAGGGATAGGCACGGCCCAAGCCGCATTGGCTTATGGTGCCGACGACATCGATGGGACGGTACGGCACGAATTGATTTACCATGATGCGGGGGCGACGACACCGGAGATCTTGAGTGTCGAGCAGATAAGGCAACTGATCATCGAGGCCGGTCGCGAGCCAGTCGAAAGGGACACGATCTATCGCCGAGTTCATCGCGACGAGAACCAGTTTACTCATTGGTGGGTGGGCCAAGACGTTCTGGTAAACGTGTAGCCCCCACGCCACGCTGCCTGACGGCGGGCGCACTTTGACGGCATTGACCGTGTTGACAGGATTGATAATGTTGACGTTATTGACGGCTAAGTCGCCGGTGCCGATAAGCCCTCTTTGTATTGAATTACAAAGGAATCCAGATGCTGGACTGGATTATAGGAGTTCCTTGATGGGCAAGTGTCGATCGACCAAAAACTGCGGGCGCCCCGAAAAGTCGGGGATCGTCGCGGTGCTCACGTCAATTCCCAAACGATGATATAGCGTCGCAAAGACTTCCTGGTAATGGACGGGGCGATCTTGGGGAACCTCGCCAAGACGATTGGTCGAACCGATGACTTGGCCAGTTCGCATTCCACCTCCTGCCAAGAGACAACAGGAGACCTGTGGCCAGTGGTCTCGGCCCCCGTCTTTATTGATTCGTGGGGTTCGTCCGAATTCGCCCCAAGCGACCACGCTGACGTCTTGATCGAGTCCCCGCTGGTGTAGATCCTCAATCAATGCGGTGATCGCTTGGTCGAATTTCGCAAGCTGCAACGGCAGTCTTTCAAAGTTCGAGTGATGACGATCCCAACTTCCAAAGGATAGCGTCACGCAGCGAACCCCGGCTTCTACCAATCGCCTTGCCGTCAGGAACTGATCCATCCAATGCGGACCTGCATCCTCACCAAACGCTGGATCGGGACTCCCACGACCATAGCGATCCCTCAGGGCAGGATCCTCCTTCTCCAAATCGAGGGCTTCTACCAGCCGACTCGAAGTCAACACGTCAAAGGCCTTTTGGGTCATAGTATCTGCTGCTCGATAGCCATCGGTCAGGTCGACCTGGCTGCGGAATCGATCGAGACTTTGTAGCAACCCGCGTCGATCTCGAAGACGATCGAGGCTGATTCCTTCCAGTCGCATATTGGCCATGCCCTCTCCATCGGGCTGAAACGCTGCATAAGCAGGTCCTAGAAACCCTGGGTACCCCGGATTGCTGTACGGATCATGCTTTGTCTTGATCGAAAGCCCTACAAATGGCGGAACAGCTTGGTCTACCGAACCCTGCAATTTCGCAACTGCCGATCCGAGCGACGGGTGGTTGTCTTGTCTGCCATTAGCACCCATAGGGTATCCGCTCATGCACAGGTCCGAAGCGTGCTGATCCGGACAGCCATGCAAGGAACGCACGATCGCTACCTTGTCCATGATCTTCGCGAGCCTGGGCATGTGTTCGCAAATTTGTATCCCGGAAACGTTCGTCGAAATCGGTTGGAAGGTTCCCCGAATTTCTACAGGAGCATCGACCTTCAAGTCAAACATGTCCTGATGCGACGGGCCTCCCGAAAGATAGATCATGATCACCGCCTTGTGCCCCAACGATCGCTTGGGGTTCAAAGGGGCAGAATCCTGGGCATGAAGGATTTCGGGAAGCGACAACCCACCGAGTCCGAGCCCGCCGATTTTTAGGAAGTGACGCCGCTGGCGACGATCGCAATGGGTGCTTAAAGGCCTCCCGACAATATCAAGCATGGTTTTCTCCTGATCCGATTCGGTTTGTTCCCCGTCGGGAGCGGATCGGCTAGCAAGGACTCAAGTTCGTGTGCCTTGACATTATAACATACGAGGAAGCTAGATGATCAAGATGTATGCTTCTGGGGGAATCGCGAGAGCGGGTTCTTCAGGAATTATTGAGGGTTCAACGTAAGAAGTTTTTGGCCGCAGTGACTTCGTACTCGTGCTCAATGAAACGGTGCTCGTGATCGTAATCGGAAAGCAATTGCGGCAATCCGGATCAATCAAATCACCGCGGGGCACGCGAAAGAGTTTCAGGAGAAGCTCAAAGCTAGAGGCAATCGAACGCCTTCGGAAACGCTGTCGCTACGCTGGGAGGACATCGATTGGGAAATGAATTGAGAATTGAGAATTGAGAATTGAGAGTTGAGAGTTGAGAGTTGAAATTCATGCGGAACGGCGTGTTCTTGATAATTCGCCATTCTCAATTCTCCATTATCAATTTTTGGTCACCGAGGATGATTTCGCCAAGGCGGCTGGCGTGCAGAAGGTGATGGTACGAGTCATATCGCAAAATTGAGTGCGATTTTTCTAAAATTATCGCCCATTTGATTTGGTTGGAGCGTGGAACTTCTTAAGTCAAAGCATACCGTCTTAAGAGTTAGGTTCCCCAATGATTCTTGCTACCAACAA
>JBJSXX010000179.1:0-4675 GCA_046086605.1 Pirellula sp. | reverse complement strand
CGAGGTTTACCAAACTCGGGGATCGGGCAAGGGTCAGCGATCGCCGATCGGATCTTATTGGTTTGGACTCTGCTCAATCACAACGACTTTGTGACTTTACGATAAAGCGGGCGATCCACTACGCTAAGGCTGACGAAATGGTCATAAAGTGAGACCATTAACGTTTGTCGGAAATTAAACACCAGACAACGTGCCACTGGCTCCGCCGAAACTATCGGTTTGAACGCCGAGTCGTTGAAGAACGGTCACGAAGAGTTGCGCCAGTGGCAACTCTTCGACTTCGATCTTGCCTTGCCATCCGGCGTCGGTGTCGATCCCTGCTCCAGCTTGATTATCCTCGTTCCCTTTACCGAACTTCAGGTAACGTCCATTGCTAAAGCCTAGGTTCTTGCCACCTGCGGAAATGATCGGGTAGTTTCTCGAAAGATGGAAACTGCTCGACGCCGAGCCATGCATCGCAAAGGTGTTGTCGAGCATATTTCCGTGATTGTTTGGCTCCGGAGTTTCTTTAAGCCTTCGAATGAATCGCGAAAACTCTTCGGCTTGGTACCTATTGTAAGTCCCAAGATTCTTCCAACCCTCGGGTTGTTTGACTGCATGGGTCAATCCATGGGCTGGTCCGAGCCCTACGGCAAGTGACAGCAGATCATGAGGGCCTTCGCCGTTTTCGCGTCCGAGTTGGAACGTAGCGACTCGGGTCGAATCGCTCATGAATGCCAAATAGATCAATTCGTACATCGTTTGAAAATAAAGTCGGGCTTCTTTGGGCTCCGCATCGAGCGTCAAGTTGCGAGTGTCGACCGTAGGAAACGGAGTATCGATCCACTTTTGTGCTTTGGTCAATTTGACTTCCGTATCGCGCACGGCATCGAGGTATTGCTGCAGGACTTGTTGATCGTGGCGTGAAAGTTCACGGCCCAAGGCTCTCGTGCTTGAGATAAGCATGTCCAGGGCGCTTTTGCTTCTGGCCAATCGAGCTGCAGCCTCTTTGCTGGTCGTCACAAAAAGCATATCGAAGATCTCCTTGGGCTTGTTCATCGCCGGTATCGCGCGGCCTTCGATGTTAAACGACTGAGTCTGAGCACCGCGAGGCCCCCCTACTCCGCCGTTGGTTGACATGACCAAGGAGGCATGACGGGTGGCTTCCCCGATATGCATCGCAACCACCTGATCAACGGAAATCGTGTTCTTGTAAGGCCCATGACCACCGATAAGAGCACCTGTTAGGTACTGATCTGCATTCGAGTGACCATGGACGTTGCGAGCTCCTGGATGGGAGAGTCCCGAGTAGATGGTGATCTCGTCACGGAATGGTTCAAGCACATCGAGAACTTTGGTCAACTCGAAATCACGCTCGCCACCGCGAGGAAACCAACTCCAGTCCATCCAAGCAGGATCCGACTTCAGAGGCAAACCGACTCCGTCGGGATGATAGATACTAACAAACCGTTTTGGTGTTGTGTCGGAAGCTTGTTGCTTGTCTGCAAATGTCTCCATTGTGGGCAAAGCCAGAGCGAGCCCCGTGCCTTGCAGGAATCTGCGTCGAGCCCAAAGGGGTGATTTTTTGCTCATCATCGATTCCTTGCGGTTACTTTGAATGGAAAAGTTCGCTCAAAACGACCAGGCGAATCAAATCCTGAAGTCCGTCACCGGATTTTCGCCAGGCGATGGTGATACGATCGATCGGCTCTTGATCGGCAAAACCCATAGGGCGTCCGAGTCCAAAGGTCATCAGTTTATCTACAAAAGCGCGGCATAGTTGATCCTGTCGGTTCACAAGCAGGTATTCCTTGAGTCCTTGTATTCCCGCTAGTTCTTGTTTGTTGTAAAGTAGCGAGGTGGCATCGACGGGTCGATCGTCGATAGCGGTTCTGTATTTGCCCATCGCATCGTAGTTTTCGAAAGCGATTCCCCAGGGGTCGATTTTGGCGTGGCATCCGAAGCAAGCTGGTTTGCTTCGATGGTCTTGGATCCTTTCCTTGAGGGTCATTTTAAGGATCTCTGGGTCGGTCAGATCGACTTGGGGGACATTCGGAGGGGGCGGAGGCGGTGGATCTTGAAGTATCCGCTTTAGCATCCAAACACCGCGTTTAAGGGGATGGGAGTCTTTCCCGTCGGAGTTCATCGCGAGCATCACGCCGCTCGTTAGAATGCCGCCACGCATGGCGGATGAATCGATAGAAACCTTACGAAATTCCGACCCGTAGACGTTCGGGATTCCGTAGTGCTTGGCCATCGTCTCGTCGACCACGACATAGTCCGAGTGAATGAAATCCAAAATACTCGAATTGGTTCGGAGGACTTCTTCGAAGAAAGCAACAGGTTCATGCAGCATCGAGTCTCGAAGGGACAGATCACGGATATGCGTTACACTTTCGAGGCCGTCGGTTCCGAGCCATTGCTGTACATAGTTTTCGCAAAACCGTTTGCTTCGAGGATCCGCAAGCATTCGATCGACTTGGGAAGCCAAAACTTGCGGGTCCTTCAAATGGCCTTGCTGGGCCAAGTCCAGCAAGGTTGCGTCAGGGATACTCGACCACAGGAGGAAGGATAATCGAGTGGCGAGTTCGTAGTCGCTGATTGCATTGGAAGTGTTTCGGTGGGCGATGTAGAGAAACTCGGGTGATGCAAGAGCCGTTGCGAGGACTTCGACCATCGCCGCTTGGACGTTCGGGAATTGCGATCGATAGACATCGAGCAGTTCGATATACGGGTCGATGTCTGTCCTGGCAATTGGGCGACGCCAAGCTTTGTGCAAAAACCGTTCGAGGATTTCGCGAGCGTCGGTGTTCGGGTCATCGGTAAGGTGCTTGTCGAGAAAAACATCCCGGTAAGTTTTTGGGGGCCATTGATCATAAAACGGGGCGATGACTTCGATTTGATCGATCAGCACGCACAGCGGATCGTCTTTGCCTTTCGCGTTAGAAACGTTTCGAATTGAGAGAAACTCATCGCGTCTTGGGAAGGTGGTGGCCAACTTGCGAAAGGGGTTGCGTTGGATGTCTTGAAGCTGGATATCGAAGGTGATTATTTCGGGAGTATCGGGGTTTGCGGAAACGGGAATATCGCGTTGGCTGATGACTTGTGAAAAGTTTGCATCGTTGCTGGTGTGGGCGCTGAAGATTAAGCGAAGGCTGGCGAATTGTTGAGGGTTGTTGTTGGATCTTGCAGCGCGGATCCGCACTCGCATGGTCCCGGAGTCGGGCAAGAATCGGTCGAGGTTGAATTTGACCTCGTTGGATGCTGGCAGGACCAAGACGACACTCGAAAGAGGAGTGTTTTGATCCGTGGAGTTCTGAGGAAGTAGGTTTTCCTGAGAATCATCTAGGGGTTGCAGTGCAGCTTCTTGGAACGGGATGCCTTGACCGTTTTGCCGATCGAGCAAGACCCTTGAGAATCGTTTCTTTTCGTAGTCCTTATCGGATTTATCGAACAGTTCGTCCTTCTTTCGTTTCGGTGGTTTTCCGATGAGTTCGGACATCACGGCCCGATACTGAACTGGTGGTGGTTGATCCCCCAAAGGGAGAGCTCTTTGGAGGGCATCGAGGGCGATCTCGCGAAAGGTTTCAAACTGCATTGCGGACATCTGCAGTAGTTCCGAGTTGTTTTTGAAACCCTCTTCGGAGACGACTTCTGGGGGTAGACGATTGGAATTCGGAAGCGAGACGTTGAGGAGATCTTCAAGGGCATTTTTGAATTCGTATTTCGTCTGGCGTCGGAACGAGGAATGCTTGGAGTTATCTCGATTGGCGATCGAGGCTTTGCTGAGCTCTTGGCTAATCCAATCGATGATCAATTGTCGATCGGCGTTCGATAGATTCGAATCGCTCGCATCGTCTGGGGGCATGGCATTGTTGGCTAGGGCGTTGTAGATTTCGCGCCACTGGTCACTGTTGTTTGCTGTCTGAAGATTCGGTTCGATTTGGTCGATTCGCAGGCGGCCTTCGGAGAGTTTGGGGCCGTGGCATTCTGAACAGTTATGGATAAGGAGGGGTTGGATCGATTGGTTGAAAAGATCGAGGTTTGGTTTGGTGTCACTGCTGGCTTCGAGCGTGGTGGGTGTCGGTCTAAGATAGCGAGAATTCGCAAGTCCGACTTTTTTCGCTTGGGATAGATCTGGATCGGCAGCGGCACAGAAACGCGGATCGATCAGCGTTGCGATCGAAAGCCAGAGGGTAGCAAGTAGGCAGATCTCTCGGAGATGTAGAATCATGTTTATTTCCAGAGTTCGAAGCCACAAAGCGCCTTCCAGAATGCACCACGGTTGTCCTCTGTAATGTAACACGGTTGTCCTCTGTAATGTAACACGGTTGTCCTCAACCGTGACCGACGACCGTAGGTCGGAGTATGGGCTGAGGACAGCCGTTGAACATGATTCCCAACGGCTGAGGACAGCCGTTGAACGTAAAGCCCATCGGCTGAGGACAGCCGTTGAACTAAAGCCCAACGGCTGAGGACAGCCGTTGAACGTAAAGCCCAACGGCTGAGGACAGCCGTTGAACGTGAAGCCCAACGGCTGAGGACAGCCGTTGAACTAAAGCCCAAAATAGAACCAGCCGACACGCTTCACGCTTGCCGGCTGGTTGTTGGCTTGGAAATTCAAAGTCAGAAAGGAGACGACTACTTCTTCTTTTTCTTCTTGTCGTCGGCTTCGTCTTCCTTCTTCACTTTCTTC
>JBJSXX010000178.1:0-13627 GCA_046086605.1 Pirellula sp. | reverse complement strand
GTTTCCGGGGCGATGCCCCGGAAACCTTCCTATGACCAGCATACTCGATCTCCCCGCGATCAGCGGAAGATACCTGTTCCCACAAAATCGAACCTTAAAACGGCCCTCGGTCATCCATGTCGACAATATCGAGTTGGCTTGCTACAAACGGATCGTCGATGAGCATGGACTGACCCTGGTCCATTTTCATGGGAACGGTGAATCTGTTTCGGACTACGTGCCATTTCTGGCTGACATTTTTCAAGACATGGGACTCAATCAGTTGTTCATCGAGTATCGAGACTACGGTGGCTCTTCAGGAAAAGCCCAACTAGTTGCGATGCTCGCCGACGGACAAGCCGCATTGCAAGCAGCCGGAATCGCACCCGAGAAAGCCGTCGTTTTTGGTCGTTCCATCGGTTCGTTGTACGCGATCGAGTTGGCATGTCGAGAGCCTACCATCGCAGGGCTAATTATCGAGAGCGGTATCGCAGATCCTTGCGAACGATTCTTGAACTTTGCCGATCTTCGATCTGCCGGACTTAGCGAATCGGATGTGCGAGCCGAGGCGGCTAAGTATTTCGACCATGAATCGAAACTATCGAGCTATTCAAACCCACTGCTGATCCTACATGCTCAAAACGATGGGCTCATTGACATCTCCCATGCCCAGCGCAACTACCAGTGGTCTGGCTCAAAACAAAAGCAACTCGTAAAATTTCCACACGGAAATCACAACACCATCTTTCAAGCGAACATGAACCAGTATCTAACTGCTGTGAAAGAGTTCATCCATGGACTTGATCGTTGAGTTTTAAGCACAGAATCAAACAAGATGGACAGTGTCATCAACGAGATACACTTCAAAGAGTTTTCGACGCCCGTCGGACGGATGCTGGCACTGGCTACAGACCAAGGTCTATGCGGGCTCGAGTACTGCCAGAGTGCAAGAGAGGAACTGTGGAAGCAGCGTCAGAGCCGTTGGTTTCCAAATACCAAGCTCGTCTCAGGGGATCATCCGCATTTGACTGTGTGCCAGCGGTGGCTCGATTCCTATTTTCAATCCAATTGGGATCAGTTGCCCAAGGTGCAGTTGGACCAAAGGGGCAGCGTATTCGAGTTGCAGGTGTGGCAATCGATGCTCAAGATCCCCAGAGGCCAGACACGGACTTACAAGGAACTCGCTATCACCATCGGCAATGCGAATGCCTCCCGAGCCGTCGGCAACGCATCGAGGCGCAACCCGATCTCGCTGATCGTTCCTTGCCATCGCGTGATTGGAACAAACGCTGGTCTAACGGGCTACGGCGGTGGCTTGGCAAATAAAAACTACCTGCTGGCTCACGAAGAGGCCCTTCGAGATGGGCTTGCCCACAGAAATTGAAGCATCCGAATTCAGCCGATATCCTAGCAAAACAATCGATAAGGCTTTCGTCTTTGCAATCTTTCGTAGACACTTACGATCGTCGCTCGATACAGTCGAAGTCCTACCCACGGAGAGTTCGAAAAGGAGATCCTACCGATGAAGATAGATTCCCTGCTTTTAAAGAGACTAACGGCAACAACGTTCCTGTGCGGTCTTTTGCAAGTCCCGTCGATTCATGCTCAAGACACTTGGAGCGGATTTCAAAATGGTGGTCGATTCACCGTATCGAATCTTCCGGAGGCATGGGATCCGCAATCGAAGAATGTAGTCTGGAAAGTCGACATTCAAGGATATGGACAATCAACACCGGTCGTTTTTGGTGACCAAGTCTTCGTGACCTCGACCAGTGGCAAGAACAAAGACGAATACCACTTGGCGGCATATGTACTGGCCGACGGATCCAAACGCTGGCAGCATGATTTCAAGAACCCTTCGCCGGAGGAAAACAACAACTACGTCAGTCGGGCTGCCCCGAGTCCCGTTGTGGATGCTCAAGGGCTCATCGTTGGCTTCGAAGGTGGCGTTGTCGCGTCATTTTCACTCGATGGTAAAATTCGCTGGACAAAGAATCTTGTCGAGCAGTATGGACCGATTAAAGCCCGACACGGTTTGGCCTCTTCGCTCGAGCAAGACAAACAGAATGTCTATGTTTGGGTCGAGCGAGAGCAGGATCCTTATCTTCTCGCTCTGAGTAAAAGCACAGGCGATGTCGTATGGAAATCGCCCGGTGTCGGAGCAACGAGTTGGAGTAGTCCTCGGCTACTTGATGTTGCAGGAAAACCGCAATTGGTATGTAGCTCCAGTGGGAAAATCGCAGGATACGATGCTGCCACTGGCAATAAACTTTGGGAGTTTAGCAACTTGGCCAACAATACGACGTGTACTCCGATCCCGGTCTCCGAAGGTAGGTTCCTTATCGGGGCCTCCGACGGTCGAGGAGAGCAGTCAGGAGCCCAGACGGCAGCTTCGAGTGGACTGATCGAAGTCAAGGCTTTAAGCGATGGCAAGTATTCGGTCGATTTTGTATGGCGGGCAGAGAAGGCCACATGCAGTTTCGGAAGTC
Organism: Pirellula sp.; assembly: GCA_046086605.1. Taxonomy (GTDB): domain Bacteria; phylum Planctomycetota; class Planctomycetia; order Pirellulales; family Pirellulaceae; genus JBKCUI01. The sequence continues at coordinate 11,159 of JBJSXX010000178.1, read as the reverse complement.
CGATCGCAGCGGGCGATCGGGTCTGGATGGTGAACCGAGCCGGGGTGCTCTATCAACTCGATCTGGAAACCGGTAAGCAACTATCTGCTGAGCGCGTTAGCTGTGGAAGCGTTTGGGCAACACCGCTGGCGACTTCCGACAAACTCTATCTGTTTGGCCAAAAGGGAACCACATCGATTGTCGAATTGGCGACGGCCAAAGAGCTCTCCACTTGTTCGACTTGGGAGGAATCAACCACCGCACCACCCGCAGCGATGGGAGGTTCAGTACTGTATGCTGCAGCTTGGGCCAACGATACCTTGCTGATTCGCCGAGGCGATTGTTTGTTTGCGATTCGTAAGTAGTCCTTCTATCTCTAATCGATTGATCATGCACCAACACCATTTCGATAGTAATTCAAATCCAAGGCGTTCTTTTTTCCGAAACACAGCCGCTTGGGCAGGTAGCTTTGCACTTGGTGCGGGGATGCTACAGTTCCAACGCCGAGATCTGTTGGCTCAAGAGCCTGCAAGTCCCAGCGGGCCTGTCGAGAGCCCTTTCGAGCGAGACTATGATGCACCGAGTTTCAAGCCATCTTGGAAGAAACCTCAAATCAATCGTCAGCTTGCTCAGGACTTCATCATTTTCGCGCATTCGGATTTGGAGATGACCAAGAAGTTGCTTGAGCGTGAACCGGGATTGATCAACGCATCGATCGATTGGGGTGCTGGTGATTGGGAGACGGCGCTCGGGGGTGCATCTCACATGGGTCGCCACGAGATCGTCGAGTTTCTTTTGAGCCGTGGAGCAAGGATCGATCTGTTCTGTGCTGCAATGCAGGGGCAGACCGACGCAGTGCGAAGTTTCCTGACTTTGCAACCGACGCTCATTGATGCCAAGGGCCCGCATGGATTCGGGCTCCATTTTCATGCTCAAGTTGGCGGAGAGAAGTCCAAGGCGACGCTTGAGTATTTGCAATCGGTCAAAGAAGTCGAGCTTAAACCGATCCCGTTTCTGAAGAAGCCACCCTCAAACCCGTAGGTCACCCAGGGCGTCGCTACGCTTTGCCCTGGGCTATCTCATAATGCCACGTTGGGGCAAGTGGGTCTTGCGGTAGTGGATCTTTCCACTAGGCGAATATTCTTATAGGACGAATATCTGGGCTACGGACACGACCAATAGAATTACTACGCGAATCGTTGGGTATATCGTGCTTGCCTTTGTTTGAGGTTCGCTCAAGCGCAAGGATCTTTCGCAAGATCCACTACGGTTCCAGTTGCCCTATGAGGATGGTGTAACCGTCGAGGTCTTGGACTCGAAGTTCTCCGTGTGGCATGTACGGCGGATTGCAAATGGCATAGACAGCCCGCCGCTCGGGCATGTGTCCTTCTTGGCCTCGTTTACGAAGCCCCGGCGGGATCCCGCCGTCCTCAAGGCCATGGTCGATTAGATGGTTTCGCAACGAGATAACATCGCTAGTGTACATGTAGAAGAGTACTGCTTGTTGACTCGGTACGATCAGACCACTTGCGACCGCCAAGAATAGTTCTGCATGGCGGGACTTGAGACCCACGAAATTAGTCACACCATCGTTGCGAACATAGCGACTCTCGATCTTAAATCCGAGCAGTTGATAAAACTCGGCTGCCGCATCGACATCTGCGACATGCAGCATCGCAATACAACGATTCACCGTAGGAGTCTGATCGCTGGGGGATTTCATGGGTTGGTGGTTCCTACATTGCCAATTTTCGATTTGGATACGGCGATGGCCAAGGGGCAACTGGCGACGCTGGGTTCCCCTCTGCGGTATCGACCGAGTAGCTCTTTCGAGCGCTGGGCCAACATCCTTCGCACTTCACGCCGCTGGCCCTTGATCCTTGGGATGACCATCGAATCGTATCCGGTCGTCTGGTGACGCATCCATGCGATAACCGCCGCTTCGGCTCGCTCCTCGACCGGTATCCGCTTGGTCCTGGCAACCGTCCCGCTTCCCACCGGTGTGGCATGGTCCGAAATAAGTTTGGCCATACGCGCAGCCAACTCCTCGTGCCGTTGATGGAACGCAAGGAAATCGACGACCGCTTGGGTGAAGTCTTCCACGTACTCGTTTTGTACTTTCTCTCGGCGAAGAGCGTCGGCTTGTTTGCGCTTGGCAAAGCTCTCGGTCGATCGCTCCGCCTCAAGGTCCTTTTGAATCTTGGCAATCGTGGCTGACGGAGCCCACACCCCTTTCGAAAAAACTTTCCGCCCTTTCTTCTCCTGCACAACCCAGTGATCGCCGGCAGCCTTGACGCGTCGAGTCAAAGCCGCGTCCCCCGGGGGTAATAGTTCCCAACCTTTGGGAACCGAGTGGATCTTGCCATCGGCAGACCGAACACTGGTCGCATTGGGACCAGGGGAAAAAACTCCTTGGTTGAAATGATCGCTCGATCGCATCGTGATATCTTCGTCAGTTTTCAATCGGTTTGCTTGCTTCATCGACTTGCATTTGTCGAAAGCCGATGGCATACCAAGTATCGATCAAGCAATCAAGACTGCATCAGGTTTATCGTGGGGACTCTCGGGTCTTGTCCTTGAAGAATTCCCAAACCCTTTCCGCACCAGAAAAGGAACTGATCGGCTCGTTTCCTTCCCTGCGATTCCTTGAACCGGGCCAACCATGAGCCCCCATCGAGTCGACGATCAATTCGGTTGCAGCCCCCCCATCTGTTGCAGCATGCACGGTGGAAGTGACGGTGCCTCGCGTGATCGTTTCTCCTTTCTTTTGGGATTCGTTGACTTGCACCCAAAATTCAAGCACCTCTTGGATCGGCTTGTAAGGAGCCTCTTGAGCGCGGCTGACCAAGGGGTTTTTGCTCATCCCGCCCTCGATCGGTACCTCTTGGTCTTTAGCGCCGTTGATCATGAGGATGGGTAACGGAACGGTTGGTTTTTTGTCGAAGGTAAACATCGAAGCAACCACGGGCGCGATCGCCGCCAACTTGCCCGGACGCTCCACACCATATACATAAGTCATCATCCCTCCGTTGGATCCACCGGTCATATAGATTCGCTTTGGATCCGCCCCATGCTCGGCGATCAGACGATCGATCAGAGTGTCCAGATAAGCGATGTCGTCAGCATCACGCACTTGTCGACGCAATAGGAATCCGGTGTTCCAAGCGTGACGTTGGTTACCAAAGTCAGTACCCTCTGGATACACGACCATAAACCCCTTGGATCGAGCCACTGCATCAAAGCCAGAGTTGGCACGCATGACCTGTGCGCTTCCTTGGCCGCCGTGCAAGGCCAGTACAACAGGCCTTTTCTTGTCATCGGTCGGAGCGTTGACGACCAGCGCGCGACGTTCCTGCTGCTTGATCTGGAATTTGATTTCAAAGTCCGCTTGTCGTTTCACGATAGGCCCACCCGCTGGTGTCTCGAAAACCTTGCGGTAGAAACTCCAGTTGTTATCGCCCAACGCTTCGATCGTCTTCATCGGATTGTGATCGACACCTTCGAGCACCGTCCAAGTATGGGGGATTTGAAGTTTATCCAAGTGCTCATGAAATGCACGATTGTTGGCGAATGTTTCATCTTGATCCCCGCAAACATGCCGAACGATGCAGTTGTTTCGTATCGCTTCGGCATTCTCCTGTGCCAATTGTCGCGGGCTGACCTTCTTAAAGTAACCCTGATCCCCACCATAAACTTTTTGCAATAATTCGGCTGCTCGTTGTCGACCTGCCCGAGGTGTTTGAATAAGCTCGGGTTGCAATGGGCCCCCACCCATGATCGAGATCCCTTTGAATAGTTCGGAGTATTTGAACCCGAGCCTTGCTGCACCGTAACCGCCCATGCTGTATCCGTCCAAGAGCCGACCTGTGGGTGTTGCTATCGTGCGATAGTTCGTATCGATATGAGGGATAAGTTCTTTGATGATGATCGTTTCTATGGGAGCCGATCCATCTTTCCAATCGACATACATCCCTTCGGCGAGCCCGTTGACAAACACGACCAAGCAAGGGGGTGTTTTACCAGCTTCGATTGCTGCATCAAACACTGCGGCCACGCGAGGTATTCCAGGCAGTCCGCCTCCAGATCCATGCAACCAATACACGACCGGAAAGCGAGCCGTCGAATCGCGATCATAGGCCTTGGGTTTGTAGATGTGATAACTCACCTTGGTCTTGGCCGAGGCGCTATCGAAGGTCTGAAACGAAACGCCTGTGCCTTGGACCTGTGGGGTTATCCAAGCGAGTTTTGATTCGGAGGCGTTTTGCTCGGCTGGATCTTGCGCTCTTGCGATTCCTGAAGATTCAAGAATTAGCACTACGAGACCAAGGAGAATTGATGAATGGGACATTCCGGTGGCTTTCTGGAGGTTTTGTCCCACGAACTTGATTTTTTGTGGGACAGGAGGTAAACTTTGGTTGGAGGATGAAAAGATGGCAGAAGGCATAAATGTTAGGTTTTCAGGCGAATTGCAAAGGTTTATACAAGAGCGAACCGGCGACCAAGGTATCTATTCATCTGCGAGTGAGTACATTCGGGATTTGGTGAGACGCGATTACCTTGAAGAAGAACAAAGAAAACAGGTTTGGTTACGGCAAGAGCTATTCCGTGGTTTGAAGGCGCAGCAGAGCGAATTCGAGACGCTCGACATAGAGAACTTGATCGACGAAGCCAAGAGTCGGAGATCAGGGAGTGGAAGTTAAATATCTTCCTAGTGCCAAGCGACGGATGATCGAGATTTGAGGCTTCACCAAGCGGCGATGGGGAGAGGCCCAGGCAGATCAATATCTGCGTGGGATGGCAGAAGCAATGGATCTTGCGAAAGAACAACCAGAGCGGTGGCATCCAGTCAACGATGAAGCATTGCCGGAGGTTTATTTTGTTAGGTATCAAAGGCATCTTTTGTTCTTCCGTATATTCAGTCCGGATTTAGTAGGAGTCATCAGTATTCTTCATGATAACATGAATATACCCATAAGACTCAAGGAAGATGCTGAGTGGAATAACGAAGAGTGATCGCGGCTCTCGGATACAACTTTACTGAATTCATCTGGCCGCGATTCCTTGGTTGCCAAAAACCATAGCCTTGGGTAAGGACAGATCATGCTTAGGCCAATCAGGCAGATTCTTCCCGCTTGGTTCGCCCTCCCTCATAAATGTGACCCAATACTCCATCATAGCCTCGCTGATTTTACGGCCTTGTTCGGAGTCCTCGACTGGCTGTGAATCATCCTCGCGTCCAGCTACGGCTTGTCGATTCCCACCAACTCGTCGCGAGCGAGTCGCAGCCTCTGCAACTTGATCATTACGAAATCCGTACTGAGCTGCCAAGGACTTACCAATGGTACCAAATGCATAAGCGACCGTCTCGCCATGCGATGCTGCAAATCGATTCTGACGAGCAATCGGTTGCACATAGGTCAACTGAAACATCCATACCGTTTGGCCACTGCGCACCATATCGTCGGCGAGTTTGCGTTGGAATCCGAACGCTCCACCTGTGGCCAATTCGTCTCCCAACTGCCGAGCACCCGACTCGCCGTTTGACGATCCGATCAAAACGGGAATCTTGGCCTGTTTGCCTTGAGCAAAGGTGTCTGCAGGGACTCCACTGACGAGTCGTCCGTCGATGATGGGTTTGACTGGTAGATTTAATTGACGCACCAAACCAACACCGGCAGCCAAGTCGTTCGAGGGGACTCGCCTAAGCTCCGAGCTGGTGGGATTTTGCCCAAGTCCGAGTCGCTGGGCCAGTCGAACTCCAGCCTCTTCAGCTTCGGCAAGCGTCTGAATATTCTGAATGCCACCACTGCTGTGGATGATCGCCTTGTGAAAAAGACCTCGCGCTTGGGGTATGCCCATAAGAAAGAGACAGCTGGTTCCTCCGGCCGAAGAACCGGAGATCGTTACGTTATTGGGGTCACCACCAAATGCAGCGATATTCTCCTTAGTCCATCGCAATGCGGCGATCATATCGAGCAAGCAATAGTTCGCTAGCGGTTGGTCTGGTTTACTTTCGGCGGTCAGTGCCGGATGGGCAAAGAGCCCCAGTGGCCCGAGTCGATAATTGATCGTGATGACGATGGCCCCTCGTTTAGCAAGTTCGGTTCCATCGTATCGAGGTTGCGCTCCGGAACCTTGGATAAAGGCTCCACCGTGGATCCAAAACAAAACAGGCAACTTTGAATCGGGACGAACATTCGCAGGAGTCCATACATTGAGAAACAGGCAATCTTCGCTTTGACTACTTCGCGGCGAAAACGTCTCGCCCTGCAAGGCCGGTGTGCCGAATTGCGTCGCTTTCAGAACACCATTCCACTTTCTGGCTGGCTCAGGTGCTTGCCATCGTCCATTTGCGATCGGAGCCGCAGCATAGGGAATGCCTAAGTAGACTCGCACATCGCCAAACTGCTGCCCGACCAATTCGCCCGCAGTGATTCGGATCGGTGATGCTGTCGAGTTCGAAGCAGTTCCTTGATTGAGATCCGCTTGATTCGCAGAATTGTTTTGCCCAGGATTTGGTCCGGGGCGAGCCGTTTGTCCAGATCGGCCAAACTGACTTTTCAATTGGCTAAAACCTTCGAACTCGGTTTCACTAAGCGATCCGTCCCTATCGGTATCGAGGCGATCGAAGAGTCGGTCGGCCAGTTCCGGACGGCTTGCGAGTGCACCGGAATTACCGAGCTGATTCTTAAATGCTTCGCGCGTGATCTTATCGTTAGCACCTGCGATTCTTTTGAAGTCTGCTCCGCCCCTGGCTCGATCCTCCTGACGATTATTTGCCGGTGCAACTTGTGTCGCTTTCTCTTGATTGGATGGATCTGATGGAGGATCTGATGGAGGATCTGTCTTGGCATCTTGACGGGTAAAGTGTTTTGTAAAGAACTCGATGATCGTCTTTCTTGCAATGAGTTCCTCTTGAGCCTCCTCGGGAGTTTTCTCGCCTCTCAGATCCCGAGCGGCGCTGACAGTGCGGGCCCAATAGAAACCGTGAGGGCTTTTTTGGGCCGTGTAGACTTGAACCTCTTTGTTTGATTGTGTCATCCGCTGGATCATCGGTTCGATCAAGACATGGGGAGCTTGGTCGTCTCCGCGACTGGTTAAGAACAAGGTCGGGATCTCGATCTTTTCGGCATTCGCTTCGATCGAATGCTCTTTGAGGAAGGCCTGGAATTGTTGATCGGACATCCCGCGTCCTTTTTGCATTCCGTTGAAAATGCGTCGTCCATTGAGTTGCAGGTCTTCGCGAGCTTTGGCGGGCACTTGGGACAGTGGCGGTTTGCTTGGATCTCCCATCATGTAAACCACTGGATCGGTCATCCAAGGTGAACCGGCTGCAACGCATAGAAACTCTCGTCGCATCTTTTCAGCAGCTACCAGTGCAAGGTGCCCACCATGACTGCCACCGACAACACCGACGCGATCAGCATCAATTTTCGGAAGGGTCTTTGCAAATCGGATGCCTGCGATGACGTCGTCTTGTTCCATCCCAAAGAGTGCTCCATTGCCCGCCCGATAGCTGATCGCAAGGATAGCCCAAGGTTGTTCGTTGAATGCGGTGATCGTCGGCGAAAGTCCATTGGGAGCAGCCATCGAGCGAATGTAGCCAAAGTCGCGATTGCCTTGTCCACCATGGATGGTAACGAGAACAGGAAAAGGCCCATCGCCTGAGGGCATCGACAATACACATGGGATCAGTTTGCCGTCGCTCGATGGGTATTGCATCTGGGTGATCGTGCGATTGCCGATGACTTCAGGTTTCTCCGAAGGGGTCATTGCTCCGGGTTTGTTTTGAATCTGCTTCATTTTCTCCCGAACAGCTCTGCGCTCGTTATCATCGATTTTGCCATCGCCGTTGGCATCGAAGCGTTGCAAGAGCGATTTGTCTGGGGTGCCGCGATCGCCCTTTGAAGGTTCTTGAGCAGACCCGAGGGTTATCAGAATGGATAAAACAATAATGCTTTGAACGAGTCGAACAAAGCTAGGCGAGACTTTATGCATAGTTGATTTCCAATTGGGTTTAGTTGTTATTTGATGGTTGGGGAAAGCGTAGATTTTGCAAGAACTCCTTAAGCAACTCTGAGCGGCGTCCGAAACGTGTCGCACGATCGTAGATTGGGGAATCAGCCTGCACATGGGTTTGCAGATCGTAGTAGGATTCCGAAATCTGTTGGACTTGATCCAAAGTAAAATGAACCACAGCCACCAGCCGCTGGTCGTTGAGTCTCTCGATCGTCACATGACGGATGAGTTTCGAGTCTGCTTGGATTTCGATTTCAATGGCCCCGTATTTAGCAGGCCCAGACTCAGGACGTCTGTGGGCGACGATCGTATGGATTCCGTTTTTGCGATCTGTACACTCAAGGCTGTAATCGCGCAGAAGTGATTCGAGTAACGTAGTCAATTCGAGTGTCCGAAGCTCGCAGACATCCTGGAGAACTTCGGGTATCTCGTTGGCTTCAAAAATTGCAGCCGACTTGCCAGATACCGTAAACCAAACATCTCCATTGTTATTTTTTCCCCAAATCAAGGGGCCGCTGGCGGCATCGAAATTCTGAACAAAACTTTTACCTCGCACCCATAACTTGGAATCCGAGGGAGGAGATCGACGGGCGAACCGGCTCCGAAGCGGCCTGTTTTCTAACTCGACACTCACGTTGTAACAACGATCCACCGTCACTCGATACGCGATAAGAGTCTTGCGAACCAGTTCCACTGGACTCGCCGTAACCTTGGGTAGCAATTGCATTGAGAAAAGTATCAGGCAAATCACTGCAACGGACGAAACCCACACCCATGATTGGATCCGTTGTCGCCGGGGGATCGTAAGAAGTTTTGGCGATGGAGCTAGATTGCCCGCATGGGATTTGGATAGAAGTTGATCGAGGATTGCACGATGGCATAAGTAATCGAGCGCATCGGGGGTGTTATCGAGTCCCGCCTGCAAACTGGCTTGCTCATCGTCCGATAGATCGTCATCAAGCCATCGATCAATCTGTCGTGCTAAATCTTGTGGGATCATCTCTCTTTGGCCAATTGCTCTTCGATGCACTGGGCAAGTGCGTTGCGAATACGGAACAGGGCGACGCGAACGGTACCTGGAGTGCTTCGTATCGCATCGGCGATTTTGTCGATGGATAAATCTTCGTGGTAACGAAGTTGAATCATCCAGCGCGAGCGTTGGGGAAGTTTTTCTAAGCAGTTTTCGAGTGCTTGAAGTCTTGGGGATGTCGTCGATTGGCTTTGCGTAAAATGCTCAGCAAGCCGCTCGAGGGCTTCGTCGGTCAAGAGAGCATGCTTGCGATTTTGGCTACGGTAATAGTCGATGATCCGGGACTTAGCCAGCCACAAAGCCCAGGCCAAGAAGGATCGACTGGGGTCGTATTCGTCGAAGCGACGGGCGATGGCCAAGGCGACTTGTTGGACGAGATCTGCTCGATCGGCAGAGGATCGAACCGCTGCCGCGATATAGGCTCGTATCGAGCTTTCGCACGAGAGCCAATGCCGAGTCATCTGTTCGCGAATTTCTGCTGCTGGATCGTTTTCCATGAGACGAATACCGATCCGAGGGGACGGATTGTTAGCAGAGGTTAAGAGAAATCATCCAAAAGTTTTTGGGGGTGGTTCTCCTATTATCCGAATAACTCGTCAAAGAACTGTTGGAAAGAGCGATTTCTAAAGAGAGAAATGCTGTGATCGTCTTCATTTGATGGATCGGTCCGAATACGCAAGTTTGGTTGTGCTTTATTTTTTGTCGATTCACGAAAAGGTTTCTTCGCAGACTTGACCAGGATCTTTCCGATTGTATATTCATTGTATATACTGCATAAGGAGTGAATAGATGACGACTGTTCAAAAATGGGGTAACAGCTTGGCGATCAGAATCCCCCTCGCACTGGCCGGGCAAATGGATGTGAAGGAAGGGACGGCTGTAGATTTGACTGTTCGCGATGGAGAACTCATCGTCCGACCCGAAAAGGCACCCAAATTCAGCCTCAGTGAGCTTTTGAAGGACTGTAAACCCTCTCAGTTGCACGGCGAAACAGAATTTGGAGTGGATGTTGGCCGCGAGGTGATCGATTGAAACGCAAGCTACAGTCCTATATTCCTGACCGGGGCGACTTTGTTTGGATTTCACTCAGTCCCACATCTGGACACGAGCAGGCTGGTCGCCGTCCAGCTCTGGTAATTACCCCAAAAAGTTACAACCGCAAGACCGGACTTTGCATACTCTGTCCTGCGACGCGGCAAGCCAAAGGGTATGCATTTGAAGTGACGATCGCCGGTGATAATGGAGGTTCCGGGGTTGTTCTTGCCGATCATTTACGCAATGTCGATTGGAGAGCACGGAACGTCCAATTCATCCATCGAGTTTCCGACACAGAGTTGTCTGAAGTGATCGCCAGGCTCGAGGCATTGCTCGTAAGTCCCGATGTTTAGTCGCTGAGTCTAGGATCGGCAACCTCGTGCAAGACAGCTTCAAAAATCGGCTTTGGCATGCGGTTGTTCTGCTTCTTTGGGGGCTTTGGTGGGGAGGGCTGAGCTTCTATGCGATCGTTGTTGTCCCTGTCGGAACCGAGCAGATCGGAAGTGTAGATCAAGGATTCTATTCCCAGCACGCACTCTATCTTTGGCTGACTGCAATCGAGTGGCTCTATGGACTTACCATGCCCCTAATCCTCCTCTCGACGTGGCAGGCTTCCGAGGCAATAGACTCCAATTCTCGTAGTCTTTCTGAATCGTAAAGATAGCGAAAATGTAATCAGCGAAATTAAGCATTCGGCTTGCATGGGTAGTCTTGCATGTCTGCTAAGCCCATTACAATTGGCGATCTCGCCTAGAACGGTTCCCATCTTATCGAATTGATCATGAAAAACATGAGACGAACTTTTTTGACACTCGTAGCGCTGATCGTCGTTCTATCCTCACTTCCATGCGTTGAAGCTCAGTTTCAAAGGGGGCCCCAAGTCAGTTCTCCTGAGGTTAAAGACTCTAAGGCAACCTTTCGGATCTTGGCCCCCAACGCACAGAAAGTTCAGTTGTCTGGATCCGATCTTCCGGGGGCTGGCCAAGGCGGCGCGTTGACCAAAGGCGATGACGGAGTCTGGTCGGTGTCGATGGACATTGCTCCGGGGTACTAACGATACAACTTTAATGTCGATGGTGTCACGGTCATCGATCCA
>JBJSXX010000177.1:0-2267 GCA_046086605.1 Pirellula sp. | reverse complement strand
GCGGTCGCTGGCTGTTGCGAAGTGATTTCCTGAGTTAGAAGATTTTGCTGTAGGCTTGGTCGAGTCGACTTCTAAATGGCTCGATATCAAGTACCGAACTTCGTCGGCAAAATCTTTTGCGATGGCGAAACGATCCGAGGGACGTCGAGCCAGGGCCTTAAGGCAGATGCGTTCAAGTTCTTTCGATATGGTCGCATCGAAGGTGCGAGGGGTTCGGATTTCGGTGGTTTGGACCATGCGAAGAAGTTCTTGTGCCGTCTTGGCCTTAAACGGACGCCGTCCCGATAGGAGTTCATAGAGGACGACACCCAAGCTGTAGATGTCGCTTTGATTGGATACCAAGTGTCCTTCGCCACGTGCTTGTTCAGGGCTCATGTAAGCAGGTGTACCGGTAATTTCACCTGCTACGGTCTGATCTGTTTCGCGCAAAGCGACACCAAAGTCAGCCAAATAGGGGCGATCGGATTTATCGAGTAGAATATTCGCAGGTTTGATGTCTCGGTGGATTAGACCTTTCGAATGGGCATATTGAAGAGCATCTGCCATGGACGCGATGATTTCGAGGGAAAGTTCTCGGCTTGGGCGATTCTGTTCGATGCGAGTGGCAAGATCCATACCATCGATGAGTTTTGACACGATGAAGACGTCGCCACGATCGGTAGTACCGATGTCGAAGACTGGGATAATGTTAGGATGATCCAATTCGGCCAGTATTTGGGCTTCGGCAAGGAACATTTCGACGGCAGCAGCTCCGACCCGCGACCCGAACGTCAACTTGATAGCGACTTCACGTCGAAGTTGATCATCGAGTCCAAGGTAGACTTCGCCGAAACCACCTCGGCCCAGTAGCTTCTTGATCGTGTAACGGCCTACTTTTTGGGATGATTTACCAGCGGGTTTTTCGATCGAGTTTAAGGGGAGCGTTGTTCCTGAACCGCGGAAGTCTGCAGTTTGATTGTTGGCATCTGTCTCACGATTTGCTTTTTGAGAAGGATTCGTTTGGTCTGGAACCTTGTTGGGGTCTTTCTCCCCTGGGATTTCTTTGAAGTCTTCGTGATTCATAAGGCGTCGCGGCAAATAGTCCGATGAACGTTTTCGAAGTAAACAGTATAAAGGTTCTTTGTGGCCGATGGTGATTTTTCCTAAGGGCACGGCGGAAACTTCATGGGGAAAAAATCCAAGCAGTGCCGTGCGTGACTTCGAAAGATCCTTGCGCTCGAATCAGCCTCTAAAATCAAACAGCACGATCTTCCGATAGAATCGCGTTGGAAAAGCTGATGTTATAGGTTCTTGCGGGGGGGCCGATCCTGAGATCCTCCAATAATCCTATTTGAAGAACCTTTGCATTCAGCTCCCCCGTGATTGCTCGGCGCTTATCGCTCAGTTAGACTTCCTTTCTCATCTTCTCGGCTCTTTAACTTTTTTTCCGTACAAGGTTCTTATCCATGTCTGAATACGATAACCCTTATGCACCGAGTCTTGGGCCTTCACTGCTCCCTGAGGAGCAGCTTGGCCAAGGAGAGTTAGCAACTCTCGGGGAAAGATTCGCAGGATCGTTTATTGATGGCATCATCAATTTAGTAGTCGCATTGCCAGTGGCATTTGCCGTTGGACTTGGTATAGGTAGCTCCTTTGGCGACGGTCCTGTCCAAAACATTGTTGCTCAGATTCTAGGCGGTATTGTTGGAATACTATTGTTCCTGGCTGTCCAAGGGTACTTTCTTGCAACACGATCGCAAACGATTGGAAAAATGGCGCTCGGCACGAAAATTGTTGCCGACGGTGGTGGGACACTCCCGTTCGGAGAACTCTACACAAAACGCTACCTCATTCTCCAGTTGGTCGCTTTGATCCCATTCATTGGCGGGTTCATCGGGTTTGTCGACGCTGTCATGATCTTCCGGTCTAATCGGAAGTGCTTGCACGATGACATCGCGGGGACCAAGGTCATCAAACTCCGGAACTAGCGGAGAGGCGAGGGCACCTTCGGTTCGATCCCAGGCAGGGGCGACGGGGGGGCGGGGCAAATTCCGCGCCGTTGGCTGCGAATGTAAAACGGCTGTCCTCAGCCGTTTTACGAGTCGCTTTAGCGACGCGTCTTTGGCTGTTCACGATTGGGTAAATCTGGGGACAGACCCTGTGTTTGTTGAAAGGCTAGCAATTGCACCGAGCTGAGTAGGGTGCCTGGCACCTGGGAGGGCTTCGAATGTAAAACGGCTGTCCTCAGCCGTTTTACGAGTCGCTTTAGCGACGCGTCTTTGGCTGTT
>JBJSXX010000176.1:0-4066 GCA_046086605.1 Pirellula sp. | reverse complement strand
CAATTCTGTCCGCCGTCAACACAGTCAATCTTGTCAACACCGTCAATGCCGTCAAATACACGCCGCCGTCAGGCGGCGTGCCCACAGCCCTATCCCGGTCCCAGAATCCTGATTGGGATCTCGCGCCAGTGGCCCGACTGGTCTGTGACCTTATCGAATCAGCCCCTCGGGCCCACCAATCCGCCCCATAACCGCATCGCATGCATCAATGCATTGTGTGCAATGGATACACTCCATCTGTAGACCGTTGCGAATGTCGATCCCTGTTGGACAAACCGCCGTGCAATGACCACAATCAATGCAGTCTCCTGCTTTCGATTCGACAAGTGCCTTCCCCTTGTGCCTTGGCTCGCCTCGATGAATATCATAGGTAACAATAAGACTACGCTTATCCAACATCACGGACTGAAACGTGATGAACATGATCGAAAAAAACACGGTCAACAACAACAGCAACAACAGGCCCGAATCGGTCGGGTAAAACGTATGCCCAAAAAAAGTGAATTCTCGCGAAACAATATCAAGCAACACGATCGACTTGCCCCATAATCGCAGATGGGGCAAGGTGACAAAGAATGCGATCAAGCCATAGGCTAGCAGCCGGCGCCGTTGCCAGTACTTGCCCGTTGCCAACGCAGGATTAATCCAACGACGCTTGCCAACCCCCTGCAACGTCGGCAACACCATCTCTTGGGCCGGAATCAATGGACTGTGCGGATCAGTGTGTCCAGACATTTTTCAAATCGATGCTTGCGTTGTGGAAATGAACCTACTGGAATCATCGGCTCGATCACCCCACAAAGCAAGGAAACTTAGGTGCCTCTTTCTGTCGCATGCTCGGCTGGTGGACCTTCAAGCCATGTCACCATCGCTGGCAAAAGACACAAATTCCCAACCAATCCTCCAAGCATCGTCCATGCAGCCAAGGTTCCGAAGGCGACCGTCGGCAAGAAATCACTCGCCGCCATCGAACCAAACCCCAATACCAATGCTAAGGTTGCCATCAAAACGGCCATCCCCGTCTCCCCCTGCGAACAACGCAGCGATTCCATCACATTCCCACCACTTCGTTCTTGCCGATATCGAAACAGATAATGAAGCGACGAATCGACTCCTAGCCCCATCGATACAGCCGCAATCATGGCCGCCCCAAGGTTCATTCGTACACCCAACCATCCCAAAACTCCTAGCACGACTAAGCTCGGTAAGATCGCTGGCACCATCGCGACCATTGCAAACTTGAAAGATCGAAGCGCGATGGTCATCGCAAGTCCTATTCCCAGAGCAGCGACCGCAAAGGATTTCCATTGGTCAGCAACCACATGCTCGACAAGCTTCGTCAGTAGCACGTAGTATCCTGTAACTGCGGTGTCTCTATTGGAGGAACTTCCAAACTCGGCGCTATAACGATCCACTACCTGTCTGACTTGGCCGATGAGTTCCATCTTCTGCTCGGATTCACTTCGCTCCTTCGAGCGCAGCATCACGCGGACAGCTCGCTTGCTTTGCGTTGGATCCTTACTATCCGGTTCGCTCAACAGCGTCTCGAAAAACTTTCCCATCGTTTGCTTCATACCTAGCAAGCGAGCTTCGATCGGCACCATCCGCAGCACAGACGCACTTCGAGCGACTTGATCGGTATCGGCTAAACTTAAGGCGCTCGTAAGCCCCAACGATTCCCCCTCTTTGTCTTTAGCCGGAACCTGGATTGCCAGTAGCTCTTTTTCCATCTCTACAACGCGATCAAAGTAATCCTCGGTGATCGGTATGGGAGCTGGAACCATCACATCCCAGATTCCTGCCCCACCAAGCTCGGTCTCGACGGCCCTGTAAGCTTGCGCGATTGGCGAGTTCGCTTGGAAATTTTTCAGGAAGTCAGTCTCGACTTTCAGACGAATCGATCCGGTGAGCCCAACAAGCAACAGTACGATTGCCGTTGCAATGACCGCTAAGCGGTGTCTGCAAACGGTCTTGAGAAGATTCCTTAGCATTCGTCGAATCCAAGCCTCGCCCGGTACTGTGCCCAACGCATATCCTGATTGCAACCCTAGGGGTAATCCTCCAAGGGGTATCAGTGCCAGGGTTGGGACCAGCCAGAAGATTCCCAGCACGACGACACCGCAGGCGATAGCCATCATGCAACCGTAGTCTTGCACAGGCCCGACCCTCGATAGGGCCAGCGACGCAAAACCGATGGCATCGGTAATCACCGCCCACAGGATCGGTTGCCACAACTTGCTCATCGATGCACTCAGAGCATCTGTCGCTCGAATTTGTAAGTTGGATTCATTGGATCTCGCTTCATACTCTTTTTGATAACCGAACATCCAATGCAACGTGGTGGCTACCCCGACGACCATCACGATCGACGAAAGCATCGAGGAGACCATCGTCAGTTCCCAATCGAGCAGCACCAAGATCGCGCGGGTGATGACCAACGACCACTGCACTACAGCTACGACAATCAACGCCCAGCGGATCGAGCGAAAACCAAACAACATCAATGCCGTCAAGCTGATCGTCGAGTAGATACCCAATCGATTCCCATCGAGTTCAATCTCGCGAAAGCCTTCGTCAACCATCGCCACATGGCCGACCAGTAGTCCACCCGGTGCAGTGTTGGCAAGCTTCCGAAGCTCTGCAACAGTCCTTTCGGGTTTGATCTCTGCGGACTGCGACTTGTCGAGCAGCACACCGATAGCGACCAAGTCGGTATCTGCCGAGTGGGTTTGTCCGGTGAACAGATCACGGTACTTTCGAGCTAGATTGTTGCTCGCATCAAGCAGTGGTCGTTGGGCTTTCACACCCGTAAGGGCACCTAACAGGCCGCTTGGTCCACGCAGCGTCGTGAGCATCTCGTCGACTCGCGAGAGATCCAATGCATAGGCGACCCCTGGGGTTTGCTCGATCTGCTTCCTCCATTGCAAAGCTCGATCGATCCCCGAACCGTCTTGAGCCCACAACTCTGAATCGCGGTAAGCGAACACGAGGAATTGAGAGACTCCGAATCGCTCTTCGATCTGCTGAAACTCGATGCGATCTGGATCGTTCTTTGGGAACATCCGTTCCAGGGATCGATCCAGCGAGAGTCGCTCGGAGATCGGCCAAGCGACAGCGAGCAAGAGGATCGCGATGGCAAACCAAAGCCAGCGTGCTTGAATCATTTGGCGAAGGCGGGTTTGAAGTTAGTCAGGCGATCAGGGCAACGGGATACGTTTGGATTCGAAATAGTTTCTCACATCCAGCCAATCCATCCCAGCCCGCTTTGCCGCTTCGATCCCAAGTTCCGCATCTTCAAAGACGAGGCATTTCTCGGGTGAAGTAGCTAAACGACGAGCGCTTTCCAAAAAGACATCCGGGTCAGGTTTATGCCGTGTGGTGTCCTCGGCGCAGACGATCGTATCGAACCAATCGAAGATTCCGACATGACGGAGTTGTCTTTCGATCCCATGACGAGAGCCACCACTGGCCACTGCGATCGGTTTGACTCCACGGAGTTTCTGGGCAACTTCGACTATGATATGGATCGGTTCGAGCATGTGGATAAGCTCGTAGAAAGCCTCCTCTTTACGCTTGGCTGTCGCATGGGCGTCAACCAAGACCCGCTGTTCGTGGGCGAGCATTTCGATGATGCGATGCGTTGGGATCCCACCCATGGCATAGAAGCGATCTTCGGGAAGCTCGATGCCAACTTCGGTCATGGTACGATTCCAAGCCAAGAAATGGATAGGCATCGAATCGACCAGGGTACCATCGCAGTCAAAGATCACTGCATCTGCAGCTTGCACGCGTTGCCAAGGGATCATTCGCCAGATCCTAGTGTTACGGGTACCGAGAGGGCTTTTCCTGAACGTACGATCGTCAATCGCACGACTTCACCGGCTCGTTTTGTTTCGATGACACTGAGCAAGTCATCCGCTTGTTTGACTTTGGTTTCATCGATGGCGATGATCAAGTCGGCTTGGCTATGATCGACGGTTTCTTGTTCGATCGCACCGAGCACTGATCGGACTTTGCGTCGTTGAATGCTTGAGCCTCGCAGGCCGGCTTTTTCTGCAGGTCCATT
>JBJSXX010000175.1:0-3483 GCA_046086605.1 Pirellula sp. | reverse complement strand
GTCACGCCTGTCGATCCATGCCCCGTGTCCGACTCCCCACCGATCAAACTTTGAATGCCTCGGGCTTGCGTCGCAGTCGTAGGCTTTGAGGCAACAACCGACGGACCGCTCGAGGCCCCAACGGCAGGATCGAGCCCACTGGAGCTATCGCTGAGATCCCCGTTGATCAAAGCTTCAATACCGCCCGAACGAAGCTGACTGTCTCCTTGCGTGATTTGCAAAAAGACCGGCTCGCCACTCATCATGGCTTGGTACCGACCATCCTCGATCGCTTCACGCAACTTCTGAGTCGCTTCGCTCAACTCCGCCTTGCGCATCGGACGTGCGATGCTCGGCCAAGCGATCGCAAGAATCCCTGCGATGAGCACCACGACGATCATCAGCTCCAAAAGTGAAAAGCCTCCGCGAGGTCGCATTCGTTTCGGGTGTTGGAGGATGGCTCTTTTCATGACTCGTCTTTTGTGGGGGTGTATTCGTTGCTCGATAGAGGCACTTGGCCGCTACTACTTGTTGTTATCACGCTCGTCGGTGGCGGCTTGGTTGCTGATGTCATCAGCCGTACCAGGCTGGCGATCAGGTCCCAACGAAAAAATTCTTGGAAAATTGTCGGTCGACTTCGAATCGGTTTCGCTTGCCTCGAACTCGTACTGGAAATCGCCGCCCCAAGGATCCTTCGGCAGTTTCCCACCCTCGATATAAGGCCCATCCCAGTTTTTTGCCAAAGCTTCGTCCTCTGGAGCCGAAACCAGTGCATTTAAGCCTTCCTCGGTCAGCGGGAAGCTCTTCATGTCCACCGCGTACATTTTAAGGGCCGAGGCAAGGTTACCGATTTGAGCCTGGGCCGTCCGAATGTCGGCCTTCTTCTGGGTACCGAGCAATCGCGGTCCTACGATCGCAATCAATCCAACGAGAATGATCAGTACGATCATCAATTCCAAAAGCGTCAAACCTCGGCGCGATGCTCTCTTGAAGTTTCTGTTCATGTTCGAATTCCTTTCAATCTTGACTTGTGTTTTTGTTTAGGTGGATCAGTAGTTTCGCTAAGCGAGTATTTTGCTTGGACGGTTATCCGATCGAGGAGTTTAGATCGAAGACAGGCAGGAGCACTCCGACGATCACAAACATGACCATACCACCGATGAAAATCAGCATCATCGGTTCGATCATCCGTACCATCACTTCGAGTTTCCTTTCGATCCTCCCATCGATCCGATCGGAGATTTTCACGAGCACCTCATCGAGCGTGTTGGATTCCTCGGCAATACGGATCATCGCCATGACTTGAGGCGGAATCAGTCCGCTTGCAGCCAAGGGCTTCGAGAGCGTATCACCAGCCGTCACATTCTCTGCCGACTTGAGCATCGCTTCGGCAAGCAGTACGTTCCCGGTCGACTCACTGCTGATTCTCAGGGAACGCAAAAGGGGCACGCCGTTCTTGAGCATCGTGCCAAGCACCCGACAAGCTCTCGAAACAGCCGCATCGTGGAAGATATCTCCGACGATTGGAGTCTTGAGTTTGATCTTATCGACCAAGCGTCGGCCTGACTCGGTCTTGATCCAACGCAGAATCCCAAAGACGATGCCTGCGACAGCCAAGATCACCAGCAAGCCGTAGTTCATGAGCAACTTGCTTGCTCCTAGAAGCACGACGGTGATCAGGGGCAAGCCCGTGCCGTTTTGTTCGAGTCGGTCAAAGAACGGTTGGAACTTGGGGACCAAAAACACGACCATCGCTGCAACGATGATCGAGCCGACGACACCTAGGATGATTGGATAAGTCAAAGCGCCGATGATCTTGCTTCGCATCTCGTCTTGCTTGCGAAGAAAGTGCGAAGTCCGTTGCAAAGACTCTTCAAGGAACGCACCCTCCTGGCCGGCTCGAATCATGCTCATGGTCAGCTCGGAGAAGATCGTCGGATGCTTGCCCATGGCCACATCGAGCGTATCGCCTTGGGCGACCGCATCATGGATCGCGATGCAGGTCTCTTGGAGTTTCGGATTCTCGGTCGCTTCGCCGAGGATCTTCAACGATTCGAGCATCGGAACGCCGTTGGAGAGCAGATCCGCGAGTTGAGAGCAAAAGTCGGCGACCTGGTCTTTTTTGACGCGAACCGGCAGTTTGATCGATAGCGATTTGCTCGCCGGTGCAGCATCCTTGACACTCATCGGGTAGATCGACTGAGCGCGCAGTTTCTGCATCGCCTCGGCGCGCGACGCTGCCGCAATCATCCCGGAGAGTTTCTCTCCGGTGCTCGATTTAGCGGTATAAGCGAACTCGGCCATCAGGGACTACCAGGGATTGTTTTTCAGGAAGTTGATTGGGGATTTGTGGGTAGGGATTCGTTGGACTTAGTCGGCTTTGGTCACGCGCAAGACTTCATCGATGGTTGTGATCCCTGCGAGGACTTTGTTCCATCCGTCCACACGCAAGGTTTCCATGCCGTTGCGAATGGCCGCTTGCTTGATCACATCCGAAGTGCCAGCTTGGGTCATCAAGTGACGGATTTCATCGTTGGTCACAAGCAGTTCGTAGATACCGAGTCGGCCTCGGTAGCCGGTGCGACGGCAGTTCTCACAGCCGACACTCCGATAGATCTTTTGTCCTGAAGTGGCCAAGCTCTCGTGGGGGAAGTCGTCGGGAAGATCCTCTGGTTCGGGATCGTAAGTCTCCTTGCAATCTTTGCAAAGAACTCTCACGAGGCGTTGGGCCAAGACCCCTTCGACGGTGCTTGCGACCAAGAAGGGTTCGACTCCCATGTCGCTCAGACGCATAAAGGCACCGGCTGAGTCGTTGGTGTGCAAGGTCGAGAAGACCATGTGACCCGTAAGGGATGCTTGGGTTGCGTTCTCGGCGGTTTCCAAGTCGCGGATTTCGCCGACGAGGATCACATCAGGGTCATGGCGTAGGATAGCTCGAAGACAGGCGGCAAAGGTCAGTCCGACTTTCGAGTGGACTTGGATTTGATTGATCCCTTCGAGTTGGTATTCGATTGGATCTTCGGTCGTGACGATCTTGATGTCTTCGGATTTGATTTCGTTTAAGGCGCTGTAGAGCGTTGTCGTTTTACCCGAACCGGTTGGGCCCGTGACCAAGACGATACCGTGGGGGAGTCGGATCAGTTTTTGGAACTGTTGGTAGACACGATCCGGCATCCCGATCCCCTTGAGGGAGAATTTCAGGTTGGATTTATCCAAGACCCGCATGACGACGCTTTCGCCATGGAGCATGGGGATGACAGAAACCCGGACATCGATTTCGCGACCCGAGACACGCAGTTTGATACGGCCGTCTTGGGGGACACGTTTTTCCGCGATGTTCATCTTGGCCATGATTTTTAGGCGGCTGATGATCGCGGCCCGGAATTGGTTCATTTCCGGTGGGGTCGGTTGACGTTGCAGAACGCCGTCGATCCGGTGACGGATTTTTAAGCCCGCTTCTTGGGATTCGATGTGGATGTCGCTGGCGCGGGCTTCGATGGCTTC
>JBJSXX010000174.1:0-4697 GCA_046086605.1 Pirellula sp. | reverse complement strand
CATGTCTATTCGCGGTTGCGTTTCCCATCATTATGGGGGGTAAAATTTACAATATTTTGCAGTGGGTCATGACGGCCAAGATTGCGATCGTGTTGGGTTTTTGTTTTGGATTGGGGGTAACTTGCGTTAGCGGTTCGAATTGGTGGAATGTGGTGAGTGGATTTTTGAAGTTTGGGAATGTGCCGGTGGCCAATGCCGATGGAACAGAGCGCACAGAGAATCTTTTCGTTCATTGGTTTCAAACAGGTGAGTTCCCCTTGGTGTCGACGGCGAGCATTATCGCGATCGGTGCGTTTGCTGGGTATGCTGGGGGAGGTGGGTTGGCCAACTCGACGTATTCGAATTTTGTGCGCGACAAAGGTTGGGGAATGGGATCGCAGGTTGGGGCGATACCCAGCGTAGTCGGAGGTCGGAGTGTGACGCTCAGTCATGTGGGCAAGGTATTTTCGATGAGCCAGGAGAACCTCGAGCGTTGGCGCGGGTGGTGGAAGTACATATGGACCGATCAGGTGTTGGTCTGGGCACCGGGTTGTTTTGTAGGGATGGCATTGCCAGCTCTATTATCGATGCAGTTTGGGGGTCAGTCGACGATTACTGATGAGCAGATGAAAGTCGCACAAGCGATTGTCACATCCGATGGGATTCGCAACAGTGGATTCGAGCCCATGATAGGCAAGCTCCTGTGGATCGCTGCACTCTTTACGGGGTTGATGGTGATGCTACCGAGTCAGATGTCGGTCTTGGACGATTTCAGCAGGCGGTGGACCGACGCGATTTGGAGTGCCGGTTCGCGGGTGACGAGTCACTGGAGGAGCGATCAGGTCAAATGGATTTACTACAGCATTTTGGCCAGCTATATTGGTTGGTCGTTTCTGTGTACATTTTTGTTTAGCAATGCGCCCAAGTTGATGACAGATTTTATTGCGAACTTCAATAACCTGGCTATTGGGGTGACATCGTTTCAGATCTTATGGATCAATCATCGGTTATTGCCCGAGCCGATTAGGCCGCGTTGGTATCAATCGTTGGGGCTTGCTTTGTGTGGAGTTTTTTATCTGGGACTAGCAGCCATGGTCTTCTGGTACAAGATCCTACCGATGTGGAATTGACAGTTGTCCAGTGGCGATGCCCCTGGACATGGTGACAATGGCCGTTGGCCAATTGGTTTGCCTGCTAAGTTCCATTTCCAAATTTCTCACTTCAAATTTCTCACTTCAAACTTCCCACTTCAAACTTCTTCTTCCCCCCTTCGACCTCAGGGCTTTGGCTGGGGGAGGAGGGGACGGGGGTGGAGGGGGCAAAGCGCTCTCTTTGGCTGTTTGATTGTTAAACGGTTGTCCTCAACCGTTTGGCTGTTTGGCTGTTCGGCTGTTCGGCTGTTCCCTCAAGCCTCAAGCCTCACACCTCAAGCCTGTTCCTTACGTCCTAAAAAAAGCCAAAAAATCTTAGGATTTCTTTTCGGCGAACCAAGTTGTGACCAGAGGTGTCACACCCGGGAGCTACCAATAAGGGACATCCCAAGATTAGGAGGTTTGTGTAGTGATCGTCGAACATCAGCGCGAGTCCTTGCTAGGCTCGATCCTCGAAGGTGCGTCCCTTGAGCCTCGAGACTACCAACGAAGGATCGTTTTAAAAACGTGGTTGGAGTATTCGAAAGGGGCTAAATCCGTCTTGGTCCACAGTCCCACTGGTAGCGGAAAAACGATCATGGGGCTCCTTGCCGCACGCGGCTTCCAAGACTCCTTTGGTATGCGTGTTGGATGGGTCGCGATGCGACGCAATCTGCTGGCTCAAGCCCAACTCGAAAACCAGCGACGGAACCTCGGAGTCCGGCTGGTCCCCATCTCGATGTTCGATCGCAATCCACCCACTGACTTGGATCTCTTGGTGGTCGACGAAGCCCAACACGATTGTTGCACCTCGATGATGTCGATCCATGGCTTGATCAAACCCAAGTTCATACTTGGACTGTCTGCAACTCCGTTCCGCGCCGATAAACTCAAGCTCTGCTTCGATAAAGTTATCCGCGATGCCGGCATTCACCAGTTGATCCAAGACGGTTATCTCTCGGAGTATCACCACTACACCATCCCAAATTTTCGTCCCGAGAGTGTCGCGCAAACGTACCTGCAGGATCGGGATCGATGGGGCAAGAGCATCATGTACTTTCATAACTTGAACGACTGCCAGCGTGCCTATGAGATCTTGAAATCCTCCGGTGTGCCAGTGGATTTGGTCACCGGTAGCACCCATCGCGAATCGCAACTCGACGCATTCGCGACCGGGAAATTGGACGTCCTAGTCAATGCCCAAGTCCTCGTCGAAGGACTCGACGAACCGACCCTCAAGACCGTGTTTGTGCGTCCTAGTGGCTGCTCAACGACCATCCAAATGGCCGGACGCGTCTTTCGAAAACTCGAGTCGATCCCAATCAAGCAAGTGGTGCAATGCCAGAACACACGTTGGCCGATAACTCGCACGGCGACGGCAAGTGCTCAGTTCACAAAAGTCGATGACCAGTGGCGAACTTTACAAGCCAACGAAGGGATCGTCTCGATCAGTCAAAAAACCGTCCATGCCCTAGCGTCCATCGAAGTCAGCTTGCCTGAATTCCTAAGCAAAACAAAATCCAGGCGAAAGATGGCCCGCGCCCCGCTCCCAGGAGCGGAGGAGTTTTAAGTGCAATCAAAGAATCAAAAAAAGAGTCGGATTGTCAGTTCGTTTTCATCCTAGAACAAGGACTATACGCATGATGATGAATTCCAAGTTTGAGTACGGAACCTGCCAGATCAAAGACATCCAAGTGGACATTCATTCGGCTGGCCCGAGAGATAAACACCCTCAGCGAGTGAGCTTGCAAGGTCGACCATTGATGGCCACCAAGAGATTCTGGCAATCGCTTCATCGGCGGTTCGGTTTCACAGAGAATTTCTTCAATTGGTTTTCTCCCGTGGAGGTCTTCGAGCGGATATCGAGTGTTGCCAGCAACGACCAGATCCGTTGGTGCATCGAGCAGCAAGAGAATGGTTGCGAGAAGATCTTAGGGGTCAGCAACCCCAGCGCTGCGATTGTGACCCATGACGATATCCACGGTCTTCTGGAGCAATACGGTAGCGAGCAGATCACTTACAACGAGGGGGTGATCACCAGCAGGCACGGGCTCAAGAGTTCCGGCGATTTTAGGATTGCGGGCGATGGATTTGAAAATCGATATCACTTGGAGACACCCATCGATGGGTATGGGCGACCTTCGATATATCTCTCGCTCATGAGGCTTTTGTGCAGCAATGGAGCGATTGGGTATTCGCCGACGTTCCGGAGCGAGCTGGGTTTAGGGAAGGGGAAAGACCGAGGAGAGTTCGCCATCGAACGCGCCTTGAGTGGGTTCAACAACGAGGAAGGCTATGCAGCCCTAAGGCAGCGGTTTGAATCGGCAGCCAAAAGCTGGGCATCGGTCAATGAAGCCCAGATGTTTCATCGAGTGCTCGTAAAGGCCCACCATCAAGCCGACTTGTTGCCCAAGATAGGATCTGATGGAGCTTCATTGCTCGGTGGAAAGGCTGATATTTTGGCGGCCTACCGTCGGACAGTAGGCGATTTTTCCGAGATCTACGGTTTAGCAAACCCCGATGCTCTGAGTCAAAAGCGACAGCGGACGTTGCCTGCCAAATGCAGGGTGTATGAGCTCTTGAATTTTGCTTCTGAGGTTGCCACTCATCATGCCAAACCGAGTGGGCAAAGAGCAATTCAAGCTTTCATCGGTGAGCTTGTTTCCCGTGAGTATGACTTGGAGGGAACCTGTGACAAGTTCGGGGATTGGAAAGATTTCATGATCGGTGATCGATCCACGACCCAAACGTTGGCGTCGATTCACCGAAGGTAGTCCAATGGTGGTCGTGTCAGTGGTTGTGGGGGGCCGACTTACTGTATAACTTGCAATGGTTTTAAATCAGGCGTATAAAAATTGTGTACGAAACGGTTGCCATCCTCACAGTGGATCGGTGAGTTCGAGTTGATAACTTATATTTTTGAGGTTTCAAATGAGAAACGATTTAACGGATGTGACATTGGTGGTGGATCGCAGTGGTTCGATGGAGGAGATTCGATCCGATGCGCAAGGTGGTATTAACGCATTCGTTGCTGACCAAGCCAAATTGCCCGGTGAGTGCCGTATTACACTTGTGCAGTTCGACGATAAGTACGAGGTTGTTCATAGCGGTATTCTGGCTTCGCAGTGGCCTGAATACACTTTATCACCTCGCGGATCGACTGCGTTGCTTGATGCCGTTGGTCGAGCCATCATCGAGACGGGGAATCGGATTTCAGCGATGCCCGAATCCCAGAGGCCTGGGCTAGTCATATGCGTGATCAGCACCGATGGGTTGGAGAACGCGAGTCAGGAATTTACGCGTGAGAAGGTACGTGAGATGATTTCCCATCAGCGGACCGTTTATAACTGGCAGTTTACTTTCTTGGCCGCGAATCAAGAGGCGTTTACCCAGGCGATGGATATCGGATTAAGTGAAGACGAGGCAGTAGTTATCGGCAGAGGAAAAATGCGATCGGCCGGTAACGCTCTATCCAGCAAGGTGCAACGAATGCGATGGATGTCATTAGAGTTAATGGAGGTAGACAACCGATTCTCTGCGGACGAGCGCAAGGAGATTGAATAGCCTCAAGCCTGCCATTGTTGAGCG
>JBJSXX010000173.1:0-20820 GCA_046086605.1 Pirellula sp. | reverse complement strand
TGCTGGAATCGTTCGTTGGGGATTACTTTCTCCGATTTGCTGGCTCTTTCCATCGGTTCGAAAATGGACATTCACCCACGCCTCGACGATGGTCATGGATGTCTTTTACGAGCGTCCAGAGGCGGGCAAGCGAGTGCAACGCATCATGATCATGCAAGAAGTCGCTTGCTTTTTGGTATGCTTGGGACTGATTCTCCACGGGCCCCTGATCGCCAAAACCTGGCTCGATCCGCTTTGGATTCATGCTTATTTGGTCAGCATCGGGATGATCTTTATGAACAACATCCGAACCCTCGGTGCCCATCGCTGGACAGGCCCGGGCTCAGAACTTACCTTGGAACAACAACTGTTGGACTCTTGCGACTATCCGCATCGCCCGTGGATTACCGAACTTTGGGGCCCGACGGGAACCCGCTACCATGCGACCCACCACCTGTTTCCCTCGCTGCCCTACCACAACCTCGGTATCGCCCACCGTCGACTGATGGAACAACTCCCCGCAGATAGCATCTACAGGGAAACATGCAAACTGAGCCTCTTGGCGGAAATCGCCGAGTTATGGAAACGAAGTGCCGAGGTTGCAAGAAAGTCCAAGCTCGCAGGCAGGATCGATGCGTATGCACTAAGTGCATCGAAACCGCATGCTGACTCAGGCCCAAGCGGTAGCTACCGCAATCAAGCAGTAACCCACCGCCGCAGCAGATCCGAAGCAGCTTAGGACTACCAAATCCTAACGCGATTCTCGGGAGCAATGTACATCGGTGCACTGGGCTGGACATCGAAAGCCTCATAGAAGCCATCGACATTCGATACGATGCCGTTGCATCGGTACTGACTCGGCGAGTGAGGATCGGTCTTAACCCGCTTGCGCATCTCGGCCTCCCGGTACTTTCTTCGCCAGACCTGTCCCCATCCGATGAAGAACCTTTGCTCTCCGGTATAGCCATCGATCAGAGGAGATTTCTTACCGTCTAGCGAAATTTTATAGGCTGTGTAAGCAACACTCAGTCCGCCGAGATCTCCGATGTTCTCCCCCAGGGTGAACTTGCCGTTGAGATTAACCCCTGGGAGTGGTTGGTAGGCATCGTACTGGCGGATCAGTTGTGCGGAGCGTTCGTTGAATTCCTTCTCATCGTTTTCCGTCCACCAGTTTCGAAGGTTTCCACGTCCATCGTACTTGCTCCCCGAATCGTCGAATCCGTGACTGATTTCATGCCCGATCACCGCACCGATCGCACCATAATTGATCGCGTCATCAGCTTGAAGATTGAAAAAGGGAGGTTGCAAAATGGCCGCTGGAAAAACGATCTCGTTCATCGACGGGTTGTAATAAGCATTGACGGTTTGCGGAGGCATAAACCACTCGGTTTTATCGATGGGCTTTCCGAGTTTGTTCAACGCATAGAAATGCTCAAACTTGGCAATCGCCGCGATGTTGCTCACCACATCCGTAGGATCGATCGACACCGATGAGTAGTCTTTCCACTTGTCGGGATAACCGATCTTTGGAGTAAATTGCTTGAGCTTCTCCTTGGCCTGAGCCTTGGTGCCATTGCCCATCCATTCAAGCGAATCGATCCGTTTTTCAAAGGCCTTGAGCAAGTTACCCACGAGCTCGTTCATGCGCTCTTTGGCTCGGGGAGAAAAGTGCTTCTCGACGTAGAGCTTTCCAACAGGCATTCCAAGCAAGGAATTGCAAGCATCGACGCCTCGACGCCAAAGCGGCTCCTGCTGCTCAACCCCACTTAGGACGGTCTTGTGGAACCCAAAGTGCAACTTTTCGAGTTCCTCGGTCATCACCGGTGCAAAGGTATCGATTGTTTGAAAAGCCAGGTAAGCTTTCAGAACCTCGACGTCCGATTTGGCCAAGATGTCTTGGGCATCGACAAAAAAACTCGGCTGCCCGACGATGATCTCTTGGATCTCAGGCAAAGCGACCGCTTGAGAATACTTTTTCCATTGCAAGCCAGGGTTTTTGGCTGAAAAGTCGGCCACCGACATTTTGTTGTAACGCTTGATGGGATCTCGAAGCGATACCTTGTCCCATTGAACTTTCGCAAAAGCAGTCTCGAGCTCAAGGATCTTCTTGGCCATCGCCTCAGGGTTCTCCCAACCGATCCGAGAAAGCATGTCTTTGATAAAGACCTCGTACTTCTCGCGTCGGCTTACCAACTCCGGGTCGGACTCGAGATAGTAGTCACGATCGGGCAAGGTCGTTCCGTCCTGATACAGATACACCGCATACTGATCCGACTTGCGGTCATCGACATCCACCCCCGCAGCGTAGAAACTAGGAATTCCATAAATAGAAAGCTCCCCAGCCAGACCAAGTGCATCCTCGCGGGTTCGAATAGCCCGGATCGAATCGAGCCAAGGTTTCACAGGGGCGATGCCGGCTTTATTGCGAGCCTCGACATCGGTGTAGGACTTGAACAAATTCCCAACCTGCTTGGCCTCAGCCGACGCATCCGAAGAACTGCTCGCTTGCTCAATGATCGCACGAATAGCACCTTTGGTTTCGATATCCAGTGCGGTAAATGCCCCGAAGTTCGATTGATCGGGAGGAATGTCCGTGGTCTCTAACCAGTTCTCATTGACGAAGCGGAAAAAGTCATCCGAGGGCTTTAGCGTTTTACTGAAGTTCTCCTTCTCGACACCTGAAACCCCAAGGGCCTTGTCCTGAGCCACTAGCGGCACAGACCCTAAGCTTCCCAATGCACCTACACCCATCAAGCCACCAAGCCAGTGGGCGACGATCCAACGTTGAATACCATCCCTCAGAATAAAAGCTCTTCGCATTGCATGCCTCGTTGATTGAACTAGTTCATACCCTCCTCAAATAGGCATTCAAATCGCCTTTCGGGGAGCAAATATCGCGAGCCGCGATCAAGAGAATGTAACCCCACTTGGGAACCGGATAAAGCCGTCTAATCCTATTTTGTCCTAGGACAAGTCGACCGGGCGGAGACTCCATCCAATCCACAACCAACACACCAAAGGGATCAACCAAACGGCTAGTTCACAAAAGGATTCGAGTTTCTTTAGCCTTGGACTCAGCGGCTCATTCCAATCGAGCCTGACATTGTCGTGCTTGGATCGGACGATTTGCTCGTACTGGTTCGATTCGGGCGGGGCGATTCCGTTTTGGATCAGCCATCCGGACAACTCCCCAGTGCTCTGGCCTTCAAGCTCGTCGATCCCCGTTTTTATGACTACACCATAGTCGGGATCAAGGATCCAATTTCCGGCCTCGTTCTGGGCTTCGAGAACCACATGCCCCCCGAGTCCAATAAAACGCGATGGGATCCCCTGAGAGATAAGCAGATCCTGGAGCACCGCAGCTCGCTCCGAGCAGTCTCCCTTACCGCCATAGACAATCCAACGAGGGTTCTGCGTTCGCATCAGTGGAGAGTAGAACTGGCCCATGAGCCACTGCGCCCAATTTTCCCAAGGTGCAAGATCGCGGCCTTGGCAATGCTCCGTAATGCTGTGAACATAGTGGTTCGTTTCACAAAGCACATCCTCTAAGGCTCCTTGCAACTGAGCCTGCCGAGTTTGATAGTCCATCAAACGTTCGATCTGGACCGGATCGAAGGATGCAAATCGGGCGAAAAACCCTAGGGAGCTCAAGCATGCAAAAAGGGTGATGAGCCAAATCGGAACAATCTGCGGGGATTTCGCATTCGATTGCTCGGGTACATAGTATTCCATCAATAATCCCAAGGTAGGCGAGTTTCTTCGAGGGCGCTTGCCAAAGGGCTCGGTCGCCCTTTACACTAACAACCAACCCAGGATTCCAGATAGGGTTTCTAGTGGATCGAAAACTAGCAGATTTGTAATGATTTACGGATAGACAATTCGTTGGCATGGAAGCTCCTGATCGTTACAAACCCGATAACAGGCCGCAGGCGAAATGGACCGAATCGTTTGTCGACTTCGGGCCGGATGTCCTGCTGAGCGACCCTTCGCTCTGTTCAAGCAGTCCTGCTCTTGCCCGCATCGACGCGACAGATCTCTCAAGTACGGCTTCGATCCAAAAAGAACTCAAGTCCCTGGTTCAGCAATATGTTCCTTATAGCCCCGGTGTTTACGGAATCCTCGATCCGCTTAATCGATTGATCTACGTCGGTAAATCCAAAGCCCTTCGAGCTAGGCTCTTGAGCTATTTCTTGCCCGGCGTAAGGGATGAAAAAGCTGGACATATTCTTAAACATGCTCGCGGGATCGTATGGGAAACCCAGCCGAGTGAATTCGCGGCCCTTGTACGCGAACAATCGCTAATTCGAACCTGGCAACCGACTCTTAATGTCGTCGGTATGCCCAATCGCAGCCAACCTGCCTATTTGAATCTCGGCCGCGGGCCTGCCGAATCGTTTTACGTCTCTAGGCAATGGGACACGCGAGCCTCAATCTGCCGTGGACCTTTCTACGGATCGAGCAAACTCTTTCGAGCCACCGAGATCCTCAATCGCTACTTCTTGCTCAGGGATTGCTCGACGAAGACGCCGATGCTTTTTTCAGACCAACTCTCGTTGTTTGACATCCCCGAAAGAGCTGGTTGCCTGCGGGCAGAGCTCGGTACCTGCCTTGCCCCATGCTTGGCCGATTCGCTCAGGGCCAATTATCGCACTCAAGAGGAGCTCGCACGAGCCTGGATGCGAGGTGAGTCGGACGCCATTTATCATCAACTTGCCGAGCAGATGCAAAAGGCGATCGAACGAACGCAGTTTGAGAGGGCGGCTCGATTGCAAGAAGATGCTGCGATCTTCAAGTGGCTCCATGGAAAACTCAAGCAACTGCAGAAAGCCTCTTGCGATCCTCCGAGCCTCTATTGGGTCGAGACAACTGGTGGAGCGAAATTTCCCAAGGGAGGCATCGTGTATATGCTCAGATCCGGTGGAGTGGAGTTTGCTGTCGCCTATCGAACCAAATCCAACTCAATACGCGAGACCGTAGAAGCTTGGCTTGGTGCAGACAAGGAGATCGCGCTGAAGTATTGCAGGCCTCATGAGACGTTGGGTTTAGTTGCGACATGGTTTCAGAAAAACCCTTCGCTTAAAAAAAATCGTCTCCCGGTGAAAACACCGGGAGACGCTATGGAAGTTTTGTCCAAGCTCACCAAGAGTGCAAGCTAGTTATCGTTTCCGCCACCTGGTCGGCGATTTCCTCGTCCACCACCAGGACCACTAGAACCACCAGGACCACCTTGGCCACCGCCAAAGTTACCCCACTGGGGTTGTGGGAACTTGAATTCAGGACCCTTGAGTGATTCCATGTCTTCCTTTTGTTTGGCAGTCAAAATCTCTTTGATCTTGGCTTCTCCTTCTTCCCGCATCTTGGTCATCGTTTCTGCCATCTTCTCGCGGTTTTCTTGATTGAAACCACCACCTTGGAAGAGCTCTCGCATCTTCTCTCCGTTGGCTTTGTTGACCTCGGCCATCTTGGTCTTTTGGTCTTCGGTGATCCCGAGTCGAGTGGCTACGAGCTTGCTCGAGAGAGACTGAAGATTGCTGCGCTGGATCAAGAGTCCCACGAGGCGATCCAATTGCTTGGGATCAAGGATTTCCTCGACCTTGGCTTCGTTTTCCTCATTGGCCTTTTGCATTTTCTCCATCATGAGTTGCATATCTTGCGGGTTGGGCGGGGTTGGTTGTCCGCCACCACCGGCTGCTCCCCCTGGGCCACCTCGTTGCGGCATCAGGCTTCGCATCGACTCCATGGCGGCCTTGCCGAGTTCCTCAAGCTCCGCGATTTGGTCTTCGTCGAGCTTGAGTTCCTCACGGACTTCCTTCATTCGCAGCAAGCTAGTGGCTCCGCCCATCATCATGCCGCCGCCCATACCCATCATGCCCATGCGACCGCCACCAGGACCACCTTGGCCACGTCCGCCACCAGGCCCTCCGGGGCCTTGCGCCATCGCTCCTAGGCTCAGGGCTCCAACCATACTTACAGCTAAAGCAAATCTCGACAAAAGTGTTTTCATTGGCATGTGGATAGCCCCAGTACAAACAGCGGTGTTGAAAGAACGTATCAGAAAAGTCTCGAACGACCCAAACACAGGTCACCGATCGGTTATGCTACACCATCGGATAGCCATTGTAACCCACGGACATCGATGTCGTTTCGCTAACTTAGAGAAAAAATTTTATGGAAATTTCCGGTGCTTTACCGACCCCGACTCAGGTTCTAGGAATGAGGGATGGAGCCATCGGCCAAATGGAGTTCGCAAGGAACTACACTCTTGGGCTGATTTCCGAGGTCCCTGAAGAGCTTTGGCAAACCCCACCTGTGGGAATTCCCAGCCATTTCGCTTGGCAAATCGGCCATTTGGCCGTCGCTCAGTACGGTCTGATGCTCTTTCGACAACGAGGTCGGGCCGAAGGGGATGTCGATTTGATGCCAGGTTGGTTTCGAAAACGTTATTCGCGGGGGACCAGCGCCACCGACGACCCAAGCCCCCACCCAGATCGAAAAACGATGCTGGCTATGCTCGAGCGAATTCACATTGCCAGCATGGAATTCATGAAGCAAACCTCAGCAGAATTGCTGCTCGAACCGACCGAAATGCCCTTTGCTGCCTACCCGATCAAGCTCGGTGCGTTCCTGTTTTGCCCCCTGCACGAATCGATCCACTCGGGCCAAATCGGACTTCTGCGACGGGCCCATGGACTCTCTCCAGTTCGTTAACTTTGCCCAGCGAGTGATCTACACTGAGGAGTCCAGGGTTGCTAGACTCCAACAAAAGCATCAGGTAGCAAGCCACAGGACAAGGACGTCGCAAGAGCATGGAGCTTTCGAGCCATCAAACCTACACATGGCAAGATCGTCTTGTCTACTGGGCCTTTAGGCTCTTTATCGCATCGGTCCAATCGCTCTCGCTCCAGCGATGCGAGCGATTCGCAAAACTTCTTGCTCACCTGCTGACACATGTGCTCAAAGTGCGGCGAACGCTCGTCGAGAGCAATCTCAAACGAGTCTTTCCCAATTGGAGTTTGGATGAATCGCTCGCCACTCAGGAACAAATGTGGGAGCATTTGATACTGATGATCTGCGAGATCGCCCACGCGAGTCGCAAAATCCATCGCGAGAATTGGTACGAGCATTTCGACCTGCCCGATCGCCAAGCGATGCTTCGATTGGTGCTCGATCCTCGCCCAAAAGTCTTGGTCTCAGGACACTTCGGGAACTTTGAATTGGCTGGCTATATCACGGGCCTTTTTGGGATCACGACCACAGCCATCGCACGCCCCTTAGACAACGGCTTTGTCCATGACTACATCGATCGATTCCGATCCTGCAACGGTCAATTCATGCTCCCCAAAAGCGGCAGCTCGGATCAGGTCGAAGCACTGCTTGCACAAGGTGGAGCGTTGTCCTTACTCGCGGATCAATACGGAGGGCCGAAAGGCTGCTGGGTGGAATTCCTCGGACAACTCGCCTCCTGCCACAAAGCCCTGGCTCTCTTTACTCTATCCAGCGGCGCTCCGATGTTGGTCTGCTCGAATATTCGCGCCAAAAAGCCACTCCACTTTCAAATGTCGATCCTAGGCCTAGCCGACCCGAAGTCAACCGATTGCCCCGATTCGATCCAGACCATGACCCAGTGGTACAACCAGTGCCTAGAAAAGGCTATCCGCGCCGTGCCCAGCCAATACTGGTGGGTTCACCACCGCTGGAAAGGAACGCCCCCGGCTAAAGCCAACAAAGCGAACAAAGTTGCCTAACGCATCGTCCCATCGAAGGCTCTGGGCTATACTGATTGGCCCGCTTCTTTCAAAGGCAATCTCCCACATTGACTTATGCCAAAAACCCACCAATCCCTCGGCCTCTCGATCAGCTATCCAGACAACTGGACTCTTACCGAAGACATGCATGATGAGCAGGTCGTGGGCTTTCAAATCCAAAGCCCCGGCACGGCCTACCTGTCGGTCCTGAGCTTCGACTGGTCAACCACTCCTGATCAAGCGATCGAACAAGCCTCAAGCATCATTGAGTCCGAGTACGATAACGTCGAAAAGGAGAGTTTCTCTCCCAAGCTGATTTCTCATCCTGGGCCATTGGCCGATACCAAAGGCCTCGATCTGTACTTCTACTATCTCGATCTCCTGGTTCGCGCCAAGCTCATTGCATTTGGCATTCCACACCAAACCATCCTGGTGCAGTTTCAAGCGGAAGACTCCGAGTTTGCTTCGATCGAAAGGGTCTTCGATGCAATGCTGCTGACTCTTTGTCAGTCGATCGTCTCGAAAAAAGATCCCCAAGACTCGTGATCGTCTGGTCGCCAAAACTCTATCGGAAGGGCTTCGCGAAGGAGTACGAGCCACAATCGTTCCTGAAGAACCGAGTGATGCGTTTGTCCGCAAAAAGAAAAAGCCTCACCCAATAGCAGTTGGTCACGCCCGAAATCCAACCACCACTAGGTGAGGCAAGTTTAATTTTTTTCTAACCATCGAACCCATTGGGTGGGTTTGACTTCAGGATAGCTTACAGCATCTTTCGGCGCTTGGCCACAACATCGCAAGTTTTTTTCGAGGAAATTTTTCGATAAGCTTGTTCGCTTTTCGAATTTTTTACGTCATCCCTAAAAACACTGAATATATCGATGCTTAAGGCCCTCGTGCGGCTCAGCCGATGGTGTTTTTGCCGACCCAAGGAACCAAAACTTTCGGAACTTTAATCGAGCCGTCAGCCAGTTGATGATTCTCCATCACTGCGATTAATGCACGGCTGATCGCAACGGCGGTCCCATTGAGCGTATGCGCAAAATGAGTCCCCTTTTCCCCTTTGACTCGATAACGAATATTAAGTCTTCTTGCTTGATAGTCGGTGCAGTTGGACGTACTGGTCACTTCGCCCCACTCACCGCCATTGCCTCTTCCAGGCATCCAAGCTTCCAAGTCGTACTTGCGATAAGCCGGCCCACCGAGATCCCCGGTGGCGGTGTCAACGACCCGATAGGGTACTTCCAACGCATCGAAGATTTCGCATTCGATCGCCCGCAACTCTTCATGAACAGCACTGCTTTGATCTGGCAAGGTGAACGCAAACATCTCCACCTTGGTGAATTGGTGGACTCGATACAGCCCTCGTGAAGCCCGACCAGCAGCACCAGCCTCGGTCCGAAAACAATGGCTGATCCCCACCAGCTTCAACGGCAACTCTTCGGCCTCGAGCACCTGATTGTGGTACATCCCACCGAGCGTGATTTCCGCCGTTGCAACCAAATTCAATTCGGTGTTTTCGATGCTGTAGATCTGGGTCTCTGGTCCTCGAGGTATAAAGCCAATTCCATGCAAAATGTCGGTGTTTGCAACATCCGGCGTCGAAACCGGGATGAATCCTTTGCGAGTCAAATGCGCCACAGCAAACTGCTGCAATGCCAACTCCAACAATACCGCATCCCGCTTGAGAAAGTAAAAGCCAGCTCCAGCCACTCGAGCACCAGCCTCGAAGTCGATCATGTCGTGAATCGCCCCAAGCTCTAAATGATCCTTGGCCTTGAAATCAAAACTCGGTATCGGAGTCGATCCGCGAGCAATCTCCAGGTTCGCATGATCGTCCGTGCCGATCGGAGCCGACGGATGGGTCATATTCGGAACTCGCGACAGCAACGCATCGATTTCACGATCCAAGGCATCATGATCCTTCTGAGCCTGCTCCTTTTGGGCTCGAAGCCTTCGCCCCTGCTCCTTGTACTCCTCTCGCTGCTCGGCAGGAACCTTCCCAATCTGAGCACTCACCGCATTGGCCTGCCGATTCCATTCCTCAGCCTCGGCTAACTTGCCCCGCCGCTGCAACTCCAAAGCCACGATCCGATCAATGTCCGCACTCACCCCGCGATGCATGCAATTCGATTTAACTGCCTCGGCATTCTCTACCACATATTTTCGGTCAAGCATGTTCGTTTCTGATCCAGTTGAAAGATTCGCAGCACCGGCTTCGTTGACCCGTCATTCGTCCAGCCAGCTCGGGCCACTTGCTACCCTATCGTCCAAGTTTAACGCATTTGGGGATTTTGAGGATACCGAGCCTGTGGCTCCAAGCGATCACGGCCAATTTCTAGCATCCTACCGGCAACCCTGGGTCGATATCCCCTGGATGACTCCACTCTAAATCTGTTCCATCCACAAATATGTTCCATCCACCCGCCGAGCATGCCATGCCATCCGTTTCCAAAATCGCACTAGGACTCGCTCTTGCTCTGCTTGTTTCGGCTCCAGGCCTCTCGCAGGAAACTCAAAACCCCGTCCGCGCAAAGTCAGACGAGCCGATCACCGAATCCCAAAGCCCAGGGGAAGTCGACAACGCGAACCCGAAGTCGAAATCCGAAACGAAAAAATCGACTGTCGGCCGTCACCGATTCGAACCCTCTGCCAGCCGTGAGTATTTGATCGAAAGAGCTCGCAAGGAATCCGAGGCTCGCGCTGAGCTCCTCCAAAGATATCAGGCCTCAGGCGTCGACTACGCTCACCCTACCTTCGATTCCATGATAATGCACCCTTACTACGTCCAAAGACATCCTCGCCAACTACGGAATCCAGGATACCCAATTGTTGGGTACCCTCTTCCCAGGAGTTGGTTTTATGTGCAACCAATCATGGCTTGGTAGTTTTATTCTGTCTGAAGTGTAATCGCCATCACGACCGGTGCCGATGAATCTCGGCCTTTGATCAAGCTGATCTTTTGCATGGCCTTGCGTTCCTTGGGCTGTATCGAAAGATAACGGATCTGCCGTCCATCGAGGTCGAATGCGAACTCACTCTTGGGAACATCCACTCTGCGGATGTAGTCCGCAAAATGCTCGCCATTGATCAGCTCGTGATCCTCCGTTTGGCCATCCTCATAGGTGATCCTCACGATCATGCTGACGCTCCCCTCACGGGTTGCGGGGAACGACCACCCCCCTACCCCGCTCAAAAAGTGAATCGCGACGGCCGGCGCACTGCATACCACATCGACGCTCTTGGGCATCTTGGGCGCCATCTTGCCGTTGGGGCCATTTAACATAATCGCGTTCGGCACACGGTCTTCTTGAGGATCCACCAAAACGAAAGGAACGCCTTTGAACATCTTCGGCTTCCAATCCGGGAAAACCAATCGTTCGACTTGTCCCTCAGGATCGAAGAACATACCCCGTGTCGTAATCGACGTGGCTACCGTCGCGATCGACAACGGTACATACTTGCCCTTGGTTGTCAGGAATTCAAGCAGATCCTTCATTTCATCCCGAGTCATCTGGCTCTCAAAACCCTCGGGCATCAAGGACTTCTGCGAACCGCTGAGCCGTTCGATGTCCTCTCTCAATACAACCTCTCGCTTGCCTTGGACGTTGATCAGCTCAATCGACGTCTTGGTTTCACCTGCCATCATTCCTGTCACCACACTTCCATCGGTCGTCTGGACGTTGTAAGTCCTGAAGTTGCCTTCAACGCTCCGATTCGGATCGAGTATATGGATCAGCAGTTCGTGCTTCGGATGCACCGCCATGCCTGTCAACTCCGGGCCGATCTGATTTCCCAAATCGCCATGCTTGTGACAAAGCGCACAGTGCTTTTGATAAACCAGCTTGCCGTTGGCTCCGTCACCCTTGGTATGCGCCGCATCCTCCCAAGCCTCGACGACACGCTGGCGATCTGCGTTGGGTATTCCACCACTGTTCTTCATCATCGCCAGGGCCTTGTCTCGAATCTTGTTATCGGGGTGATCGCGTAGCAACTGACGTTGATCGAGCTGCAGGTCGTTGATGCTGAGCTCTCCGGCCTCAATGGCCGCAATCAGATCCTTGGTCGATTCAGGCTTGGAAAGCATCACTCGCAAACCACCTCGGAGAAACTCTGGCGGTAGCGTTTTGGATTTCTCGATCAAGGCTTTGGTCAATCCAGGAGCCTTGGATCCACCCAAAGCTGCGAGTATCCCGGCTGAAAACTCAGGTGCCGATTGAGGTGTTACCAACGCCAAGAGGGAATCGACCACCTTGGCACTCCCCACCTCGAGGGTCACCATTTGTTTGGCGGCCAACAATCGTCGATCGATCGCCAGGGAATTACTGTTGAGGATATCTACAAGTTCCTTGCGAAGCGATGCGATTGCCTCATCGATTTTGGCCACTCCCAACGCCTCGGCCAACTGAATCACCTGCCCCTTGGAATCCAACGGCAGATCGCCCGAGAGCCAGTATTTGACGAGCCCTTGTGCGGTTTGCTCGGGCAAAGTCAATCGGTAGTCTTTCGGCCAGCCCTTGGCCAACCCCTGAATGACAGCTCCGGTTACTTCGGGATTTCCTTTTTCAACGATGAGCGAACCGAATGCATCAGCGCTGATCCTGTTGCGGGCCGCATGCTCTGCGACGATCGCAATACGACCGAGCAACTCGGGCGTCGGTGCGGTCTTTGCATCGCGAATCAATCGCGGAAGAACCTCCGCAGCATGAGCACTTGCAGCCGTGGTCCAAGCATCCAACAACCAACGATCCTTTTCGGTCGCACTGGCTGCAAGCTTTTCTCCGACCCCCTGAGTCCCGGTCGCAACGGCTTGCGTAGGACAATCAGCCAATTTGAGCAAGGCGGCAAGTTTCAGCTGCGAATCCTGTGAGTCCAATGCGCGACTACCCAATATCGCTTGCAGTGTTTCCCCGTTCGGCTCGGCAGCTTGGATCGCGTTGCGAACCACAGCATCACTCGGGTGCTTGATCGCACTCAAAAGTGGACCTCCATTCCACTTGCCCTGGGCGCTGAGCACCCAGATGGCGTGAATCGCACCGGGATTAAGACCGATTTCGTCGACCGACATGTCCGTCGCCATCGAGGCAAGCAGCGTTAAGGTGTTGGCTTCAAGGCTCGGCTTTTCCGTCAGCAACCATTGCGCAGATTTACGCCAAAACATATTCGGGTGCTTCAAGGCTGCAACCAATTGCTTCTCATCCTGCTTTGAGAGCCCCTTACTCACAAGGCTATCATAGGTTCTTAGCGCATCGGCCGAGAGACCTTGATCCCCTCGATACACAACCCGATAAATCCGGCCAAATCGCTTGTCGCGCAGCTTGGTTTCATAAGCGTTTCCTTTGCCGGTCTGGAATCCTTGCGGCGTGGGATTGTGCTGAACAATGAAGTTGTACCAATCCAGGTACCAAACGTTTCCATCCGGACCAACCTCAGCCATGATCGGAGAAGCCCACTCATCGTCGCTTGCGACCAAATTGAATGGATTGGTCGAACGGTACCCAGCACCGTCTCGATTGAGTACGAATGCTCCGACGATGTGTCCGGTAGGTTCACAGACGAACGCCAAACGATTCCACCACTCCTTGGGATAGTTCCTCGCTGTGTAAATCGAATGACCTGCCGCCGCAGTGTATCCGCCATGCCAGTCGACTTGACGAACCTTGTCGGTGACGGTGTTGAATTTGTATCCGTCTGCGATGTTGCTCAGAACCTGCGGTGACCAACCCGAGACCTTCTCGTAATATCGGTTGGCAATTGGCATGAAAATGCTTGGGTTTCCGTTGGCAGTTGACCCAAAGATCAGCCCATCTTCGCTGATTCCCAAACCCCAGGTGTTGTTGTTCGTCGAGCGCACGAACTCCAACTTCGTCACCTTAATCGAATGCTTGTCAAAAGCATCGGTTGATTCCTGAGATGCATTTCCGTCTTTACCAAGCTTGTACACTGGCGCGTCGCTATTCGATGGTGCAGCTTCGATCGCGAACCTCCAAAATCCTTGCCGGAACCCCTGCTGCCGCTCTCCGTTGATCACCGGGCGAGAGTCGTTGTAACCCTGCATCGCCCAAATCCAGTTGTCCAATCCCAACTGGAAGTTGCTCACTCCCCCGTGGGTATCTCCCATGCCCCATCCGGTGATCAACTCCTGTTTGAAATCTGCAACATCGTCTCCATCGATATCTTTTAAGTAAACCGTTTTCGTGCCATCCTGAATGATTGCTCCGCCGCGAACCAAGACCACGGCCGTCGGAATGCTCATACGCTGTGCGAAAACCGTAAACTTATCAGCCTTGCCGTCTCCATTGGTGTCCTCGCAGATACGAATGCGATCCCGACCTGCACCAGGTGATTGAAGCTCATTCGGATAATCGACCGTCTCGCAAACCCATAGTCGACCTCGATGGTCCCAGTTCATCGCGATCGGTTTACCACCCAAGCCGGCCAACCCCAGATCGGCCTCACCGTCCAAAGCGTCTTTTTCACTCGCCCAAAGCCGGGTCTCAAACCCCTCGGGAGCGACGTAATGCTTCTGAGATTCCACGGCCGTCAACGGCATCTGCATGCGACTCATCGGTTCGGCTTGGCCGTTCCTAGCACCCGGCTGATAGTTCGGGATCTCCTTGCCTACATCGCTGTAAGAAAAGGGGGCGACATCCTTGCGAGCCGCCGTCATCTTCGGGATATCGAAACGAGTGCTATCCTTGAAAGCAGGCAACTTGGTTGGATCCTGTTGCACGGCCCAAGTAATTCCTCGTGCGACAAGATTTTGGAAACCGGGATTCGCCCAAGTATCCATGTTGTGTCCCCAAGCGGTGTAAAAGACACGCCCCTTGCCATGGGTTCGGACCCAAGTCCATGGCTCAGCCTTGGTATCCGGCGCGAGCTTCCCTTGGCGGCGTTCTTCGAGGACAATTCGATCGGTCGCATTGTGCATGTGGTGGATGTAGGTTTCATCCCAACTCTCAAAGCCCCCGAAGCCCTTCATGATTGGATGTTGAGGCTCGACGATCTGGGTCGAGAATCGCTCGCCGCCATGCTCCTTGAACTGTGCGCCGACGAGCTCGACGTAGGCCTTGGAGTTGCGAAAGCAGAACGATGCGCAGTGCAGCGGGATGATCCCATGCCCAGAAGCGACATAATCGAGCATCGCTTTTTCTTGCTCGGCACCCAGTTGATCGATGTTCGCATAAATCATCAGTGCGTCGAACTCGGCAAGCCTTTTGGTCGACAGAGAGGTGGCGACGTCTTCGCTGTAGGTGACTTCAATCCCATAGCTCTTAAGCGATGGCCCCAGGACTCGATACAAGTCCGCTGGCCGATGATGCCCTTGATCCCCAAGAAATAAAACCTTGATCGACCCAGCTCCGGCCCCAACTTGTTGGGCCGAAACCGTTGCACCCGACATCAGGCACACAAACCAAGCGACTAGGCAGGACGCAAGAGTTGCGAGGAGGGCCTGAGTTGGACTGGAACAAGGGCGCATCGAACGAGGCTTAAACATCTGAAATCCTGGTGTTTGCGAAAGTGATGATTTCGTTGGACTCGGGGGGACAAAACCTGCCCCCCTGACTTGCGATGTCACGAATTAGTGAAAATTAGCGTAGAGTGAACTCAGGCAACGGTACGATTTTGCCACCCTGCTTGGTGCTCTGGTGAGCGCATAGCCCGACGCAGGTCCAGTTGGCGCTGGTGACCGCGTTGGGCCAAGGATCGCGGTTCTCGACCAAAGCGCTGACGAATTCATTGACCAAGTGTGGATGGGATCCGCCGTGTCCTCCACCTTGGATGAACGAAAGATGGTCTGCATCCTGGATCGATCGTGTGAATGGGCGGATGGACTCTGGCAACAGATGTGCATAGTCCGGAATCTCGACCTCCGAAGGGATCTCGTGCTCAGGCTTCTTGGCCGTGTGAATAATATGCGGCTTGCCCTCGACCAGCGACCACTCGAAACTCTTTTTGGTTCCATAGACATCAAAGCTCTCGCGGTACTGTCTTGCGGTGTCGAAGAGAAATCGCCAGATGTGAGCCGCGATATCCGTGTCCTTGATCTTGATGTGGCACGATTCGACTGCGTAGGAATTCCCAGATTTTTGGGCTAAATCTGGGCGAATAGTTCCGGAACCAAAGCACGAAACGTATTCGGCTCTGCCGTTGACCAGACCGAGCACTGGTGAGACGACGTGGGTTGCGTAATGCATCGGGATCATGCGTTCCCAATACTCGGGCCAACCGTCCATGTCCTGGGGGTGCGAGGCTGCCATGTACTGGATCTGGCCTAACTCACCTTTTTGATAAAGCTCTTTGAGGAAAAGGAATTCGCGACTGTAGACGACAGTCTCGGCCATCATGTACTTCAAGCCCGTCTTAGCAACCGCCTCGCAGATCTGATCGCACTCCTCGATGGTCGTGGCCATCGGCACGGTGCACATGACATGCTTGCCTGCCTGAAGGGCTTTGAGACTCATCCAAGCGTGATCGGGGATTGGGGAGTTGATATGCACGAAATCGACGCTGGGATCCTCGAGCACTTTGTCGTAGGAGGTGTATCGCTTGGCGATCGAGAACTTGTCGGCCACTTCGTGCAGTTCCTTTTCGTTTCGCCTGCAAACCGCGACGACCTCGGCATTCGGATGACGTTGATAGATGGGAATAAACTCCGCACCGAATCCTAAACCGATCATCGCCACACGCTTCTTACCAGCCATGCGAAACACCTCCCAGGAAAACACTCGACGTGAATAAAAAGGTACGAATTACCTTTCTGATCCTCGCAAATGGCGACGGATGCCGCTATGAAAATTTGCGCAAAAAAGCTAAGCTTTTTTACCTACAGCAGGCGGCTTGTCAAGCTCCCTAGATCAGCCGCTTTCCAAGACCCATTGGGCGGCGAATCGGTTCAATTCGGCACTGTTGGCCAAGTGCAGCTTGGTCTTGAGCTTCTCGCGATAGGTGTCGATGGTATGGACGCTCAGGTGCAACTGTTTGGCGATCGAGCCGGTGGTTTTTCCATGTCCGATGAGTGTTAGGACTTCGAGTTCACGATTGGACAAACTGTCGATCGGCGACCTGCCTACCTCGATCTTCCCGCCGATGCGGCTTTTAAGTATTTTCTCGGTCATCTCGGGGCTTAGATAAGTCCTCCCGGCCAGCAGGGTCCGAATGGCCGGGATCAGCGTCCCTCGCGCCGACTGCTTGCTCAAATACCCCATCGCCCCGGCCTGCAATGCCCGCTCCGCGTAAACCGATTCGTCGTACATGGAATTGACGAGCATTTTGAGTTTCGGATCCGACTCGTGAATTCGGCGAACGAGTTCGATTCCATGACCGGATTTGAGCGCAATGTCGACGATGAGCAAGTCGGGTGCAAGCTGCTGGACCAAACGTATCGCTTCATTGACCTCCTCGGCCTCTCCGCAGACTTCCAGGTCCGGCTCGCTGCGGATCTGGGCTAAGAGTCCATCGCGCATGACAGGGTGGTCTTCGACCAGCAGAATTCTCGCTGCCGTTTTAAGCATGTTGCTGATCCCCAAGGGTGCAGCAGACCAGAGTCCCTCCAGAGGGTACCGTGGTGATCTCCAGTTTAGCTCCAATGAGTTTTGCGCGATATTGCATATTATCCAGACCAATACCGTTGTTTGGCTGTGGATCATGAAACCCCCTTCCATTGTCAGCCACCTTGAGGATCGTCTTGTCGCCATTTCCGTCCAGTGCGATCAAGATATGGCTAGCGCCGGAATGCTTGAGCGCATTGCAAACAGCTTCCTGGGCGATACGGTAGATTTGCAAGGCGATTTCGGATCTAGGCAAGACTACCTTCGGATCGCATCGAAAAGAGCAAGCGATCCCTTGAACGTCGTTGGTTCGAGCTGCCAAGTCACCCAGGGCCTGGGGAAGATTATCATGAAAACCGTTGGTCGGTATGAGCCCTCTGGAGATCGATTGCAGATCCTCGTGGGCACGCGTGAAACCTTCGACGAGTTTCCGAGCAAGCTCTTCACAGGAGGAAATCGAATCGCGATCGATCCATTGCCTCTCGCTCTGGAGCTTCTTGAGGAGAGCTTGAGAAATCATTCCTAAACCAACGAGCTCTTGTTCGACACCATCGTGCAAGTCCTGCCCAATCTTTCGCTGGACATCTTCGACAACTCGAATCCAGCCGCTGTGATCGCCGTTCAAATCGCCTTGTTCGCCTACGCCTTGGCTAATTAATTCATCGGTGCTTGTCATCGTAACGCCTCTGGTGGGGATGAAATGATTCAATGCATGGAATGATCGCGTGGAAAGACAGGCGCATTTTAGTTCGCG
Organism: Pirellula sp.; assembly: GCA_046086605.1. Lineage (GTDB taxonomy): Bacteria > Planctomycetota > Planctomycetia > Pirellulales > Pirellulaceae > JBKCUI01. Next base: position 2,794 of record JBJSXX010000173.1, on the reverse strand, counting down.
CTGTGCGCATGACGAAATCTTCTGCTCGATTTGTAATGATTCGCAATACTGAAATGTATACGACTAATCATTTCCACCACGCTTGATTCAGTTCATCCGCGATACAAGCACAGGCGTATGGGAGCCACAATCACGCGGTCGACATCCAAGGTTGCAAGTCGTGCATCGATGCCTTGGATTCGGTTTCCCGTTTTCTCGATTCCTTAAGGGAGTGTTAGCCATGCGACTTCTAATCGCCGATTCCGATCCTACGATGACGGAACTGTATGAGTCCTATTTCTCGGATAAAGGTTACGATGTTACTGCCGTCGGTAACGGTATCCAGTGCATCGATGCGATCCGGGAGCAAATGCCCGATGTACTTGTTCTGGAGCACAAGCTACCCTGGGGGGGCGATGACGGCATCCTCGAATGCTTGCGACAAGACTATCCCTTTACAAGCCCCGAGGTTGTCTTGCTCGATTCTCATGGCGCTAGCGGTCAACAACAGCGGAATCCCCACTCGGACGTCAGAGCCCATCTTCACAAACCGTTTCTGATGCGGGATTTGCACAAGCTTGTTCAGAGCGTCGGTCAGCCCCAAGTGGCGGCGCATCGATAAACAAAAGCAGCTTTGTGGCGTTGGACTCCTGGTTGACTATTGGGTGTAGGAACTTTGCAATGGATGTATTTGAACTCTCCGATCTGACTCGCTTAATTCAATCGAATCACGGCCCTTGCGTGACGATTATGATGCCGACGCATTTGAGTGGCCCAGACCAGGAACAAGACGCATTGCGGTTAAAGAATCTTGCAGACCAAGCCCAGGAGTCGCTGTCCAAGGGTTGGTTGCGGCCATGCCAAGCTCGCGAGTGGCTCGAGCCGGTGCGTCAGAGTATGGAGGATGTTGATTTCTGGGAAAAGAGAAACCTGGGACTAGCTCTGTTCCTTAAATCCGATTCCTTCGAGCGTTTCCGACTTCCGATCCCATTGGAAGAGCTCGTTTTAGTGAATCAACGCTTTTACCTTAAGCCCTTGATTCGACTCGTAACCGGCAATCATCGATTCCTACTTTTGTGTGTCAGCCAGAATCATGTTGCGTTATTCGAAGCCTCTGAGTTTCAGATCCAAAGAGTCCATGTCGCAGGATTACCGCAGCGGATTGAGCAAACACTCAACATCGACGAGGTGGATCGCGGCCAGCAGAGACATATGTCCAATCGCTGGTCGAAAGGCAAACAGCCCTCGGTTTTTCACGGGCATGGTGGGGTCAAGGATACCCACAAAACGGAATTGACCCTTTTCTTTAATCAAATCGATGAAGTCCTCGCGCCGACACTTAGACATCACACCTGGCCGATGGTTCTTGCGGGTGTCGATTACCTCCTGCCGATCCTGCGCAAATCGCTTCGGTACCCCAACGTCGTTGACGTCGAAATCCATGGGAACTGGGACTACTCGATGAACTCGCAACTGCTCGAAAGAGCTTGGCCAATCGTCCAGCCTTGGTTGCTCAAAGACCAGAACAATGCACGCGAGAAATTCCATGATCTATCCAATACGGATCTGGCGACATCAGACCCTCAAACCGCGATCAAGGCCGCATTCGATGGCCGCGTAGATACTCTTTTCGTCAATCAAGAGGAACATCTATGGGGAAGGTGCGATCCCTACGGACAAGTCTCTGCGACTCATTTTCAGATCCAATCCGGCGACGACGATCTGTTAGATACCGCTGCAGCCCAAACCATTCTCCATGGAGGAAAGGTCTATGCGATGAACAAGGATGCCATGCCCTCGAGCGCTTCGATCGCTGCTGTGCTGCGATTCTGATTCTGATTCTGATTTTGATGTAGTCCCTTCCACCTAGGACCATAGGGACTTCTCCCCTGCAGCGATCGATCCAGACCCTCGATTCATGCACGAAGATCGGCAAGTGACTATTCCACCGGTGTTGTTTTTTCAACGAAGGACCGGGAGGAATAAAAATGAAATGCCTTTTGAGGTTTGTTTACGCCGTCGGAATCGCGATTCTCGCTTCGCAATATCTTGCTGCGGGCGCCATGCAATTCGGCTCACCAGGGAATCACTTTTCGATCGACTTTGAATTAATAGAAAGCCCCAACAACTCACCCGACAACACAGGCTCTCCGAACCCAGCCGGATCTGTGAGCTACAAGTACCAGATGGGTACGTTTGAGGTGAGCCGATTCCTAATCATCAAATACAATGTGATGTATGGGCACGCCAATGACCTGGAAATCACCATGGAAAACATGGGAACGCTCGGCGGAAATGGCGCAAATCAACCCGCTACAGGTATCTCTTGGAACGAAGCAGCACGGTTTGCTAATTGGCTCAATGAGATCACTGGCAATGCGGCCGCATATAAGTTCAATGGGAATCGAATGAGCGATGATATCGCACTGTGGACTCCCTCGGACACTTTGGATTACAACCCACTGAACCCGTACCGAAGCAAGCGAACTCTCTTTGCACTGCCGACAGCTAACGAATGGTACAAGGCAGCTTATTTCAATCCGACAGTAACCGGCGGCGGGTACTGGGACTACCCCCAAGGTAGCAATACCGCTCCGACTCCAGTCAGTAGTTCGGTCGCCCCTGGTACTGCCGTCTACGATCAACCGCTCCGAGGTGGTCCTAGCAAGGTCGATGAGGCCGGCGGGCTCAGTTCGAACGGCATGATGGGGATGGGAGGAAATGTTTGGGAATGGCAGGAAACAGCCTTCGACTCGATCAATGATGACCCTATCAAGAACCGCGCCTATCGAGGAGGTAGTTGGATCGACCCTCT
>JBJSXX010000172.1:0-13257 GCA_046086605.1 Pirellula sp. | reverse complement strand
TCGCCAAGCAAAGTCGCTGATTTCTCCGAAATCAGCGACTAACGTCTGAAACCACCTTCAATCAAATCGGACGCCTCTAATGCGCTCGTAGATGATTTTGGAGAAATCATCCACGTTGTTGAGCGATTCGTTAAGACCGCTTACGCACGCGGCGGTATGCAATTCCGCCTAAGGCAACACTGCCTAGAAGCATCAGCGAGGTTGGCTCAGGTACCGCCGTCGCATTGAATTGAATGTTGTCGATACGATTGTTGCCAGCAGCGGCCGTAGCACCCGTCACGGTCAATCGTAGATAAGCATCCGTGGCACCATTGAGCCCCGCGATCGTCGATAACGTCTGGGCCGCAAACGCTGCCGGCAAACCAGTAACTGTTTGATGATCGGTCCAGTTGGCTCCATCGGTGCTAAACGACCAAGCTTGAGATGTAAAACCAGTGGACGTGCGCTGGGATGCGTAGCTCACCACTAGGTCTTGAAACCCAGCCATCGAGAACCGGAACACGGCGCTTTTGCCGTTTGCCGCTTGATTGGCTAAGGCCAGTGCTGAGGGTGATGGAGTTGTCGTAGCAAACCCAGGGCCTGCGTTTACCGCCGTTCCGGTAAAGCCAGTGAGCTCTGGATTGATCGCCGATGATACCCAATCGCTTGCCCCGTTTTGACCGTTGAGGAACAACGTTCCCGATCCAAAGTTCGCTACAAACTGCTTGGGGGTGTTCGGAGCTACCAAAACCGCCGTGCCACCGTTGGCTGTTGTCTGAAAGTCCCAGCCTGCCACCAAGTCCGCATACGAATCGACGGCGCTTGCGGCAAGCACACACATCATCACGAAAAGCTTAGCTATACGTTTCATCGGTCGTTTCTCAATTTTTGAAATGACAAGCGGCCCATGCCGCGATGCCAAAGTGTCCATTCAGGATTGGTCGCTAGCTTATCTGAAATGACAGCAAATCCAATCGTTAAAATCGGAAAATTCAACCCAAACACGCAAAACTGAACGACTGCATCGGCTTGGCTAATGCTACTTGCTTGACAAGAAACGATTCACAATGCTGGCGATCTGGCCCGGAACAGTGCCGTGCAACTGGTGGTTTTTCCCCGGAAACGGAACCCACTGGCAGTTCTTGCACCCCTGCGAAAACAACTTGGCATCCTCATCCGACAATGCCCCACCAGCCCCAAAGTCGGCTTGAAGCAATACCGTCGGGCACTCGATCCGCTCGGCCACCTTTGGCCAGTCGATCCTGTCTAACCAACGGCCCGCAATAACTGGATCGAGCACCCTCGGATCCAACTTCGAAAGACAATTTGCCCCCCAGCGCAACGCCTCTTGAGTTCGCAGTTGCTTGAGTTCGACCTCGCTTCCATCCGGTTGCTTGAATCGAATGGATCCCAGCGCCGAGCTCATCGTATCGATCGAGCCTCCCTCGATGCACACCTGCCGCATCCCTTGAAAAAGCTTTTGCCAAACAGTCCCCTCGATGGCTTGTCCCATCGTATCCCAAGGTGGATCCTCTAAAACCGCTACCCGAACCAACTCAGGAACTGCTGACGCGGCGATCGCAGCTACCATGCCTCCTAACGAGTGTCCTAAAAGTACCACCGATTCTCCAAGCGATCCTTGCTTGAGTAGATCGGTCAGGTCCTGTGCATAGTCGCTCACTAGATAACCTTCGGCTCGATCCGATTGACCATGCCCCCGATGATCGACCGCATAGATCGTCCAATCGTGACTCAGGAAAGGAACCATCGGCTCCCAATCGCGCCACATGCGAGTCACTCCATGGAGCATTACCAAGACCGGCCCAGACGGAGCTCCTGGCCTGAGTCCAACTCTCAGATTTCGTTTGTCTGAATCGATACTAAGCCAACGCTCTTCAAACATGATCTCTTTTTTACTTCTCTTGCTTGATGATCGTTGGAAAGGGCTTGGCCAACTGGCCGGCTTTGATAATCCCTGCTTGCAAGACGGCGATGAACTTGGAACGATCTTCGAGCAATTCGATCTTATCGATGACATTTCCATCGACGATCAGCACGTCGGCTAACTTACCAACTTCCAAGGTTCCAAACTCATTCTCTCGGCCCATGATCTCCGAACCGGTTTTTGTCGCGCATCGGATGACTTCCAAAGGAGTAAAGCCCACCTCTCGGACAAAGAAGGTCAGTTCGCGCGCGTAATCACCGTGGGGATTCCATCCAAATCCATAATCGCCACCCATCCCGAGTCGGCCACCTGCGCGCAAGATCTTCAGCGCACTTTCGATCCCGCCATCGAGCGTCTCTTGGTGTCCGTCGATGACGCTCTGAGGCAGCCCGAACTCGGGTCCAAGTTCGACGCTGGCTTTTTCAAAATACAGAGCCGGCACGCATGGAACGTCCCGCTCCAACAATAAGTCGAGGGCTTCGTTGTCCATGAATGTCCCGTGTTCGATGCAGTCGTATCCGGCCCTCAAGGCATTCTTGATCCCCTCGGTGGCTCTGCAATGACCGGTGACTTTCAACTTGTGATTGTGAGCCGTTGCAACCACCGCGTGCATCTCTTCAAACGTCATGCATAGGGTGTGGTGATCGTTCGCATCGGGCGAAGCTGCATCGCCTGTAGGATAGGTTTTGACCCACTCGATTCCATCTTTGACCAATGCCCTCACGGCCTTGCGCGCATCCTCGACCCCATTGATGATGAAGACCAATCCTTCCATGCCAATCTTACGGAACTCGGGGTTCCAGTCCATCAGTCCACCTGCCGAACAGATCTCCCGACCGCTGGCAGCAAGCCTTGGTCCTGGAATCAGATCCTCTTCGATGGCCCGTTTGAGCCATACATCGATATTGAACAAGCATCCGCCGGATCGGGCTGAGGTGTATCCACACTCAAGGGCAAGCCTCGCATTGACACTCGTAAGCAATGAAACGTATTCGACCGGATACTTGATATCCAGATCCTCCAAGGCCGCGATGTTGAAGTAGGTCGCATGGAAATGGGCTTCGACTAGCCCTGGCAGTATCGTTCCCCCCTTGGCATCGATGCTTGGAGTCCCTGGTGCAGTCGCAGGCAAGAGCGCCTCTGGCCCGACATAAGCGATCTTGCCATCTTTGACCAGCAATGCACCGCCTGGGATCGCAGGTGCTCCGGTTCCATCGATGATCTGGCCATTGCGAATAACCAAAGAACCTTGTCCTAGTTTCACCGCGAGTGCTCCGATTGAGAGGAAATAAAACGAGACTAAGCGAGCATCGATCGTACCAGATTCCCGTGGATATCTGTGAGTCGGTAATCGCGACCTTGAAAGCGATAAGTCAATCGGGTGTGGTCGATCCCAAGCAGATGCAAGATCGTTGCGTTGAGATCATGCACATGCACAGGATCCTCGGTGATATTGTAGCAATAGTCATCGGTTTGACCGATGACGCGGCCTCCTTGCACTCCCGCCCCTGCGACCAAAGTGGTAAAGCAACGGGGATGATGGTCTCGTCCGTAGTTATCCGCCGACAACGCACCCTGCGAATAAACCGTTCTACCGAACTCCCCTCCCCAAACGATCAAGGTGTCGTCGTAGAGGCCTCGCTCCTTGAGATCCTCGATGAGCGCCTTGGTGGGTTGATCGGTGTCGCGGCACTGGAGTCTGATAGCGTTGGGCAATCCTCCGTGATGATCCCATCCCATATGAAAGAGTTGGATGAATCGTACATCCCGCTCGGCAAGCCTTCTGGCGAGCAAACAATTGGCCGCATAGGAGCCGGGTCGCTTGACATCCGGCCCGTATTTTTCAATCGCATGCGCAGGCTCGTCGGAAATCTTCAGCAGATCCGGGACGCTGGTTTGCATTCGAAACGCCATTTCGTATTGGCTGATGCGTGTTTGAATCTCTGGATCAGCAAGTTCCTGATAATGCTGCTTGTTGAGTGCATCGAGTCGATCGAGGGTCTTGCGCCGCCTCATCGGATCCATGCCAGCTGGGTTCGAGAGATAAAGAACCGCATCCCCTTTGTTCCTGAACTTGACCCCTTGATGCTGCGATGGCAAAAATCCCGACCCCCATAACCGATCGTACAAAGGCTGATCGTCCGGCCTGCCCGTGCCAAACGAAGTCAGCACGACATAGGCCGGTAGGTCTTTGTTCTGACTACCGAGCCCATAGCTGATCCACGATCCAATGCTGGGCCTGCCTGCGAGCTGCGATCCGGTTTGGCAAAAGGTGATCGCCGGGTCATGGTTGATCGCTTCGGTATGCATCGAGCGTATTTGGCACCAATCGTCGGCCAAGCTCGACATGTGAGGCATGAGTTCGCTGAACCACATCCCGCACTTGCCATGCTGCGCGAATTTGAACATCGAAGGTGCAACAGGAAACTTGCTCTGGCCAGATGTCATCGTCGTTAAGCGTTGGCCTTGGCGTATCGACTCTGGCAAATCTTCGCCACGTCGGTTCTCGAGCCCAGGTTTGGGGTCGAACAAATCCATCTGAGAGGGTGCCCCGGACTGAAACAGATAGATAATCCGCTTGGCCTTGGCCGTATGGTGGATGCCGTTGCCGATCGACGGCTCTGCTTTGTTGGTTTCCTGAGCTTGGCCCTGATTTAATGACATCATGGCCGAGAGCCATAGGCTCCCAGCCGAACTTCGGAGAAACGCTTGGCGATTGATTTGCATGGAAACGCTTTCTTTCACTCGCGGGTAATGACTTCGTCCAAGTTTAGTAGCACGTTGCCTGCGAGGGTAAAGGCAGCCAACTCGGCGGGATCTGTGACTTGCGATTTGGACTCGCCGATCGCGATGAGCTGCTGTGCCTGTTGAACATTTTCGCAATAGTACTTGTGGTCTTCGTGCCAACTGGATTCGAGCACGGCCAGTTCCTTGTCGGTGGGCTTGCGACCCGCGACAAGTCGAAACCCGAATTGGAGTTTGTCTCGGACACTCTCAGAGGGACTGTGCATCATTCGCTCGCCGAGTTTCCTGGCAGCTTCGACATAGGTCACTTCGTTCAGAAGCGATAGGGCTTGCAAGGGTGTGTTGGTTCGCGATCGTTTGACAACGCAAATCTCGCGATTGGGAGCATCGAATATCAGCATCGTCGGCGGAGCGGCCGTTCGCTTCCAAACGGTGTACAAACTTCGTCGATACAGACGCTCGTCGGTGTCGTGCTTGTAGTTGCGAAGATCCCCATAAACACTCGTTTCGTCCCAAACTCCATCGGGCATGTAGGGCTTGACGCTCGGTCCACCGATTTTCTTCGTCAGTAGTCCGCTTGCTTGCAGGGCTTGATCTCGAAGGATCTCTCCAGAAAGCCGAAAGCGAGGACCTCGACCTAACCAACGGTTATCAGGGTCTGCTTCGAGGAGTTTCTCTTTGCCTACGAGGCTTGCTGATTGCTGATAAGCTTGGCTAAGGACGATGAGCTTTTGAAGTCCCTTGATATCCCAAGGGTCAATAGGCTGGTTAGCAACTTGCTTGAGAACGGTCGGTTCGATCCATTCGACCGCCAACCAATCGAGAAGTTCGGGGTGGCTGGGCCAGTCGGCTTGCGATCCAAAGTTCTCTGTGGTTTTGACGATCCCATTTCCCATAAATTTCTCCCACATGCGGTTGACCCACACGCGAGCCGTTAGTGGGTTTTGAGCACTCGCGATCCAGCGAGCAAGTCCGAGTCGATCGTTGGTCATCCCCGGTTGCATCGCAGGCAGGGCCTTTGGCAATTTTGCTTCGACTCGCTCGCCCCGCTTGTCGTATTCGCCTCGGATGAGCACAAAAGATTCTCTCGGCTTGGGCATTTCCTGCATGACCATGACCGTTGGCCAAGCGGCCTTTGAGTCGTTGAGTTTCTTCTTGGCTGCTTCGAGTTCGCGGATCGCTTGTTGAATCGGTCCGTCGGCGACTTTGCGATAGTAGGCTTCGAGTTCCTTGCCTTGCTCTTCGGTCCGATCAGACTTGGCAAGCTCGACGATGCTTTTGATCGACTCGGGAACTTGGACTCCACCGATCGCGACGGCACCTTTGGCAAGCGAAGTGGTTGCCAAGCGAAATCGCCCGATGTTATGTTGACCGAGGGTTTCTTGGACGAGCCGAATGGTGATCGTCGAGTTCTCAGGCACATCGATCGGTTGTTCGAGCAGGAACATCGCGCGGCAGGTCTCCTTGCGAGTTGGACCATCGACGGCCCAGCCGCGGCCAGGGTTGCCTTGGACCGTGTTGGCAATATCCCAATCCTTCTGCGAATAATCGGCTTGGGCCTCAGTGATCTTGGCCGTGATTGCAGGAGCACCGCTTGGGGGTTGGATCTGTGCCTCGATACGTGTGAGGACAAAATTGCCGTTGGGGTATCGGCCAAGGCTCTGTTGCGGGAGGGTTGGATCCGGAAAGCACTCCAGGAGAATGCCCGTCAGGGGACCTGAGGCGATCCTCGAATCGATTTGGTAAACATCATGCGTAGGGTTTTCGCCACTTGCGAGGTACGAGCCATCGGGCTGTTTTGCAAAGACCGCTTTGCTGCGGGCTTGAACACTCATTGGATCGAGAGTGTTCCAAGTGGGCTTATTGGTGGCGATGGTCTTTTTGAATTCTTCCTCCCAAGGGCCCATAAGCTGAGCGATATTGGCCTCGGCTTGGGTGAGGGACTCTTGAGCCTTTTGAATTTGGGCTTCATGGTTCTTCAGTTCACTCAGGTGCTCAGGAGTTGGGACCGAGATGACCGGTTCGGTGTTGCGAGATTCCCCTTGCAGCGTTCCGCTTTCTGTGACGTTGTTGAAATAGGAAAAGAGTGAGTAGAACTCTTTTTGGGTGATCGGATCGTATTTGTGATCGTGGCAACGGCAGCAATTGAGCGTCAGTCCTAACCAAGTCATCCCTGTGGTTTCAACACGATCGATGACCGTCTCGACACGCCATTCCTCGGCGATGATTCCACCTTCGCCATTGAGACGGTGATTGCGATTAAATCCGCTAGCGACTTTCTGGGATAATGTCGCTTCGGGTAGCATATCACCGGCGAGTTGCTCGATCGTGAATTGATCGTAGGGCATGTTGCTGTTGAAGGCATCGATCACCCAGTCTCGCCAAGGCCATTGCTGGCGGGACGAGTCGATTTGGAATCCATTGCTATCTGCGTAGCGAGCAAGATCCAGCCAAGCGATGGCCATCCGTTCGCCGTAATGGGGTGATTGCAAAAGCCGGTCTACCACTTTCTCATAGGCATCGGGAGACTGATCGGCCAGAAATGCATCGATCTCTTCGATTGTCGGAGGCAACCCGATCAGATCGAGTGTCACGCGGCGAAGGAGCGTTTCTTTTGCAGCTCGATTCGAGAAACCAAAACCATGGGATTGAAGCTTATCGAGCAAGAATCGATCGATGGGGTTCGGATAGGTTGATGCGAGATTGGGAAGCGGCACTGCAGGTCGGATCGGAGGAATAAAGGCCCAGTGCCCTTGATAGTTTGCTCCTTGATCGATCCACTTGGCCAACAAGTCTTTTTGTCGTTGGCTCAGTGGCTTGCCTGTCTGAGTTGGAGGCATGACCGTATCTGGATCGGTGCTATGGATTCTGGCCCATACTTCGCTCTGTTGGGATTGGCCCGGGAGAATCGCAGTCTTGCCACTGTCCCCTGCCAGCAAAGCATCCTGATGCAGATCGAGTCTCAAGGATCCTTGACGCTGCTGAGCATCCGGACCGTGGCATTGAAAGCAGTGTTCCGAGAGGATCGGTCGAATGTCGCGGTTGAAGGCCACCGATTCAAGATCTGGCGACTGAGCCAATGCCAATCCCAGCGGCATGCAGTTCAGGAAAAGAACCGTGAGAACCAAAACGTTAGCGACTCGGACGACGGAACTCTGGATCGGTTGCATAAGAGTCGAGCAATCTGGAGGGCACTGGAGGGCAAATGGGGAGCAATTTAGCTTCGTCAGGATGATGCTCTTATCGTACTCGTTGTCGTACTCAATGAAATGGTACTCTGAAATGGTACCCTGGCCACCCACACGGATTCACGCCGCTTGGCATCGAATTAAAAACAGAACGCCGCGTGCCTTCGGATGAAAATCATGGCGAAATCAAGAACATTTCAACAAACAACGCCTTTGGGCTTAAAAACAACGGTAGGCAAAGGAACCCCCAAGGTTTCGCATCCATCCAAATGCCGCTCTCTAAGATCCATGTGATCCGTACGGACATTGCCCACATTACCCATTTAGTGAATCGAACTCCACAGAGAATGAAAAACCGCTAGAATTGTTTGCGATTTTCGATCCCTTGTTCGCCCTAAGTACGTCTAACACCCGATTCAGTTTCTAATCGAACCCGAGGCGTAGGACATCTTGCGCCGAATCGAGTATTAGTTTTCCTTAATCATTTAAAAATTGGCCTGCAATGTCATCCGGTTCTTCAGAAGAAAATGTCGAGCAAACCAAACGGCAGATTCGGACTTTGGTCAACGAAGTGGCCGAGTTGTCCAAGTCGGACGTTGGAGCGGCCGAGTTTTACCCGGCTGTTTTGCAAAAGGTAGTCAATGCCTTGGCCGCGCGAGGTGGTGCGGTGTGGTTGCTCGATGGTGAAAATGGGCTCAGGCTGGCTCACCATATCGACATATCCCCGAACCTGATCGATGCGAATAACAACGAAGCGATCAGCCATGGTCGTCTCTTAGGACGACTGATTCAAAAGGGGACGCCTGAGTTGGTGCCACCCTTTAGCGCTTCGGAACAAACCGGAGAGGCCAATCCGACCCCATTTCTTTTGGTGACTTCACCGCTGGCGTCTCCGAAAGGTCCGGTGGGATTGCTCGAAGTTTTCCAACGCGCGCAGACTCCTCCGGAAGCCCAAGTCGGTTACTTAAAATTCGTCAAGCACATTACGGATCTGGTTGGTGATTGGCTCAAGGGTCATACGCTTCAGCAAGTCTCTAATCGCCAAGAGCTGTGGCAGCAATCCGATCAGTTCGCTCGACTGGTGCACGAGAATCTCGATTTGAAGGACACTGCGTTTACGATTGCCAACGAGGGTCGTCGATTGATCGATTGCGACCGAGTGAGCGTGGCGATTCTCAAGGGTGGCAAGGCCAAGGTCGTTGCGATTTCGGGTCAGGATTCGATCGAGAATCGCTCGAACAACGTGCAGGCGTTGAACAATCTCGCCACGCGTGTGATCAAGAGTGGAGAGCCGCTTTGGTACGATGGCTCGACCGAGGATTTGCCTGCCCAGCTTGAAGAGGCCATCGAGGACTACGTCGATCTATCGCATGGCCGAACCGTGACCGTCTTGCCCATCCGTCAACCGGAGCGAAAGCTCGAGGGGGATGTGCTTGCCGAGCGTAACGAGACCAACGAGGCCCGTGTGCGTCGCGACATCATCGGAGCGTTGATTGTCGAGCAAATCGAAACACAGCTTTCGCGTCAGACGCTCGAAGGCCGTGTCGATTTGGTCTACGAGCATGCTTGTCGAGCTATTTCGAATTCGTTGAATCACAGCAACATCTTGTTCATGCCTCTGTGGCGTTTCCTGGATCGATGTTTGTGGATGTTCCGAGGTTCGGCGCTTCCCAAGACCGCTTCGATCTTGGGGCTTTTGGCAGCAGGCCTGTTATCGATGTTCTTGATCCCGATGGATTTCGATCTCCAAGGAAATGGCAAGTTAAAGCCGACGGTTGAAAGGCAGGTCTTTGCGCATGCCGATGGCGAGGTCGAAGCGGTTTTGGTCAAGCATGGCCAGGAGGTCAAGAAAGATCAGACGCTTGTCAAACTCAAGAACAATGAGCTCGAGCAACAGATCCAAACGACGCGGGGTCAGTACAAGCAATCGCTTCAGCAAGCTTACGGACTAAAGCGTCAGCTCGACAGCGCAACGACGCTGACTGAAGCAGAGCGCATCCGTGTCCAACAGGACTATAACCAAGCTGAGCAAGAGGCCTTCAACCGCCAAGCGGAACTGAATCTTCTTGTCGAACGTCAATCGAAATTGGAGCGTTTAAGCCCCATCGATGGCTTGGTCACGACCTGGGATGTCGAGAAGGTGCTTACCGCACGACCTGTGGTTACTGGCCAGGTTCTCATGACCGTCGCCGACCCGGATAAGCCTTGGGAAGTCGAGGTCATGATGCCTGAAAAGCGGATGCGATATCTCGACGGAGCTTTCGCCAACGACCGGGTGGTCAAAACCGATGAAAAGGGTGAAAAGTATCTCGATGTAGAAATCATTTTGATGACCAAGCCAGACACCAAGCATTACGGAAAGCTATATCAACCCGCCGTGGGCCAACGAGCCGAGCTTGATCCCGAGGATGGAGCCGTTGTTCGCTTGCGTTGTGTTCCCAACGATAAAGCATTGCTGGAGATATCCAAACGCCCAGGGGCTCGCGTGATGGCGGATGTCAAATGCGGAAAACGGAGTGTCGCTTTTGTTGTTTTCTACGAAGTCATCGAATGGATCCGCGCGAACGTCCTCTTCTAATCCATCAAAACACCTACACACACAACCTTTGGATTGACCCGTTATGACTCAAAAAATTCTCGTCGCGTTATCCTTGCTCGTGATGGGCGTTTCCATCGGCGGCTATTTTTGGCAAGCCAACAAAATCGCCCAGAAGGCAGCCTTGCAAACTCAGGCAACGGGCCTGGAGCCCGAGGCTCCCGTAGCACCCAAGACCATCGAGCCCATTCAAACGATCGAGCCTTCGAATAAGGTCACCGAGCCCTCGACTGCCAGCCCCAAGCTTGTGCAGATCGATCGGGGGCCCTTGGACTTGATCGAACCGAGTCTGATTCCGACACAAACTCAGTCGACGCCGATAGTCCCGATTCAAAACCCTGCCGTTTCACTCACGAGCACCCAAGACGGAGTGCTTCGGTACAAAGCGATTTTATCCTTTGTCAATGATATCAAGGTCGTCGCTCAGACCGATGGCATCATCTTGGATATCCTCGTCGATGAAGGAGCCATTGTTGCCAAAGATAGCATCATGATCCAAATTGACAACCGATTGGCTAACGCCGAAAAGGAAGTCGCCGTTAGGGAACTCGAGTCGGCCAAACTCAAGGCTGAGGACGACAGTCAAATCAAGTTCTCGGAGGCCTCTTACGAAGTTGCGACAAGTGTTTTCAATCGGTCTCAGGATCTGTATGTCAAAGGTGTAGAGCCTCAGGACGACTGGGAAAAGAAACGACTTGAAAAGATCAAAGCGGGTTTTCAGATCGACGTATCGAAACGCGAGCAGATGATCAATCAAGCGGCAGTTGGGGTCAATCAAGCCAAGCTTAACGCATCGTTGGTTCAACTCGAACTCAGAACCATCAAAGCACCTTTTAGTGGCGTTGTGGCTTCGATGCAGAAAGAACGATTTGACTGGGTCAAGGCTGGTGAAGAGATCATGCGGCTTGTATCGCTGGATAAATTTCGGGTCAAGGGAACCGTTAGGATTGCGGATTCCCCAAACACGCTCGAAGGGGCCAAAGCCAAGGTGATTATTCCCATCGGAGGAGGCCAAGTCGAGCAGCTCGACGGTGTTGTTGGGTTCGTGAGTCCTGAATCTCAAGGGACTGGGGCTCGCAATGATGGAACCCAGGAGTACACCGTTTGGGTAGAGATCCCCAACAAGCAAGTCGGAGGCAAGTATCTCTTCCGAGGGACGATGGACGCGATGGTTGAAATCACGCCGAACAAATAATTTGAATTCGATCTTTTGACTTGCCAAGCTCCTCATTAACGACAGGGAATTGACTCGATGACAACGATGGCCGACTCACTGGTCAATAGCGCGATGCGGCCGCTGAAGTTGCGTCGTCGCCCGGACCTGGAGTCCCGCAAGCATCATTACGACGGTCGTTCTTATTGGGTGGTCAAAGAGCCGCTGGGCTTAAACTATTTCCGTTTCCATGAGGAAGAGTATGCGATTTTGAACATGCTCGATGGAGAGACCTCGTTGCAATCGATCAAGGATCGGTTTCAAGCCGAGTTTGCTCCGCAACGCATCAGTCTTCAGGATCTCCAGCAGTTTGTCGGGATGCTTCATAAAAGCGGGTTGGTCATTTCGCATTCGGTAGGGCAAGGCAAGCCGCTTCGTCGCCGCGGGGAGACCAAAAAGCGAAAGGAATGGATCAGCAAATTATCCAACATCTTTGCGATTCGTTTTCGGGGAATCGATCCCGAACGGATCCTCAATGGACTTTTGCCGTGGTTCGGGTGGTTGTTTACCACTTGGTGTTTGATGTTGGCATTGATGCTCGGCTTGGCCGCCCTGACGCTTGTGCTGGTCAATTACCAAGAGTTTCGTAGCAAGCTGCCGACGTTTGAGACATTTTTCGCCGCGCAGAATTGGTTGTATCTCGGGATAACGATGGCGGCCGTGAAGGTCTTGCATGAGTTCGGTCACGGACTCTCCTGCAAGAAGTTTGGCGGCGAGTGCCACGAGATGGGTTTGATGTTCTTGGTCTTTACTCCTTGCTTGTATTGCAACGTCTCGGATTCGTGGATGCTGCCTAACAAGTGGCAGCGTGTGTTTATCGGGGCAGCGGGCATGTATGTCGAGCTGATCATCGCCTCGATAGCAACGTTTTTATGGTGGTATAGCGAACCGGGGATGTTCCACTTTTTGTGTTTGAGCGTGATGTTTATCTGCTCGGTATCGACAGTGGTCTTCAATGGCAATCCTCTGCTGCGTTTCGACGGCTATTACATCTTGATGGACATCCTGGAGATCCCAAACCTAAGGCAAAAAGCTAGCGAGATCCTCAAGCGTTGGTTTCAGAAGAACTGCTTAGGGCTAGAACTCCAAGAGAACCCGTTTCTTCCTCAAGGCAATCGCTTGTTGTTTGGAGCTTATACGATCGGTTCGTTTATTTACCGATGGGTTGTAGCCTTTGGGATCATCATGTTTCTCAACCAGGTGCTCAAGCCTTATGGATTGCAGTCCTTGGGGAGAGCTTTCGCGGTGGCGGGATTGGCCGGGATGGTTGTTCCGGGAGTTATGTCGGTGGTTAAGTTTTTCAGACAACCTGGGAGGGCAGCCAAGATGAAGCGGGCCAACATCACCACGAGCTTGATAGTCGCTTGTGCGATTCTTTCTGCGATCGCCTTTTTACCAGTTCCTTTTTACGTGTATTGTCCGACGGAGATTCAGCCTACGAAATCGATCGAGGTTCGAACGATCGCCGCCGGACAGCTAGTTACTTGGCATAAGCGTCCCGAACAGCGCGTTGAAAAAGGAGAGGTGCTTTGCGAGCTGAGCAATCTGGATTTGAAGTATCAGAGGACCAAGGCTGCTGGGGAGTTGGAGG
>JBJSXX010000171.1:0-25768 GCA_046086605.1 Pirellula sp. | reverse complement strand
CCCCAGCGCGGTCGATGCACCCGCGAACCAGAAGGCAGCAAATCAGCGAGCAGGCAATCCGAGAGCCAAGCAGCAGCCTACAGCAAGGAGCAGCAATGATCGGACTTAGGACAATCGTAGCTGCTCTATCGCTCAGTATCTTTTTCGAAACGCTGGTTATCGCGCAGCTTGCTGGCCAACCCTCAAGCAATCCGCTGTCGATCGTCCATTCGGGACAGTCGACCGCCATGATCTTGATCGATCCGTCTGCAAGCGAACCAGAAAAAGCTGCGGCAGCGGATCTCCAAAGCACGATCGAGAAGATGACGGGTGCGAAAGTAAGGGTTCTTGCAGATGCCGGCGAGAACCAAAAGGCACTCGCATCGAGCCAGCCTCTGCTGATCGTCGGTCAACTAGCTTTGTCCTTGGAGCCGACGCTACAAGTGGTACTCGATCGAACGCAAAAGCCCAACCCAGTGCTCCGCAGCGATGCGATCGTACTGCGTCGCAACGCCAATCGCGTCTATCTTGTTGGCAGCAATACCGACGCTCACGCTTATGCTGTCAGCGAGCTTTTGCACCGCTGGGGATGTCGCTGGTATTTTCCCACGGAGATCGGAGAGTGCATTCCTGAACTGCAAGATCTGAGCATTGGTGAACTCGAATACGCTTATGCATCCCCGTTCGAGGTTCGTCGTTACTGGCTTTCCTGGTTGGGCGAAAACTCAGGGAAACCCGAATTCATGAGACGGAATCGATTCAACGATTTGAATGTGCCCAATGGTCATATCCTCGGCCAGTACACCAAGGATCTCATCCCGCCGGGGAAATCGATGTTCAATGTACCGATTTCGGTGGACAAAACGGCAGAGCATGTGGCCAATCAAGTGCTCGCGACATTCAAAGCCGGAAACGATGTCCAGCTAGGGATGGAAGACGGACTCTATGAGTCGGATTCTCCCCAAGACAAAGAGCTGATTGCACTTCAGTATGACAAATACTTTCAGACGCAATCCTATACCGATGCGTTCATGGTTTTCTACAACAAGGTAGCTCGGATCCTTCAAGACAAAGCACCCGAGAGCAAAGCACGCATTGGCTTTCTAGCGTATTCGAACATCACACTTCCACCCTTGCGAATCGCCAAAGCTGCAAAGCCACTGGTGGCTTACCTGGCACCGATCGACTTTGATCCGATTCACTCGATGGACGATCCGCGATCAGCACCACGTCGAGAACTCAAAGAGATCCTCTATCGCTGGGCCGAGATCATGGAAGGTCGCGTGGTGATCTACGACTATGACCAGAGCATGCTAGTTTGGCGAGACATCCCCAATCCATCGCATCAGGCCTTTGCAAAAGACGTGCAGCATTACCGCAAGGCGGGGATTTTGGGAGTCGACACCGAGAGTCGCGGAGCGACCGCAACCACGTTCTTGAACCTCTATTTCCGAGGCCAGCTGCTTTGGAACCCCGACCTCAACGCAGGAACGCTTCTCGAAGAGTTCTATCCAAAATTCTATGGGCCTGCGGCCAAGCCGATGCAAGAGTATTGGTCGGAGATCTATCGAGCTTGGGATTCGACGCTTGCGACCGAGCACGAATACTTCATCGCTCCGTCGATCTACACTCCGGAGTTGATTGCTACTTTGAAGGACAAGTTGGCGATTGCAGAGCAACTCATCAGACCTTTGGAAGCCAAGCAAGAGAGGAACTCAAAACTCTTTGTACAGAGGATGCGTTTTGCTCGTTTGCAGTTTGATCTCCTCGAAGCTTACATGGCCATGGTCCAGGCGGCAAACACCCAAGTGGATTATCAAGCGGCCGTCGCCTTTGGCAAACGCGGGCTGGAGATCCGAGAGCAACTGACCGAGATGAATCCCACGTTTACGACTTATAAGAAGATCGGGGAATCTGGGTACGCGTGGTGGCCGGGTGAAGTCCAGCAGTATCAAGAGCTCATCCCTTGGACCGATGGATCGAAAGGGACTCGAATAGCGAACTTGCCTTTGCTTTGGTCTTTTCGAACCGATCCTGCGAATCAGGGCATCGAGCAACGATGGCATACCCGAGCGATCGAAAGTCCATGGCGGACACTGCGCACAGATCTTTATGCGCAGGCTCAGGGGATCGTGACCGAGGATTATCAAAGTTATACGGGGCATCTTTGGTACGATACCCAGATCGAACTGACTGCGGAGCAAACCCAAGGGCCAGTTCACTTGCGATTTCCAGGCATCTTCAACGAGTGTTGGCTGTATGTCGATGGCGTCGAAGTGGGGTATCGACCTTTCAAGGGGCTTTGGTGGCTCAACGATTACCGATTCGAGTGGGATGTCGATCTTGCGGGCAAACTCAAGCCTGGGAAGAATCGACTAACCCTGCGGCTTTACAATCCCCATCACTTTGGAGGAATGTTTCGCCGTCCGTTCCTGTACCGCGTAACGAAGTAAGTGGGGCTGACATGCTGCGCACATGGTCGATGAGTTTACTGCTGCTGGCATTTGGGCTGGCACTGGGGGGCATTGGCCAAGAGCAACCGAGTCCCTTTCGTTATGTGAGGGCCAAGGCATTTCATATACCACCGGAGACCACGACGGAGGAATCGGGTTATTTTTCGTTGTGCGAGGGGGCCGATGGCAAGATCTACATAGGCACGGCGGCTTATGGTCGAAACGCTTATTTGGTTGAGTTCGATCCAAAGACCGAAGCCATGCGAGTGGTTCTGGACACTCATAAGCTCTTGGGATTGCCACTAAGTGCCACAGGCTATGCGGCCCAGAGCAAGCTCCATACGCGCAACCATGTGGGGGCCTCGGGTAAGATCTACGTATGATCCAAACAAGGTTATGCGACTGCGGCGGAGAAGAAGTTGCTTGAAGCAGGCCAAGCGATCCCGGAGTATCTCGGAGGATACGTCATGAGCTACGATCCGAAGACTCAGTCCAGTGAGAACTTGGGTATGCCGATGCCACTGACTGCCGAGCAGAGGGGCAAGGGAAAGAAAGAAGGGGAGGGGGTTATCGATGTAACGTCCGATGAAGCCCGGGGGATACTGTATGTGATCACATGTGAGGAGCAGCATTGGATGGTCTATGACATCAAGTCTAAGACCTATCGGGATCTTGGAGTGATATTGAGAGATCAGCCCAACACGATCATCGATGCACGAGGTCGAGGGACGGCGATGACCTCCGATTACCAAATTGCGCGTTATGAACCCCAAAGCGGTGCGGTGAGTGTCTCGCCGCTGATGGTTGGGGATCGAAAGTTTTCTGAGTTTATTGGTGCCGATCGAGTTCATCCCGATTGGCGGATTGCAGCCGATGGCAAGACGGCTTATTTGCAGCTCCTGAATGATCTTCGGATGTTCAAGATCGATTTGAGTGCGGATGCGGGTATTGCTTTGCAGGCGATCGATTTAGGGAACCGGATTGAGGGAGAGAATCCGGATTCGCGGGGATCGATTTCGATTGGGCCAGACGGGCAAGTTTACACGGTGGTGAGAATCGATAACAAAACGGGGTTTGGGAATGGGTATGTCCATCATTTGATCCGCCATGAGCCGGCCAGTGGCAAGATGGTCGACATGGGGGTGCTAGCGATTACGAATCCCGAGTACTTTGATTTTTCGAAGGGTCCTGGCAAGAATGAGGATGGGACACCTAGGCCCACGCATGGTTTTCATCGATTGCCTGATGGGACTTTGACGCCGCTGCATGTTGTTTTGGCGATGATTGTTACGAGGGATGGAACGATCTATGCGACGAGTCTGTATCCCTTTACGCTCATGCGCATCGAGGGCGGGCGATAGGGCAAAAAAATGATAGGGCAAAAAATGATAGGGCAAAAAAATATGGCAGCTTATAGATTGGGAATTAACCACGAAACACAGGTTCTCCCAATGAGGTCAACACTCCTTGGGCCATTTTAGCGAAGCGACTAATGAGCTTGTTCAGGCCCAGGAGTCCTATCAATCCGCACTGGCCGTGGCCAAAGGGCTGATCCAATCCACACAGGCAAGCGAGAGCGTCTTGAGCCAAGCCATGGAGTTGCATGTCCACTTGATTCGATTCGAGCTGATGGCAACCCGCAACGATTCTGCTCAAGAGCATTTCCAGCAGGCGATCGGTCATGCTCTCGAGTTAAAGGCACTGCCGAGTCCAAACGAAGGTTCCCTGCAGAGCATCAAGCATCAAATGGAAAACGCTCTGCGGCACGCTCAAGAATCAGGAAACCAGGATTTGAAAGACGCTTGGTCGACGAAGATCCGCAACGAGGGACTACTGCAGGCCTCATGAGTAGCGGCTCTCTGTGCTCTCTGCGACTCTGTGTTTCAAAAAGATTTGTTTAGGAATCTATGCCCTTATGGGCTCCATCCCGAATCTTAGCTTCGAAGACGAGTATCATACGGCCGATATTCTAGTACGAGCACGAGGTACTACGAACCAAAAACTTTCAATCGGCGGTAGTCTTCTTGGAGGCGAGGTTCATTGAACTGCTGAGCCACTTGGAAGCCGAAATGCGCAGTTTCGATTGCTGCTTGCTGATCGTCTGATTCATCTTGATGACCAACTTGTCCCGATACTCGGCAAGCTTGCGATCCAAGATCTCTCGAATCCCATCCCCGAGCCACTCGGCAGTATCGCCATGGATCTTACTGATCTCGTGCATCCGGAAGTCCAGTAACTCGATCGTCGCATCGGTCACCTTAGGGCGAAACTCAACATCCGGGGGAAACGACACCGGTATCAACTTGATCTCGACCTCGCAATCGACCTTCATCCGCACCGTCGCATCCGCTTTGGCCGAAACACTCACAAGTTGCACGTCCCGCGCGAACTGGTTCGCTCGACCGAAAAGTTTTAATGGTGCGACTACCCAAACACTCGTTGTGAACTTCTTTCCATCAGGCTCGACGTCAAACTTTTTGACCTCCACCTGCAACTCCTTGGCCGGATCCACAAACTCGATCAAGTAACGAGACCAAGTCCCGTCATTGGCCATCTTCCACCGCTGCTTGGTGTCGATCCGCAACCCATCGAGCTTCACATCCAAGCCGTCCCAGACCCGACGCTGCTTGCCCCACTTGCGGGTGTCCTCGACGTTGGCAGGCAGATTCATCAAACACATCCAACGCACCCACTGGCTGAGCTCCTTGAGCTCGGCTTGGGTCGGACTGGCCACCTCATTGAGCGTCTCAGGCAAATCCAACTTGCGCTCGGCCAGCACAGGATCACCAGAAACCAACAACCCATCCTGCTGAGCCCGCAACGTATCAGTCCCAAGCGAAATGCATCCAAAGACGATCGCCCCGACGAAAAGCGACCTTGCTGCGATCTTCCAGGTTCCCGTCATGCTAAGCCAAAATCGACTATAATCGGATTCCGATCCAAACGCCTTCTACCCACACTCCCACGCATTGTATATTCGTCCCCCCATCGAAGCGAACTTGCGGACAGATATGAAGTTCACCCAATCGCGTCCCTTTCCTAGCGCCACAATCCCTCCTGCTATGGCTCTTCCAAAAAGAAACTTTGTTTTGCTAGCTATTTTTTTGGCTCTTGGTGCTTGGGGGCAAACACTCCATGCCCAGGAGTCTGCATTTTCCCAAGACAAACTCGACAGCTTGGTGCGCGAGGCCAAGACTCGTGGGGATGTCACAAGGGGACTTGGAGCATTCACCCGCGCGAACCTAGCTTGTTTTTCTTGCCATCGGATTGGAAGTGCCGGTGGAGTGATCGGTCCGGAACTGACTCAAATCGGTAAGCAACGCACGCCTGAGCAACTTGCCGAAAGCCTGCTGTGGCCTAACCGCAATCAGGAACCGGGTTACCAAGCCTACAAGATTCAGACCGAGGACGATCAGGTTTTAACGGGTTATGTGCAGGATCCGGAAGCATCGCCGCTGGTGTTCGTCGATCCGGCGACTCGTCAAACGCAATCGATTCGCCGCGATGCGATCGAGCAAATGGCAAAAAGTGCATCGTTGATGCCTGCGGGCCTTTTTGAATCGTTGCCCTTAGGCCAGCAAGCCGACTTGCTTCGTTTTCTCATAGGCCTTGGAACCGATCCTGTGGACCTTGCAAATCTCGAAGCTCAGATTCGATCGGCAAGTACTCACGAACCAGCGAAGTTCACTTGGACGACCCCACCTCTGATTCCCGAGCACTATCCAAACCACACAGAGTTCGTCAATCGTGATCGGGTTTACGATTGGTATACCAAACAAGCGTTGCACTTTGCTGCGATGAAGAATCGGCCAACTTGGGTCGAACCTTTCCCTGGGCTCGATGGAGGCAAGTTCGGTCATTGGGGAAATCAAAAGGAGGACACTTGGAAGGGCGATGAGTGGAACCAAGTCGATTTAGGATCGATGCAAAGCAACGTCTTGGTCGGTGAGCCCAAAGTAGCCCCCCGGGCCGTAGCGATCCGAATCTCAACCGATCAGAAACTTTCTGCATGCTTCAACACCGACACGTTAGCCTACGAAGCGGTATGGTCCGGTGGCTTTGTCCGTTTCACCGATGTGCGGCATGGCTACATCGACGGTTTTAGAATCGAAGGCACCAAGCAAGAGCTAGGGGATTGGGCGAAATCTTTTCGACAGATCATCCCTGGGGCTGAACAAGCTCGCTATCGAGGTATCTATCGAAGTGGCACGGAAGTGGTCTTTGCGGTGGAACACGAATCGAAAATGTACTTGGATCATTTAGGTCTCGATGCTAGCGGGCAGTGGAAGCGAACGATCGCACCGGCCAGTGAGCACCCCAAAAAGGATGTGCTTCTAGGAGGCAAGTCGCAGTGGCCTCAAACATTCCAGACCCCGATTCGCATGGGGCAGGGGAGTGGATATGTGGTCGACACAATCGAGCTTCCAAACGACAACCCATGGAGGACGCTCATCGCCGGAGGTGCGCATGCCTTCTTGAGCGATGGGCGAGCCGTGGTCGTCAGCATGCAAGGGGACGTGTGGTTGGTCTCAGGGCTCGACACCGACACGGCGAGTTGGAAGCGGATTGCAGCCGGCATGCATCATCTGCTGGGTTGTGTCGTTCACGAAGACAAGATCTACACGTTAGGCCGCAATCAAATCACACGCCTGCACGACTTGGATGGCGACGAGGAGATTGATTTTTATGAGTGTTTCTCGAACGCCTACACGACATCTCCATCGGGACATGATTACTTGTGTGGGCTAGAGCGGGACTCTGACGGTTACTTTTATTTTGCATCAGGTAACGAGGGATTGGTACGCATCAGTCCCGATGGTCGAACTGCGAGTATTATCGCGACAGGATTCAGGAACCCCGATGGGATAGGCCTCTTGGACGACGGATCTTTGACGGTCCCTTGTTCGGAAGGGGATTGGACTCCAACATCGATGATTTGCTTGGTCACCCCTAGCGAATCCTCTGATGGAGCGAATCGCTATGCGACCAATCCGGCACCTTTTTATGGGTATCGAGGGCCTAGGCCAAACCAGAAGATTGAATTGCCGCTACTGTATTTACCTCGTGGGATCGACAACTCCAGTGGTGGACAGTTGCAAGTCCACAGTCCCAAGATTGGGCCTTTGGATGGTCAGATTGTTCACACATCCTTTGGCACCGGTACGATGCACCTTTTACTACGAGATCGGGTCGGTTCGCAGTGGCAAGGAGCCTTTAGTCCACTGCCTGGTGATTTTCGATCTGGAGCCCATAGAGCCCGAGTGAGAACTCAGGACGGTTGCATCTATGTCACAGGCATGCATGGCTGGGGAACTTATACACCCGCTGCAGGTTGTTTCCAGCGCCTGCGATACACTGGATCTGGAGCGATCCTTCCGACAGGCTTCCACGTTCATGAAAATGGAGTTCAGATTCATTTTTCAAGTCCGATTGATTCGACTAAGGTTCAAGAGATCCGCAAGCACTTTGCACAGTGTTGGAACTATCGCTACTCGCCAGCTTATGGCTCCCGCGAATATTCGGTGGTGCATGAGGGGGCGATGGGTCACGACGTGCTCGACATTCGCAGCGTGATCGTTTCGGAGGATGCCAAGAGTTTGTTTTTAGAAATTCCTGAAATGCAACTTTGCAGTCAATTGCATTTGCTTTTGGACATTGGCACATCCAAGCCCGTCGAACTCTTTGCGACGGTGAACGCTTTGGATAAGCCTTACGATTCGGAGCGTTTAGTCGCCCGCAATGCGATTGGCAAAAAACTGCCCCATCCGATGAGTCGCGACTTGGATTGGTTGACCAAGCGGATCGCGAATCCTTGGCAAAAGAAACTCGATGGAGCTCGGGAGATTCAAATCAAAGCCATGGATAATTTGCAGTTTTCCGAAAAGAAACTGCAAGCCAAACCCGGCGAGGTGATCAAGCTGAAATTTGTGAATCCCGATGTGGTTCCTCACAATTGGGCGTTGCTTCAACCCGGAACACTCGAACAAGTCGGTGATTTGGCCAATAAGCTCATCGGCTCCCCGGAAGCTTATCTCAAGCAGTATGTTCCGGACTCCGATGCAGTGATTTGTTTTACCGATATCATCGAGCCGGGTTCGGAATTTTCGATCTATTTCAAAGCTCCTGAAAAGCCCGGACGATATCCCTATCTGTGCACCTTTCCTGGTCATTGGATGGTGATGAATGGAATCTTGGAAGTCAGGCAATAGAAAGGCTCTAGAACCAAACTGATGAGTGATCAAACACCCGTATCTCTAGGGCAAAGCCCTTACGTTTCCGTTCGATGGCAAGGCGATTCGTTGGGCCAGCTCGAACTGTTGGATCAGACATTGCTCCCAGAGACACTTCGGATGATTCCGATCCAGAGTGTCGAAGAAGCGCACGAGGCGATCGTATCGCTGAGGGTGCGCGGTGCACCGGCCATCGGAATTGCGGCGGCCTATGCGGTCGTCACAGGCATGCAACCTTTGGCTCAGCGTCGTGCCGGGATTGACGAGTCGGTTCAGCGGGCTAGATCCTTGTGCGATTACTTGGCCACAAGTCGCCCAACAGCGGTGAATTTATTTTGGGCTTTGGATCGCATGCGGCGTATCATCGATCGCAATAGCAACGTCGCTTCGGCGGCCGAGCTTGCAAACCAATTGCTGCGTGAGGCAAGACAGATCCATGATGAGGATCGCCGCATGTGCCATGCCATTGGGGAATACGGAGCGTCCTGTTTTGAACCCGGTTGTGGGATCCTGACGCACTGCAACACCGGAGGGCTTGCTACCTCTGAGTTTGGAACCGCGCTAGCGGCGATTTTAACCGCTCACTATCAGGGCAAGCAGATTCAGGTCTATGCCGACGAGACGCGGCCATTGTTGCAGGGTGCCCGATTGACGATGTGGGAGCTCAAGCAGCACGGGGTGCCAAGCACCCTGATCTGCGACTCGATGGCAGCTCAGGTGATGCGAGAAGGACGCGTCCAGTATGTGATCGTCGGAGCCGATCGGATCACAGCCCGAGGGGATACAGCCAATAAGATCGGAACCTATGGGCTAGCCGTTTTGGCCAAGCATCATCAGATTCCATTTTTGGTTGCCGCTCCTTCGAGCACATTTGATCTTTCGATTGTCGATGGGGCTGATATCCCGATCGAACAACGCAAATCCGAGGAGATCACCGCTGCATTTGGAAAACGGACCGCACCTGTGGAGGTCCAAGTCTACAATCCAGCCTTCGATGTCACGCCGTCGGAACTAATCACGGCAATCATCACGGAAGTCGGAATTATCCATCCAGTCAACCAGCAGCAAGTAAGCCGAGTCCTAGGAAGATCGTAATTTCGATTCGATGCGAAGCTTGAAATAATCGCAGGAGTAGTGTCAGTCGTTTGGTTCAAGTCACTTCGTTTCACGGTCACGGAAGCGACACTGAGGATTTCGATCCCTTTGATTTCCGAATAGGCTTCGATCATTCGTCCAAGGAGGCAACTGATACTCTCGTGTTTGCGTTTCGGACTCATCATCTCCAACACTCCTTCGTCGTAGGACAAACGAGGAACACTTCCTCGACGTTCGTCGGCCAACGCCACGAAAATTTCCCAGCTCACATTTTCAAGCACTATCCGGGTCTCGGATTCTTCCTTCAGCAGTGTGCTCATCTTGCTATGCTCACTTTGAATCGCTCCTGGTCGTGAAAATCATCCCCTATGCTTATTTTCGAGTACGAGTACATTAAATTCGATCGTCAGGAACTATTATGGATCGGAGTATACGCGACTGTCACGATTCGCACTCGTACGCGAAGCCCGTCCGAAAGAGTTTGAGCGACCAGACTGTTGAAATTCTGCATAGTTTCAAAACCTAGATCGTTCGCCACAAATCCTTTTCGATTACGATGACGAGCACCGTTTCACTGAGCACGAGCACGAAGTCACTGGTGCCCAACCACCCTATATCTTCCCAAAAGCTTACCGTAAGTCCTCCTTTTTTCAAATCAAACTGAAGCAAATTCATGACAGATACAACGTCGGATCGTAAAGCAATGCTGGTGGCCAATATCCTTTCGATCGCTATCCCCTTGGTCGTCGCACTGCTTTTAGGGATCCCGACCAAGATCGATCTTGGGAGTTGGACCAAGCAGTTACCGCATTTGATCGGTGCGATCAATGTCGTGACTAGCAGCGTGCTGCTGATCGGTTGGATTGCGATCCGCTCGGGAAACGTCGCATTGCATCGCAGCGCGATGCTCACAGCGTTCGGACTCGGTGCAGGTTTCTTGGTCTGTTACGTCCTGTACCACCTGACGAATCCCTCGACCAAATTTGGTGGAGAAGGAGCGATCCGTGGGATTTATTATTTTGTCCTTTTGTCCCACATCCTTTTGTCGCTCGTGGTCTTGCCACTGGTCCTGCGAGCCCTCTGGTACGCACTGCTTGGACGCTTTGATTCTCATCGACGCGTCGCTAACTTGGCTTATCCGATTTGGCTCTACGTCTCGGTCACGGGCGTGATCGCTTATTGGATGATCTCGCCCTATTATCAGCAATCGCTTGGACTCTAAACTGGATCCTAGCCGCGTTTGGTAGCGTAGAGCTCTGCGTAGGCGATCGCCCAATCGTCGACCGATTTGTAGAATCGCTCGATGTCGACTTGGCCTAGCGGTTGATAGAAGGCTCGGGTCAGCAGTTCTCGGTCCGCAATCGTCCCTTTGACCTGCAGATCCAAAACATAGAATTCGTTGATCGGGCGAACGACCATTTCAAAACGCGAGTATTTGTTCGATCGAACCCCTCGTTCGATGACAAGATCATCTCGGGTACAGGCACTTCCCCAACCACTCTCACCAAAGACCGATTGGTATCGAAAGCCTGGGAACATGTCGATCATCTTCTTGACGACCGATTCAATCCGTTCGGTCAGATCCAGCCGGTATTTGGTATGGAGCCTTTTGTATTCTTCGGCTTCTTGGCGTTTGCGTTGCTCTTCGGACTGCATTGACTCGGCTCTGCTAGCCCCACGTGCGATGGCTTTCTTAAGCCTCTCCTCAAACTCCGACATCATCGTCCCCGGGGGCTGGTGTATCGGTAGGAGCCTGAGTACCTGGATTGTCACTTGGAGGATCACTGGGAGCAGGGTTTGGCTTGGGAGTTTCCTCTGGCCCCGTGGTTTTCTTTAGAAACTGCATCAGATCGCCGAACGATCTCAAAGGCTCCTTGCCTTGTTGCATCGCTTCAGAGATCGGCTTTTCTGGCACGGGACGCGAAATCTTCACAGGCCTTTGCGAGCGAGAGTCGTTGTTGTCCGACGCATCTCGATTGTATTGCGGTTTTCGTCCTTGGTCTTGTTGCCGGCCTCGATTGGGTCCTCGCGAATCGCCTGAAGGTCCAGAGCGGCGATCGTTTGGACGACCACCCGGTCGTGGGCCTCGGGATTGCTCGTTGGGATTGTTGCTATTGGGGCGACTTGATCCGCTCGATCCTCGGCGATCAGGTCGGTCTGTTCGCTCCTGGCGATTTCTATTCTCACCCGCAGGTCGGTCATTGGACGATTGACGGGCCGAAGACTCTTGCTCGGAGCCGGGTCTTCGCATGGTCAAAGCGACTCGTTTCTTTGATTCGTCCGTATGAAGCACCCAAACTGGGACCACATCGCCGACTTGGACAAACTGATGAGCGTCCTCGACGAATGAATGCCCAAGTTGGCTTACGTGAACAAGCCCAGTGCAATCGGGGCCTAGTTCCACAAACACGCCAAAGTTGGCGATACCGATGACCAAGGCCGAGAGCATGGTTCCGGGTTCAAGCCGATCCATCGATGGGACATAGCTTCGAAGGGGAATTGGATATTGGAAATCACGGCCATCGGCAAACGGGAACTGCAAGGCTCTGGAAACAGACAAGAGTTTCGAGCGACCGACTTGCCAGCTTCTCGCAAGCTTATCTGCATCGATTGCCAAGGCAGGCCTCTGCATGGGGCCTTCGGGAATCTCAGGCATGCTCACAGCAGGCCGCTCTGTCTGCTCCGTCCGATCTGTCCGATCTGTCTGCTCTGTCTGATCTGTCTGCTCTGTCCGATCTGTCCGATCCGTCTGATCCGTCTGATCTGCCGCGACTTCAACACCAAAGTTTGGATTGATTTCGTCGCTATGGGACTCAAAACCGAAGGCTTCGACGTTTTCGGAGTTTGTTGTGTCGAGAGCTATGCTTTGGGCAGCCGCGATGGCTTGTGCGAGCTTCTCGTAGTCCGGTTTCTCCCAGCCTTCGGGACTAGCCGCGGGCGCTGGGAGCTGAGCGTGAGCGACGAGACGTTCGGCGAGTCGGTAGTCTTCTGGATGAACGATGGTTCCATCGAGCGAATTTTCGCTTTGGTAAACTCTCAAAAACCCGATCGCTTGGCGGGCTTTATTCTCGCTGAGCGATTCCTTCAAGAACTTCGAGAGCGATTCACGGTTGGTGATCGATCCCTTTGGTCGTTCTTCGACAAGCCGCTTGGCAGTGGCATCGTCCATGCCAGGGATGCGTTTGAGAACCTCGACATCGGCATGATACATGTCGACGCCAGCTTTGGTGATCGCTGCAGAGATGGCTTCCTGGAGAGCCGATTCGAGTTCGCCCTGAGGCAACTCGCGTTGGTAGGATCCAAGTCGCAGGCGTGCTGGCTCGATCTTGAGAATTTGCTTCAGGGGGTCTTGGAGTTTCCAAGCAAGCCATACAGCAGCTCGGTGCCTGCGTGAGATTTTCGGAAGTTCGACAAGTGAATTGCGAGAGGTGCAGAAGGCATCGCCTCCCTGGCGGTCTGCAAACGTCCAGTAGAGACTTCCCTCTGCGGACTGCTTCATCAATTCGGCGACTGAATGGATCAAGTATCTGCGAGCATGTCCGTTGGTCAGTGCGACCAAAGTGACTTGGTGTTGGTGGATCCACTGCCCGAGTTGGGTTACGTTTTGGGAGACGACATCGGGTTTGGAGGAATTGCAGACGATATCGCCGGTCATGAGCAATTCGCCTTTTGAGTCGACGATTGCGACAGCGGCGGTTTTTTGACCGACGGCATCGATCAGGAGGATTCGATGTCCGCGAATCGGGCGCTGGAGCATGACGGCTTCGAGGTGATCGACCGCCGATTCGATGAGTGCTTGATTGGCGTCTTCTTCGAGGATCCCAAGGACATCCTGTTGCAACCTGGGTAGAAGAAATTCTTTGAGCCCCGTATCGGAGACTTCCATGAGCAGTGGGTGCAGGGGGTGACGACCTGGGCACAGGGAGTCGCGGCAAAGCTGCACGAGTGATTTTGTATCGATCTGGAAGTTCAGTTGGATGATCTGGGATCGCAGGCCGCGCGAGAGCATCATGACCTGGAATGGTGTCAGGTCATGCAGAGGCTTTCGGAGCCGGCTGTAGGATTCGAGAATCCCACGCAGCCATCTTCGACGGCGTTGCCTTGGTGAGAGTTGTTTATCGCTAAGGCTTTTGGTTTTTACTTGTTTGGATTTCTTGCGATCTGTCTGAAACGAGGCGATGGAAGTCTCTTTGGAGTCCTCTGCGACTTGATCCGTTGCGGGCTGCTCGGGCTGTGCATCGGGGATTGCCGTATCGCTGAGCACTGGTACATCAGCAACCGACTCATCGGCGGTTGGCTCTTGGGCCGTTGGCTCTTGAGTGTTAGCCACTGGCGTAGTTGTTTCGGTAGAGGCTATCTCTGTATTCACAGAAGAAGCACTCTCCGTGGTCTCGATAGCTTGAGCCTGAGCCGATGAAGTTGAAGCCGCTGAGCCTGCGGAATTTTTATCTGTATCTTTATCGGTATCTTTGCTTGGTTCGGGGAGAATCTTGACCGAGACGACTGCGTTCTTGAGCAAGGCTCTCTGAAGGGTCAGTACCAGTTGTGCGTCTTCGCTCAGGAGCAGTTGCAACCATCGCTTGACTTTAGGAATAAGAAGCTCAGTGTCTTCTGGACTGAGTCCCGTTTGGTTCTGAATCCAACTCGGTAGGTCTTGAATGTTTTCGCCGCGAGCCAACAGAATCGCTTGGCCGACTTTCTCGATGTTTGGATCGGCTTCTGCAAAGGCCTTGGCTGTTTTCTTACCTCGCAGGTTCTTTACGATCGCATCGACCTGAGAGACCGAGGTGCATTGGTTGATGACCTTCGAGACCGTATCGCTCCAGTGACCATCTTTTTCAAGGGACTGTGCGATTTGCTCTTTGTGGGCCGAGAGGTTTGCCTCGTAGACCACAGAGCGTTTGAGGCGCGAGAGGGTTTTGCTATCGAGTCCACCGAGTTCATCGGGGCGATAGGTAGCCAGATAGTTTGGCTCGTAACCTTGGTTGAACAGTTCGACAGGGAACCGTAGCAACTCCTCCGGGAGCCGCATGTACCGGGCGATCGCGGGTAGATCTTTCATAGACGATTGGTAGGAGTCATTGTGGTGGCAATCAATGCCTGTCGGGATAGGATGTCAAACCATCCTGGATCAAAAAATTGGACATCATCCGCCACAAGAACCGCAATCGCCAAGTGGGGGAACTTGGGAATCTAGGGCAGAGGGGGGTAGTTGTCAAGCTTTGAGCCATCGAGCGTGGCAGGATTCTCCCGAGACCCCATTTTACCAGGTTTGCCAGACGGGCAAACGAAACTGCAACGGAGGCGATTTTTGGCTCAAGCCAGAGCGGATTTAGGACGATGTTTCCAGTGCGGAAAATGCTCGATAGGGGACAAATCGGGTCGAGCCTTGCGTGCATTGTATTGAACATGTTTTGTTAGTTTGCTCAAGAAACGATTGTCCCCATGAATTCTCCTGCTGCTTCGACGCTTCCGATCGACTCAATTCTGGTTTGTGCTCCTTCGAATGATCTGATTGCTTCAGATTCCTTCACCATCTCGCGGCCTACTGCGGTTCTAGGACAATTCCCCGGGGTTGCTGCACGACCGATCGTTAAGAATATTTCGGGCGATCGAGCAAAGGTTCGTTTGGCGGATTTACTCGATGCCTTTAAGGCTTGCATGGCCAACGAACTGGTTTGGATCGAAGACTTCAGTGAGGATGAGATCGAGATTTCGCAGGACTTGCACGAAGTGCTCGAAGTCTTTGCCCAGATTCGTCAGCAGGATGTCGGCGAAAACTAAACGGGACGACTTAGAACAACTCTGGAGTGTAAAGCTCCGGGAGGATCAGCTCGGGGCCTTGGTTGCGAACCGAGTTGGCTTTGCTCGACACGCGAGTCGGTTGCAATGTTCCGGAGGTTGCGGGCCCGACAAGGTCTTTGACGCTTTGCCAGTGAGCATCTTTAGCGAGCCATCGAGAGACAGTCGATTCGTCCTGGAGCACTACTGGCATGCGATCGTGAACTGAGCGCGTATCGGTTCCAGCATCGGTGGTGATGATGGTTGTCGACAAAAGTGGCTCGGGGCTAAGACTGCCTTCGAGTGCTTTGTGGTTGGAAGTCCAAAGGCAAGCCAATGCCAGTGGTTTCGACTCTGGCCGATGGATCCAATAGGTTTGCTTGTTTGCTGCTTGCTCTTTCGCAGAGGCTTCAGGACCAAGCATTTGCTTCCACTCGTAGTAACCGTCTGCAAGCAGCACGCAACGGCCTTGGTCCAGCAGATGTTTATAGGTCGGCTTTTCTTCGAGTGTTTCGCAGCGCGCATTGATCATGCTGTAAGAGATTTTCAGGGAGTCAGCCCAAGGGGGGACGAGTCCCCATCGCATGGCTTCGAGTTGCGGCGAGGCATCTTCAGCAAACTGCCTAACGACAAGCACCGATTGCGTCGGTGCGATGTTGTAGCGAGCCTGGCATATCCCTGGATGCGTCTTGATAATCGCCCCGATACTTGCAGGCCAGATGTTGCTGTAGGCTGGGAAGAACTCCAAGAGCCAATCGAGCACCGGGGTGTGGAGAGTCAATCGCCCGCACATTATTCCGGGCTGACTTCGACCAAAGGTTCGTAAGTCCCATCGTCTTTCATGAATCTGCCGGCATAGAACTCCATGCTCAGATGCAGGCCCATGAGAGTCCGTCGCGAGCAGGGAGCCAGTGAACGGTAGAAGACCCATTGATCGTCACCGATTTGAACTCGGCAACCTTGTGCTACATCATCAGAAACTTTGTGAAGGTTCTCTGCAACCGTCAAAGGCCGCCAGGTGTACTTGGGGTTACGACTCTTGGACCCAACGCTCACGAGCATCGAACTCAGGAGCCGCGTGCGGGTGGTGCGAGCCTCGAGCATGACTTTCCCTGGGGCACCCTGAAGGCTCCCTTGGGTTGTGCCTCTTCGCCACTCAGGCAGACTCAGCGGCAAAAGCAAAGCCACCGGCTCGTTTGTGTCTTGGTTGGATTGCTCGTCATGGGAATGCCTTTCGATGCGGCCTTCGTTGCTCTTTGATTGCGGCTGAAAGCTGACCGAAGGATCAAGAGTCCACGTCGAGATCGACTTCCAATCGGCCTTGGTGTCCGCAGGATTCCCCATCACCGAATCGGCCATGTAGACCATACCCTCTTGCCTCATGAGCATGACTTGACGGTAGATCGTGCAAGTACCTTCGAGGTCGCATTCGAGTTCGAGGTAGTCGACATCGTCATCGGAGAACCAGCAGACTTCGTTCCAAGCCACATCGATATTGATAGGTTTGCCTCGGTACTCCAAAGCGATATCCCAGTCACCTGAGAAAATTCTTTTGCCCGACTCATCGCACAGATCCAACCAGATTGAATCTCCGGAGAAATCCAGGGCTAGTTGGCAATCGCTTTTGCGCCAATTGCGACGCATCGAGACGATTTGACTTTTTTCCCAATAACAACTTGGCTTTGGGAGCCTTGCATCGTTGGTTTTATTCTTGCGAATCTTTGCAGGCTTGAAACCCTGATGCTTGCCGACTTCGTCGGGAAGGGCAACTGCAGCAGCAAGCTGAACTTTCTTGTGTTCTTTGCAGAGCCGCATGAGCGACGTCCAGAATTCGACGTCGTGGCGACTGGCCTCGGCCTGATCGAGCATCGCATGGCCGGTAGAATCCGTCAGGTGCAAGAGGATCGACTGAAGTTTAGCCAAAGCTCGACGCTGGGGTGGATACCATTTGCGAGCACCGACACTGTCGGCTGCCCAACGGCTTCGGATGAGCGAAGCGACAAAGGCTCGTAGATCCTGAGCACCGAAACTCAGCAAGGCTTGGGGATCTTCGGCCGTCTGCTCGATTAGCAATGCCAAGCGGTTGAGTGTTTCACCGACGATGCGATCTTTACCACCCAAGTGGGACATTTGTTTGGCCAAAGCCAATGGCACTTCGCAAGCCCAGATCACCCATGGAAATAAACCATCTGATGGGCCTTGTTCCCAAGCTCGATCGACCTGAGTAAGCGTCGATTGGAGAACTTCAAGCCAAAGGGCAGGGGGGATATCGCGGCCGACTTCGGGCAGGGCATAGAGCCAACCTGTTGCGGTCAAGGCGACGTAAGGGTCATAGCTCGACTTAGGTAGCTGTTGGGTGATCCACTTGCCGATCTTGGCCGCCTGAGCGACCTGCTGGGCGCGGATCTCCTCGGGAACGGCAATCGACTGCTTGCCTCGTTTGGCTTTGCGATTGGACTTCGGAAGGCTATAGCCAAAGGGTTCGGCACCAAAGGCATCGACTAAGTCCTGGAGAAACTCCCGATGCGCTGGCTTAGCGACGTCCCATTTGCCAATACCCCAAAGCATCGCTTGAAGGTATTGGTGGATCGGAAAGTCCGAGGGCTTTTGCTTGCTCTTCTTAGGCTCGACGGGCAAGGAGCTTTGCAACAAAGCAACATTGTCTACGCAGAGTTTCTCTAACCACTGCATGGCCGTTTGGTTATCGGCATCGCCAGCGGAGGCTTCTTTCGAGCGACCTGCTCGATGCTTGGGCTTTACCCAGTCCATAGGATCTCGTCCAAAGTGTAAAAACGTGATACGATATCGGGCTACGACAAGCCCCAATTGTTGTTCCAGAAATTCTAGATGCAAGAATCATTTTGGATGATTCCCAGAATCGAACCTATCCCCCAAATTGGGTGTTAAAAAAGCCCAAGGTACTCCAAAGAAGTGGTCTTGAAATGACAGGACTCGATACTAGCGATGGAAATCACAAGGTTTCCTTATTCAGCGACCCGTTGCGTACTTGTTTGCTGACAATCTTTGCACCATTTCTTTTCGGATTGTTGTTCGGAAATAGCTCGCAGGTAGCTTTCGGGCAGGATGAGGCTTGGCTCGAACAATCAGAAATCCTCAAAAGACTCGAAAAGAATTTTACCGATCCGCCCGATTGCAAAAAGATGGTCGATGACGGTAGGGTCTGGATTCATCGCGATGAGCAAGCCGTCATTGTCGATGGCTACATTTGCCAAAGAAACGCTCCTCTGGAGATGTTCGCTTGTCCAATCGGAACCAAAGAGCACGAGTCGATCGTGGCCGTGTTTGCCAAGTCCCGTTTTGTCCACGCATCGCTTCTTGCTGTAGGTGCCAACCCAGGCAAGCCGGTGGCTTTTGAACCTAAGTTCACCCCCGCCAGTGGCACAACGATCCGAGTCTATGCACTTTGGCACAATGAAAAAGGGGAAACCCAAGCAACCTTAGCCCAACATTGGATCCGTCAAACAGGAACCAAAAAACCGATGTTTTGGGATTGGGTGTTTGCTGGTAGCAAGATCTACAAGGATCCCGATACCGGCAATGAGACCTACATGGGTGATGGCGGCGAACTTTTGAGCGTAGCGAATTTCATGACTTCCACCATGGACGTGGCCGTCAAAAGCGATGCGGCCAATGCCGGATTGGTTTTTGAAGCTTACACCGACAAGATTCCCAAGAGATTTACCCCCATTCGGTTGGTACTGGTCTTGAGCGATGAGGCCCCTTATGCCGAGGACATGTCCGAGAAAAAGGAAGAAAAAGTCCAAGGTTCTGATCCCGACTCGGCATTGCCCAAGCATATGAAGGCCGAGGTGCCTAAGCGGCTTTTGGAATTCCTTTCGCCTAAGAAATCTTGATATGACTCCTTTTGGTCAACGACTCGCTGAAGCAGTCTCAAAGAAGAAAAATCCAGTTTGCGTCGGCATCGACCCACGCGCAAACTCACTCCCCGAAGGTCTAAGACCCGGCTCGAATGCCGACATCGAATCGATCGTTGGTGCCGTCGAGACGTTTTGCCTAGAAGTCATCGATGCGGTATCCGATTTGGTTCCGGTGGTAAAACCCCAAGCTGCCTTCTTTGAAGAGTTCGGGCCGCTTGGAATGGCAGCGCTGCACAAGACGGTTCGATACGCGAGCCAACGTGGACTAATGGTGATCATGGATGCCAAGCGGGGTGACATCGGCACAACGGCCAGTGCCTACGCGAACGCTTATCTTGGCTCGGGGGCTCCAGGCACCCGCGAGTATAGCCCTTGGGGTGCGGATGCACTGACAGTCAACCCTTATCTTGGTGCAGATACGCTCGATCCCTTCACTCAGCGCTGCTCAGAGGGCGCATCGGGACTGTTCGTCTTGGTGAAGACATCCAATCCGGGAAGTAGTTTTTTCCAAGATCAGAAGTTGCAAGATGGCAGAACAGTCAGCGAAAAAATCGCCGATCATGTTGAAGCATTATCGCATGCAACACGAGGGGAGCTCGGATACGGTGACATTGGAGCCGTCGTCGGAGCGACTTATCCACAGCAACTCCAGGCCATGCGAGAACGTATGCCTAGCACTTGGATCTTGATCCCTGGCTATGGGGCCCAGGGAGGCTCGGCAGAGGATGTAAAACTCGGGTTTGATTCACGAGGGCTCGGTGCAATCGTCAACTCCTCGCGGGGTATTATCTTCGCTTACGAGCAGCCCAAGTATCGCTCGTCATCGCCTTGGACTGCGGCAGTTCGAAGTGCCACGCTCGATATGATCGAGGCGCTGAGTTAACACGTGGATTAAAACCACTCTTTTTTCTCGACACCGTAGGTTTGATAGAACGCCTCATCGGGCATCGTCAGGTAAATGATCCCTTCGATAAAACCGATGACCTGCATCGCAAATAGACCAAAGATGGGAACGATGAGGCATGGGGTCAAAAAAATGCATGAGAGAGTAACCACAAGCATAATAACGCCAGCGTTATTAAGACCAAGAATGAATTTGTGAACCCCCAACCAGCCTAAAAGGATGCCGCAGATACCTGCGGCGATTTTCTTGCCTACGAAGTCTCTCGACTCTAGATTGGATTCGTATGGATTTCCATAAGAGGCATAAGGGCTTGACCTGCCGTCACTGGACGGATCCCGAGGTCTTGCCATGGGCACTGGAACGTGAAATTTCCCAGTGCATATAGGACAATCGTAGAGCGATCCAGCCTCCGAGGGATGAACGGTCAAGATCGCTTGGCAATGGGGGCAATCGACTTCCATGGAATGACCTTCGTTGAGTTCGTTAGGCTACTCGAAGCCTTGAAGTCCTAATGCATCTTTTCGAGTACCAGTAGAACCAAATCTTTTTATGATACACGGGTCCATATTGCATGGCTTAGGCCAAGGCGATACGCTGAAGAAATTCCTTTCCAAAAAGTTCTTTTTTTTGCCGCGAGTGCGGGAGTCGATCGATGAAATACGGAATGAATTTGCTGCTGTGGTCTGGAGAACTCAACGAGGGCTTGGTTCCAGTGCTTGAGAAACTCAAGAGCTTTGGATACGACGGTGTTGAAATTCCGATGTTCAATCTCGACTTAGACTACGCCGCCTGGGGAAAGAAACTCGATGCGATTGGACTCAGGCGTACAGGTGTTACGGTTCGAAACGTCGATGACAATCCGATCAGTCCCGATGCATCGGTTCGCCGCAACGGGGTTGAACTCAACAAGCGAACGCTCGATTGCTGCGCGGCAGCGGGTGTCGAAACCATCGTTGGACCGTTTCATTCGGCTTTGGGTTACTTCTCCGGCGCAGGGCCGACCAAGGACGAGTGGAAGTGGGGGATCGAGAGCATGTCGCAGGTCGCCGAGCATGCGGGAAAGGTCGGAGTGATGCTCGGTGTTGAACCGCTGAATCGCTTCGAATGCTATTTTTTGAATGCTCAAGCCGACGCGGCTGAATTTTGTCGTCAGGTCAACCATCCGAACTGTCGCATGATGTACGACACTTTCCATTCAAACATCGAAGAAAAGAGTGTTAGCAAAGCGATCCATGACATCCAAGACATGCTATGCCATATCCACATCAGCGAGAACGATCGGAGCACTCCAGGTGCGGGCAACGTCCGATGGGATGAGAACTTTGATGCGATCGGTCAGATTGGCTACGACGGTTGGTTGGTGATCGAAGCCTTCGGGCTTGCACTGCCTGAGTTGGCTGCAGCGACGCGTATATGGCGGCGGATGTTTGACGACGAGCTGACACTGGCCAAGGATGGTTTAGAGTTCATGAAGGAGCAGGTGGCCAAGCGATGCAAAAAAGGATAACCACAATCCAGGCTTTCCTGTGGGCATGTTGGATCGTCGGGGCACTGGGAGTTTCGAACCTACTGATCGCTCCTGCGATTGCCCAAGAAAAGCCGTCAGTCATACTGGTTCGCCCTGCAAATTGGTCGACTTGGCTTGCCCAGTGGAAAGCTTACCGCAGCTCGCAGTACCGGTTCATCGAGGTCGACTCGGTAGCCAGTTCGACTCGATTGCGAGAGCAGATCGCAAACGCGATATCCAGCTCGAGCACGCCGACGGTTGCGATTCTTTTGTGTGGCGATGCATCCATCGAGGTCGCACCGAAAAAGTGGCAAGCGTTAACGCCTGGAATCGTCTTGAAGACGGAGATTCAGCTCGGGGAATTGACGACCAAGGAGCTCTGTACCGACGCGCTCTACGGTGATTTGGATCAAGATGGTTGTCCGGATATTGCTGTTGGTAGGTTGCCTGCAAAGACACCCCAAGAGCTCGAGCGCATGCTAAGACGTAGCATCGACTATGAGTCGATTGCACCGGGCCCCTGGAACGATACGGTTCATGTCACTGCCGGGGTAGGTGGTTTTGGGTTCCTAGCCGATACGGCGATCGAAACCGTGACACGCCGATTTTTAACCGAAGGGATTCCTTCCTACTTCAAATTGAACGTGACGGTCGCAAGTTGCACGAGCACCTACTGTCCAAACCCGTGGAAGCTTCGAGAGTCTTACATCGATCGGATCAACCAAGGGGGATTGTTTTGGGTGTATATCGGTCATGGTCAAGTCGATCAATTGGATCATTTCCAGGTTGCCAAGGAATGGTTACCTATCGGGCAGACAACCGATGCAGCGAGATTTCGCTGTCAGAATCGCCCCCCGATCGCGTTGATGCTGGCTTGTTTGACCGGTGCCTACGACGCTCGGGTGGATTGTTTTTCCGAGCAACTGCTTGCTCAACCTCAAGGTCCGATCGCGGTGATCAGTGGATCTCGCGTCACGATGCCTTATGGACTCAGCCAGCTTTCGAGCGAATTGCTCAACGGTTGTTTCCGTGATCGAATCGAGACCCTCGGAGAATTGGTTTTGCAGGCCAAGCGTCGGGTATGGGTCGACGACGAAAACAGCTCCGTTGAAAATGGCACTAAAGATGCATCGGAATCGGAGGCTGTCGATATTCGCAAACGCTATCGCAAGATCGTTACCGAGATGGCTCAGGCTCTCAACCCAAGCGATCACGATTTGACGCTCGAACGACGTGAACACGTCAGACTTATGAATTTGCTCGGTGATCCACTGCTGAAGATCCCTTATCCAAATCCTCTCGAACTCCAGGTTCCAAGCAGGGCAAGTAGCGGAGAAACGCTAAAAATATCCGGCGTGTCGAGCCAAGCCGGTAAGCTGATCCTCGAGCTCTCGATGCTCAGAGATCGAGTGCCCGAAAGCGTTTCGGCTTTGAGGTCGTATCAAGGGACCCAAGAGGACCATCAGCAAATGGACAAGAACTACCAAGATAGCAACCGACTGACGATCGAGCGCATCGAGAAATCGATCGAAGCGGGCGCCTTTGAAATCGAATTGCAGATCCCCGAAGGCATCTCTGGACGCTACGTGGTTTCCGGTTACGTCTACGGAGATCAAGATTGGTTGGTCGGATCGAGAAGAATGACGATTCGCAAGCCGCAATGAATCTTACGAGCATCAGTTCGATCGAGGATCCACGCTTGGATCCTTACCGAAATCTTAGAACCACGAATTTAACTCGGGTTAGTGGACGGTTCATCGCCGAAAGTCGACCTTTGGTGCAGCGACTCCTGGCCAGCCCGCTGAGAGTCGAATCGATCTTGGTCGACCAGCAGGATCTAGAGCAAGCGACCCAGTGGTTGCCATCCGATGTACCGATCTTGGTCATCCCCCATGGGCTGGTTTCTGAACTGATCGGCTTTGATTTCCACCGTGGTTTTATGGGTTGTGGAATTCGGCCCGAAATGCCGCATTGGGAACCAGAGCGGTTATCTCGCGAACAAGCCTTTAGTGCCGACTGGAATGCGGTGATGCTCGTGGGGGTTCAAGACCCCGAGAACATGGGATCTATTTTTCGTTCGTGCGCTGCACTTGGAATCAGGGACATTATCTTGGGTCCCAATTGCGTCGACCCTTTTGCTCGGCGCGTTTTGCGAGTCTCGATGGGCAATGCGTTTAAGTTATCGTTTTATCGAACCGAGCAGGTCGCTGTGGCCTTGAGACAAGCGAGTCGGATCGGAATTGAATCGTTGGCGGCTTGTTTGTCCTCCAAGAGCATCGAGCTAGCCCAGTACGAGCGTAGTGGACCAACCTTGGTGCTCTTTGGAAACGAAGCGCACGGGTTGCCTGAGGAGTGCATCGAGAGTTGCACCAAGGGGATACGGATCGAAATGGCGATGGGAACCGACTCGCTCAACGTCAGCGTCGCTGCAGGAATCCTGCTGCATTATGTATGCCGCATCGCGCCTGGGTTGGTAAAGACATCGCACAAGGGCGGTGTTTTCTTTGACGGCATTGACGGTGTTGACAAGATTGACTGCATTGACAGCGGAGCGAATTGACCAAATTGACATTGTTGACTGCCACGTCCCAAAGAGGTCAAGCCCCAAAGAGGTCAACCGCGTCAACAAGGTCCGCTGTCAATACCGTCAATCTTGTCAATGAGGTCAATACCGTCCAAACTCACTCCCGTCCGCCGCAGGCGGCGGACTGCTCGTACTCGAAAGGAATCGCTGGGACTCAAGGGCTTCGGGTAAGTGGAGGAGAATGAGTACCGCGTTGCTGAGTGCGAGATATCAAAGCAAAGATCTAGAAAAACACCCTACAGAGCCGAAAAAAAAGGCTCTTTAGGGTGTTCTCAATTCTGTTTCCGAGCTGTTGGCCTAGTTATCCAAAGTCGCGGTTTCTTGACCTGCGATCGATGCGACAGCTTTGAGAATCATCTTGTCGGCATGATAGCTTACCGTTCGTATCGATCCGTCGGTCATGACCGCATTCCAACCCGGGATGTGGGCACTACCAAAGTCGTGACACGAAGTGCAACTATTGGGGATATCCGAGTGTGTACCTCGTGCGATGAATCGAACGTAGGAGTTGGTCACTCCATGATACTCGGGCAAGCCTACGATGGGAGCGCGATCACCGTAGTCGCTACCGGTCTTGTAGCGAATCGAACTCATCGCTTTTTCACCTAAGAAAATAGTGGTACTGGTTCCATCGGTGATTTCCTTCATTTGAGTTTTATTGCCCAAAGCCCAGACTCCGGGTTGCTCAAGATCGATTCCGGCATTATTCGGATCGGAACTGTAGGCTGCTCCTCCACACATCGCATAATCCGTCCTCGCTCCATAGGGACCATACTTGTCAGAGAAGGGAGGCAAGAGCGGATAGGACTTCGCATCGCGTCGGCTTGGGCAGATAAAGCCTTGCACGACAGATTCGATGAATGAGTAGTCGCTTGGAGCAATGGGAACTGCGCCAGGAACCGTATCGCAGATACGACGCAGATTCTGGCCAAGTTGGTCTTGTTCCATGTGCGGCATGACTTGAACCATCCAAGGAACCCCGCGTTTGTCGGTTCGAACAAACCCGCCAACCATGTTGACTGCCAGCGGTGCATGCTCACCGGCATAGCCAGGCAATCGCCTGTTGGCCGACTCGTAGTTGTGAGCAGCCAAAACAACTTGACGCATACGGTTTTGACAATCGGCCCTGCGAGCCGCCTCGCGAGCCGCTTGCACGGCCGGCAAAAGCAATCCGACCAACACTCCGATGATCGCAATGACCACCAACAATTCGACCAACGTAAAACCGCGACGAACTTTGAGGTGACTGCGGCCACCGACAAGGTTTGATGTCGACAAGCATGAATAAGACATTGTCAGACTCCAAATGAAACTAGAAACAAAGAAAGATTAGAAA
>JBJSXX010000170.1:0-15494 GCA_046086605.1 Pirellula sp. | reverse complement strand
CCAACCCCTGTGGGACGAGTGCTGGGTGGTTTAAGTTCCCGCAAGGTTTTCTGGGGAGAACGAAATATTTTTTTCCTGAAGCTCGAAAGGGCCGGCATCGAAAAATTGCTAGCTATTCACGAAAAAGGGGGGATATGCGGGAGGTATCGAACTGGACATTTAGTCGCAGGCACACTGCCGTGTCTTATCTCTAGCGTTTACCGAGTTCGAAGCGCAGACTCAACGCAAGTTAAAAACGCTTGAACCAAGGGACAGACCCTACATTGAGGGCAATGGACTTCGATATTGTAGCCCGGCTGGGAGACTCGCGAATAATGCTAACAACCAGGCGGGTCGGAGCCCCGTCCTACGAGAAAGCACAAGGTCTACTTTCAACTTTCTCAAATCTACTCTCTAGATCTATTGGGTCGTTAGCGTGTACTTCTACCCACATTAAATCCTTAAGAACACAATTTGCTATGGATGGCGATGAGCGGTTTTTTGTAAGCTCTCAGTTACTCGGCCCCTTATAAAATGGGCAGTTTGAAAAAAAGGGGGACCTTTCTGGGCATGGATGCGCACGGAACCGATCGGCCATTGATTCAAAAAAGAACACCATCAAAGTACCCAGTCCTTTGGCTCTGGGCCCTGGGATTGTGGTCGGTTCTATCAAGCTGCTCATTGGCTCAAGATTTCCTTGCAAACGAGTCCCAAGCAAGTGTCCTGGATGCCACGCTACGCGACTGCTTGATGCTCTCGATCGATCGGGCCTTTGCCGTCGGAGATGCAGGAGCCATCCTGCTTACCGAGGATGGAGGCAAACAGTGGAAGAGTCTCCAACCGATGCGCAGCGAAATGAATTACTACGCCATCGGTATGGATGACCCGGTATCCGTTGGTGTTGCCCAAGGGGCATTGCCACAGCGAAGCGGACTGATCGTCGGCGGTACGCTTCAACCTGCAACGGGTCGAAGTATTGGGACCGTGCTGACGACTCAGGATGATGGAAAAACGTGGACCCCCTCGGTCATCCCCGGTCTGCCTCGACTCATCGGTCTGCAGCGCATCAAGCACCGGCATTGGATCGCTTGGGGCGACTGGTCGGATCATTTCGCTTCTTCTCTCTTCGAGTCGATCGATGGCGGCAAAAGTTGGAGCCCTCGAAGAATTCCTTGCGGTCACCTACAAGGGGTCGCGGTTTCTGTCGATGGTGCAACGTTGCTCGTCGATCGAACAAGCCGTGTCTTTTTTGCGACCGATGGCGTCGAGTTTAAACCCGTTGACATCGACACCGATGCTTTTCGACCTATACGGTTTTGCAAATTACAATCGCAAGGCTGGTGGATCGGCGGTGACGGTGCCCAACTATGGCACTCGCCCGATGCTGTGAATTGGAAGTCGGTCAAACTCCCTATCGATCCGCAAGATGCTCCCTTGGTCGATTGCATGCAGATGGTAGGCAAGTCGGATCGATTGTGGGTGGTCGGCAAGCCAGGGAATATCCTTTGGAGCTCGAACGAT
Organism: Pirellula sp.; assembly: GCA_046086605.1. Lineage (GTDB taxonomy): Bacteria > Planctomycetota > Planctomycetia > Pirellulales > Pirellulaceae > JBKCUI01. Next base: position 13,994 of record JBJSXX010000170.1, on the reverse strand, counting down.
CATGGTTTGAGCTGGGAGAGACTCTCAACGGCTACCACCACCGTGCTGCTCGATGTCGATGCATGGGATGATCAAGTCCTCATGGCCTGCGGACGTTTAGGCAATATCCTGCAATCGAGAAATGCAGGGCGATCCTGGCGAGAATCCCATGCATCTGCGAAACGGTATTTGGGCCTGAGTCTCTCGGCCACCGATCAAACGATCCCTTGGGATGCCCTAGGATTCATCATCCACGAAGGACTCCATCATTCCGCAGCGGTCGTGATCCATGACCGTCGCTTTACCGAGCGGATGCACCATCAGATCGATCGCAATTCAGCTCTCGAATGCCTTGCAAGTCGAGCACATATCGACCACATCTCCGTCCTGCCAGGATACCCTGTTAGTGATTTGCCATAGGGTTCGAAAGTCAACGACCTTGGCTATTATCACAAATCCGGTGATCATATCCTTCGAAAGATGGTCCAAGAGATCCGACTCCACAGACCCGACGTGCTTTTGATCGAAGACATCTCATCGCCGAATATGCTTCATAGCGCCAACGGAGCCTTGGCATCCCAAGCGGCTCAGTTGGCCGGCAATCCGTCCTACTTACCAACCAAGAGCCTCGGTCAGGATCAACCAACGGCTTGGACTGTCCAGCGAATTATTCAGCGAAGCGAATCCGATGGCGGCTTTTTGTTATCCCCTTCGATGCTGTTAAAAAAGAGCAACCAATTGCTGGCCAAGCCTCTCCAGCCCATTCGCTATTTCTACGGAGCAAACGCATTGGCCCAAGGAGGAGAGCCACCGGAAGCGATTGTCGGTAAAGCTCATTACCGACTCGTCGACCAAAAGTCAGTGACGATTAACAACCCCCTTGATGGGCTGGTCATCAAAAATGACACAAAATTGGCCGACAAACCTCTGCTGAAAGTCAAGCTTGCGACCCTCATGGCATCGGCCAGTTCGGGTTCCAAAGTTGCAGAGCTTTTGCAAACACGAGGAAGCCAAGTCTACCGCGAAAACGCTTGGGACGAAGCACTCGCGGAACTGATCAAGCCGTTGTCGCCCGAGTCTGCATTGGATGTTCTGTGGATGGTGTCGCAAGAATCTCGAATTCAAGGCAATTGGCACCGTTGGCACACCGCGCTGCAGATGATCCAGGCCCGCTATCCCAAAGAAGAGCAACAGGAGATGGTCTATCGCGAACTGATGACCTATACCGGCTCGGCGGAAGTCGATCGCATGATCCGCAACCAAGTCACAAAGCTAAAGCAAGACGATCAGCCCAGCACCAACACGCCCCAGCAGGTCGCTAGTGCCGCTTCCCCTTTTGCATCATCGGACAACTCGGTTGTAAAGCCGGCGGCTCATGCAAGCCAAGTTCGGCTTACGCCCATCGCGCGTGGTGCTTCGGAGAAGGAGTTTGCCAAACAGCTTGGGGAATGGCCTGAGGAATGGAAGTCCAAGCAGCAAGAGCCTTCGTGGGCTTGGCTGATCGCATCGCGTTTTCGAACCAGTTCTTACACTCGCACCGGGAAACTCGCTCCCTCGGCTGAGCGCGAGTTCTGGCCTCCTTATTTTCCTCAACTCGGCAATTGGTCTGGGATCCATGAGCAAGAACTCATCGTCAATACACCGCCCGAAGGTTCGCTTCCGATCCCTAGAATCCCGTGGATTAGCCACCGACCCCATTTGGATGGAAAACCCGAACCGGAAATTTGGACACAGGCCATGACGATGCGTCTTTCGACGGCCTGGACCGACCAAACCGATACATCGATCGTCCGAATCTGCCGCGATCAAGAATTTCTCTTTTTGCATATCAGTTCACCTCGCAGTCGAACATCGGAACTCGCAGCCACTGCCTCGGTTGGTCAACGAAGCGGAGGGTCAAAGAAGGGGCCATCTGGACTGGAAACCAAGACCAAGCGAGATTCGATGGACGCTCGGCTCGAGCATGTGTCGCTGAAAATCGATATCGATCGGGACTACGCGACTTGGTTTGAATTTGCATGGGATATCCAAGGTGGGCTCTTGGATCGCTGCAACGACATCCCCGTGTGGGATCCGCAATGGTATATTGCTTTCTCGCCCAGTGATGAAGCTTGGAATGCCGAATTGGCCATCCCGATTTCCGAGCTCTTGAATGATTCTTCTGTTCCATGGGAGCAACTCCCATGGGCACTGAGTATCCAGCGTGAGCGACCTTCGCTGAGCACAGAGTTTTTGGTCGCTGGGGATAACGATCGATGGGGACGCGACCAGTGGCTGATTCTCAACCCTGCCGTCCCATGAGCATCAAGCTCGGGATTTGGTGCGACTATGGCATCACTCTCGAACCCTCCGAAGGCATCGGCGTGTTCGTTGCAAACCTTGTACAAGGTTTAATCGAACAACCCGCGATCGAGCGGATTGTGCTGGTCTCTAAGGAGGGGCAAGAATCGCTTCTGGATCCACTCAAGCAACTCAACCCGGATCTGGTTCAAGTCGTAGGGAATACCAAGCCTCCTTTCTACCTACGCAAACCCTGGAAGTGGCTTCGTCAAACCGATAGGCGAGCTTTGGAACAGACCGGCAGGAGCATTCGCAACTCAGGACTTCAGGGACTGCTTTACCGATGGTTTAGCCACCGCATTGAGCGATCCAAATCCAAGTGGATCAATCAAGTCGATCTTTGGCTTTTGCCTTACGTAGGTTTGGATCAAGAGTTCAGCAAACCGACCGTTGTGATCGTTCATGATCTGGTGACATACCACTTCTCCGATGGCTCCTCTGCTGAGAAACTCAATTCCTTCAAGCGGCTGGTCAATCAGGTAACAGGCCGCGCTCGAATCGTCGCTTGCATGTCGGACTTCATCCTCAAGAAAGATCTGCATGAGACTCTGGGTTTACCGCCGAGCAAGACTCGCATGGTACGCCCTGCAGTCCCGAGGGACTTTTCACGATGCGTCGAACAATCGACTTCGATTCCCGAGCAGATTCCTCCAAAGCGATACCTGCTGTACCCGGCTGCGTTTCGAAGCTACAAGAATCACGCCTTGCTCTTGAGCGCTCTTGCAGTCCTTAATCAGAACCGCAAGGATCCTTATCATCTGGTCTTTACCGGAATCACCAGCACACCGGAGAATCTCCAAAAAATCATCCATGACCTAGCCATCGCACCCTGGGTGCATGTGTTGGGCAAAGTCTCACGAGGCCAGTTACAAGCTCTCTATCGGCAAGCCTTTGCAACAGCCGTCCCGAGCCTCTACGAACAAGGCTCCTTTCCATTGATGGAAGCCCTTTCATTTGGTTGCCCGATTCTATCCTCGGACATCCCCTCGCTTCGTGAACAACTCTCAGCCATGCAAGATGAAGATCTCTTTTTTGATCCTCACTGCTCCAATAGCTTCGTTCGAGCGGTAGAGAAACTCCAAGCGGATCGCGACAATCGACTAGCCGCTCAGCTCGCAGGCTTCGAAAGAATGAAACAACGAACTTGGTCTGATGCAGCACAGCAATGGTGCGAAGTCTTTCACCAAGCTCTAGAAGGAACCTGACTCTCGACTGCTTTGCATGAGCGATCCTAGCCATTCCTTCCAATGCCTCATCGAGACGGCATCCATGGTCGGAATACCAAGCGGAGGTACCGTCAGTTGCTTATTCCCTGCCAGCCAGGTGATAGTGCTGTTGAGCATACCGTTCAGGTCGGTTTCCAAGTTCAGTTGTAGTGGATCCGCCTCCTTGCGCCCTTCAAAACAGGTCTGAAGATCGATGCTCGCAAGCCGATTCCAGTTCAAATTTCCAAACCTAGTCCCCTCGATGAACTGCAGCGTTGGTTGCTTTCTGCCTTCTCGCGTAAATCGCAAGGTACGGCTGATCTGACTACCTAGCGGTGTATCCTTGGCGATGAGCACTTTGGGTGGATGAACATTACCATCGGGTTCCTGAATGATCAGACCAAAGTCGTAGCTCGATGCGCCATAGGCCAAAGGGTTCTTCGAATCCAAGGGTGGCATCAAATGCCTTGCTTGAACCGCCGCGCCCCTTGCTAGATCTGTCGAACCCATCGGTATGACCTTCGCTTTCGGATGCACCAAGGCGGTGATACGACTCTGCACTAAAGGTAGCCAACGAATGTCACCGATGAGAATCAGCGTATCGATTTGCTGTCCATCGACACTTGCCCGTGACAATGCCTCCTTGGCAAAATGCTCGCAATCGAGGACCAAGTCATCCACCCACTCGACGATCCGATCCCGCTCGATGCTGTCCTCGTACTTTCCTTTTTGCAGTTCGATGATGAAGGGGACTTTTTGGGCATGCCTTAGCCGCTCAAATGCCCGCTCCATCGTACGTTGGAGCTGGGATGCAAGCCCTAGATTCTCCCTTGCACTTATCCCGTGCTTCTTCTCGATGATTCCTGCAAGCCGCTTGGTCGCAACGTCATGCCAACGAACAGTCCCACGTCGCCAGTCGCCCACCGATCCGAGAGTTTCGACTCGTGTGGTATTCGATTGGACAACAGAAGCTTCGCACGCACTACCCGAGAGCATAACGACGAGGATTTTTTTCTGGTACTGGGTGTCTCCTCGGGCTTGAGCCAATCGAGCTTCGATCTCGCAGTGAGCCATGGCCGCTGCTAGCGGTTTATCGAGCAACTGAAGCACTTCCAAGCCAGCGATATTGCAAGCGATCTTGGTGCTGTGGCGATGCATCTGGTCGTAGCAACCCGGAACAGTGACGACCGCATGCGAAGCGCTAGGGTACTTGCCCCGAGTCTGTGTTACGATCTGACGTAGAATGCTTGCTACGAGCACCTCCGGAGGTACACGTCTGCCTCCAAAGGGTTTTTCTAAAAGAGGTAAACCATACCATCGCTGAATACCATAGAAAATCTGTTCAGGGTGCGCGACTCGTTCCTGCGCGGCTTCCGAACCGATCCGCACCAGGCCTTGATCGCTAAACACCATGTTTCGCAATTCGTGTAGTTCGCCGTCGAGCGGAACTTGCTCGATTTTGAACTCGCTATTGACGTAACTGCATCTGGAATGGATCATCCCTAAATCGATCCCGAAAGGACCGAAGGATTTTCGCGATGTCGAGGTGCCTTGCCCAATACTCGTCGGACGCTCCCGAGGTAGACCTTCGCGGTATTCGCTTTTGCGTCCTGTAAGGCTGGCTCCGGGCCGCTCAAGCAGGCCTAACTCGTAAAGCTTTTCCAATAAATGTCGAGCCGAGGGGCATCGATCGACGACATCTTTTGCTACCAGCCATTGGAATACCGTATCAAGCCGTAGATCCAAATCGCTACGAAGATCGTAGAGGGCCGGCGGTGTACGACGCAAATGAGCAAGAGCCGTCTGCATCAACTCTCCACTGAACATCGGCCTGCCGATGAGCAAATAGAAAAACGTAGCACCCAATGAATACAAATCGGTGCGATGATCGACAAGATCCGGTGTATTGATCTGCTCTGGGGACATGTACTCGACAGTCCCCACCAATTGCGTCTTGGTCGGATCCCCACCACCACCGAGATCCCGCAAAACCGCCAACCCGAAATCCAAGATCTTGAGCATGCCTTGATGTGTGAGCATCATGTTTCCGGGTTTGATATCCCGATGGACGATCCCCATTCCGTGGGCATACTCCAAAGCCACCGCAGCTTGTTCGAGAATCTTCAGTGCATCGGCACCACTTTGTGGCCCCTGAATATTCACCCGATGCGATAGAGATTCACCTTGGATCAACTCCATCACCAGATAATGCACAGTGTTGGTTCGAGTCCGGTGGCAACCTGCATCAAATGCCGTGACAATATTCGGGTGCATCAGCTTGCCCTGCGCCCGTACCTCGGCGTAGAAACGATCCACGGCGTTGGGATCTGCCGACAAGCGTCTTGGGAGAACCTTAACGGCCACCTCGCGATCCATGGTCCGATGCCGCGCTCGATAGACTTGCCCCATCCCACCTGCACCGAGACGGTCTAAGATGATGTACTCGCCCAAGACCGGTGCTCTTCGCTCGCGTGGCTCTGGGGAATCCACCTGGGGACTGGAACTTAAATCAAACTCAAACTCCTCCTCGATGGCCCAAGGTCTTTGCGTTTGTTCGTTCAAGTCCATCGCGCGAGTCACCTCAGCGGGTTCCTTGCGATCTTTCGAAGGGTCGTTGCTCATTGCCAGTCCAACAAAGATAGATCCGTCCGGGCCGAGGTCACTTAATTCTAGTCGAATCGGCATGAACCGATCTGGTTTTTTAGATTAAAATCCTCCAGCGATGCAAACCAACCTCAAGATTCTCGACATCCAAAACGTCTCGGTCATCCGAGGAAACAACACCCTGCTCGATCGCATTTCCCTTGCGATTTCCCAGGGGCAACACACCGCTATCCTCGGGCCAAACGGATCTGGGAAATCCACCCTGCTTAAGCTACTGATGCGAAACCTGTATCCTTCTTACGTTCAGGGACAGGCCGGTTGCATCCGCATCTTTGGCCAAAGCGAATGGAACGTTTGGGAGCTTCGCACCCAATTGGGATTTGTTAGCGGAGAGATCGATCAGCACTTTCATGCCGGTCGCTCCGGTAAGCTTACTGCGATCGAAGCCGTCCTAACCGGTTTCTTTTCGAGTGAACTAGAACCCGACCACGAGGCGATCAGTGAGTCGATGCTCCAAGCGGCCAACTCAGCCCTTGAACTCATGGGGATCGGTCATTTGGCAAACAGGACATTGGGAACGATGTCCACGGGGGAACGTCGCAGAACTCTCCTAGCGCGCGCCATTGCCCATCGACCCCAAGCCCTCGTGCTCGATGAACCGACAGCGGGTCTTGATCTTCGTGCACAACGTCAATTGCTCGAGTATCTCGAAAAGATCGCCTTGAGCAATACGACCCTGATCCTCGTCACCCATCAACTCAGCGAAGTACTTCCCTGCATCGGGCATTCGGTCTTACTCGATCGCGGCAAAGTCGCTTTCGACGGCGATACCGACGCTGCGTTCAAACCCGAGCGACTCTCGGCCCTCTATGATTGTCCCTTGGAGGTATCGAAGACCTCCAGGGGCTATTGGCGAGTCGAAATAGATTCAAGCGTTGGCTGAACCTGCTGAACTTCTATAGGCATTTTGCTGGGGATCTCAGGGGCTTGTGCCGATGGCTGTAGCATCTCTACGGCAGGCAATTCCTCTGTAGATCCACTCGGACCAATCGCGGGAGTCCCGACGCTTGTAGGATCGAATGAACCAGCACTGATCCTATCTCGCACGATCACTTCCTCAGGATTGTCCCTCGGTGTGAAGTACCGGCCTTGTTCATAAGCTCCCGAGAGCATCGAACCATTGAGCGGTTCTTCCGACAGCGATACCTGGTTGTAATTCAGCAGCGATCCTTTCTCGCGGTGGAAGTCGCGAATCGCCAAGTTGTAGTCGACCAGCGATCGGAAGAAGGCACTCGTGCTGTTTGCAAGCTGTTGCTGGGCTTGAAGCAGGAAGTTGATATTGATCAAGCCTTTTTCGTAGCGATTTCGTAGCACCTCGACCTGCAACTTATCGGCCTCGATCCGATTGTAGTTGATCTGCATCTGCTCATAGCTGCGGGATATCTGGCGTGCAGCATTGCTCAAATCATGGGAAATTCGAAGCTGTTGCTCTCTCAGAACCGCCACTTCGCGTGCCAAGTTCAACTGTGCGTGCCGAACGGCTGCAGAGGCTTGCCGGAGCCCGACATTGTAAGACCACTCGAATCCACCCTGCCACTCTTGATAATCCCCAGTACCCAGGTTGGCAAAGAAGTTATCGGTCGGTTCGTTGGGATTACGACCTCCGAACAAGTGATCTCCCAGAGCGCGGTAGCGATAGCGTGTCAAAGCATCAAACCGAGGCCGCTTATTGAGCCTCGATGCGATCAGCTCCAGCTCCCGTCGCTTGATCTGCCACTCTTGACGTCGAACTTCGACGCGTCGGTTGGTCGCGTCGGCTAGCGACGCTTGCCAATCGAACATCACCTCGGCTTGGATCGGATCATCGACCGGCTTGAGCAACCGGCCATCGGTCGCCTGAATTCCAATCATGTACCGAAGTCTCTGTTCAGCAGCATACAAACCGTTGGTGCCTGACAAAGCATCGTTGAGTTGGAAGGCAAACAGATAGTAGTTCGATCGAGCTTGGGCCTCCGCATCGGCTTCTCCACCTCGATAACCAACCTTTTGCAACTCTCGAATCCGTTGCCAGGTGCGAAGCGCGTTTTCGCGACCAGAGATCTGAGCCTCCAGTGCTCGGTAAGCAAAATACAATTCCCAATAAGCTGTCTCGACATCGTTGATGAGACGTACTACACCGTTCTCAAAATCAGCGAGTGAAATGTCGGTGTTGATCCGTGCGATGAGCACACCGTTGTACTGGCCAACCACACCATTCGGTCCAGCGATGCGGTTGAAAGTCGTACCTGCACCCTGCATCAACGGTTGACGATATTCCGCTTCCAAAAAGCCGCTGAAGTCGCTTTCGTACTTTCGGTTCGGCCTATTGTTGCGGTCGTAAGCGATGTTCGTACGCAGTGCAAAAGTCGCACCCGTTGCCGTTCGCTTTTGTATCTGATTGATGTTCGTTCCCAGCGTTTGATTGAACGCAAAGACGCCGAGCAAGTCGGCAATCTCAGGTGGCAGTCCCTGAGGCGAAAAGTTCTGAGGAAGGTCATTCTTCTGCCAGAACAATTGCGACGAAACCGCCGCATCAAAAGCCGCCAAGGCAGCCTGGGTGCCGCCCAGAGGATTCAAGTCCGTAAGGGCAGGGTCGATCTGCGTTGGAGTACCCTGTGGTGCATTAACCACCGTGCCACCGAGGTTTCTCAAGACCTCGCTGTTTTGCAAAGCCATCTGAATCGCGTCTTGCAAACTCAATTCCATTGCCGGCAACTCCGCCGGATTCTCGATCGCAAACGGATTGAGCGTCTCTGGAATCTGTGTCAACGTACAGCTCGATGCAACAGGCTCCTCGATCCGTGTGATGAAGTCCTGGTAATACGAAACATTCTTGGAATCCTGCCAAGCATGATAGCGATCCATCGGGTGGCAACCGGTCAGCAATACGCTTCCCAAGCACCCTCTGAGAATCCATTCACGCAACGTCTTCCGCGATAACCTAACCATGGCATCCCCTGGTGACTTTGAGACACGTCGGTGCTAGCAATAGGCCAATACCCATCAAGGCGCAACCTAGGAGGCCAGCAAACCTCGATCGTCCTATCGGAATCGAGCCCATGAACTCTGCACGATCGGTATACCAGGAATAAAACATTTTCTAGGTATAAGCGGCAAAAGCTACCTAGATTCACCAGATTGAAACCCAGGGCTAAGTACCAGGCTGCTAAGCACCACGCTTTTGAGCCATATAGTAACGCCAGTAGAAGGTCGGGTTGAGCAAGAGTTTCCCTGGACCGCGATACACCCTGACAATTGGCTCGCCCGCAGTGAATCGCCCTAGAAAGTTTTCCGTAGGCCGTCGCATCGAAAACTTTACACTCGCCATCCGACCAATGACACACTCTCCATCGACGACCACTTCCTGGCCATCGGCCAAATCGATCTCCTCGACCGGCCCTTTGGTCGTTACGACCACCTTGCCCTGACCACTGACTTGGCTTTGCAAATAGACGAGACCTTCGCCCGCCCAAAGGGAAGTTAGTAATCGCTCCTTGAAAAAGTTTAAATCGACCGAACCTTCGCTAGCCCAATATGCACCCTTTTCCAAGATCCACGATTGTCCTTGAAGCTCGACAACATGAAATCCACCTAGAGACGATTCCAACGTAATGACGCCAGAGCCGGTGTAAGTCGGCCTGTAAACCGACTCGCCTGACATCCACGAAGACACAAGACTTCCGATCGATGGGATCAACTGCGAATGAATTCGAATGTTACCGATCAAGTAATTGAGCGCTCCGGATTCGCACCGAACCATCTCTTGGTTCAGATGGATCTCGACGTAGCGCATCCCCTCTAACTGATTGATCAAGAACTTTGCCATGTTGGAATCACCCGCCTCGTTGCCGCAGGCCCGTCTTCTTGGCAGGCTCAGAACAACAGATGCAACGATGTACCTCCGTCGAACGATCCATCGTAACGCGCCGCTGCTTGCCAAAGATGTTCAAGTCCATCGAATGCAGCACGTACCCAAGCCCAGCATACAAACCTATGAAAGCAATCAAGGCACTCTTCCAACCGAAGTAGTAAAGGGAAATCAAACTCAATACCAGTGAAGCGATCAGCCAAGCTGGCCAATAACCATCGACCGGTTCGAGATACTCCAAGGGTTGCTCTTGCTGCTTGGAAACCGGATTGCACACTGCACAGACCCATTTGCCATAGTAGCCGCAATCCTGATTGGCACACTGCAAAATCGCATCGTCGGAGCTCAAGTGAGCTCGGCAATGGTAACAGAAAAAACTTCGGCACTTGGTGCAATGGTAAGCGTCCTCGTGGACATCGCTCCCGCAGATCGGGCACTTGCTGGTATTGCCAAGCCGTGGCAACTCCAGCTTGGAAGCCAACCCAGTTTTCTGCTCGTTTTGGATGTCGTTTTGGATGCTCGGATCGGCTGGGGCTGGGTTGCTCATCGGTTAGGTAGCTATTATTGTCAGTGGTTTCGCAGTCCGTTTTGACTCAGCCACTCTAACTAGAATCCCTAGAAACTCAATCGACCAACCACAATTCTTCACCCCATCGCCCGATCTGGCTGATCCCTACCGGTTTAAACCTAGAGTAAGATTCCCCTAGCGTTCTATTGACAATCCCTCCATTCCCTCGCAACCACTGGCATTGTTTCATCATGCAAACCCATACCCATTGCCATCGCTTGACCGCAGGTTTGCTGGCCGCTGTTGCGAGCATCGCACTGCTATGCAGAGCCGAAGCTCAAAGCATCGAGTCTCCACTTGCCGGTTCGAAACCGAACATCCTGGTGATTCTTACCGACGACCAAGGCTACGGGGACACCTCGGGGCACGGTCACCCCAACTTGAAGACTCCGAACCTTGATCGCCTCGAACGCGAAGGCCACAGCTTCAAAAACTTTTTCGTCTCACCGACCTGCTCTCCGACCCGATCGGCACTGATGACCGGTCGGCACGAATTCTTCAACGGCGTAACCCATACGATCCTCGAACGCGAACGACTTGCCCTTGATGCCATCACGATCGCGCAAGTCCTCCAGCAAGCCGGGTACCGCACCGGTGCATTTGGAAAATGGCACTTGGGTGACGAGGACCCCTACCAACCCAACCAACGCGGCTTTAACGAGTCGTTCATCCACGGTGGTGGTGGCATTGGACAAACGTTTCCTGGTAGTTGCGGCGATGCACCCGGTAACAGCTATTTCAATCCTACGATTTCCCATAACGGTGTCTTTGAAAAGACCCAAGGTTACTGCACCGATGTGTTCTTTGATCGAGCCCAAAAGTTCATCGCATCGACGCAAACTCAATCCAACAAGCAACCTTTTTTCTGTTGGCTTGCCACCAACGCACCGCACGATCCCTACAACGCCAAGCCCGAGGATGCGGCTCGTTTCGCATCCCTCGATATCGATGACAAACTGAAGAACTTCTACGGGATGATCGAGAACATCGACGCCAACGTCGGGAAGATGCTCGATCATCTCGATGCATTGGGGATCGCCGACAGCACGCTAGTGATCTTCATGAACGACAACGGATCAGCGATCGGCACCCAGCGCTACAACGCGCAGATGCGAGGGGCCAAGGGGTCCGCTTGGCTTGGTGGTACCCGCGCCAATGCCTTTTGGCGGTGGCCTAAATCGATCGCCCCTGGTGAGTCTCAAGCTCTCACGGCCCATATCGATCTATTCCGCACACTCGCGGCGCTCGCAGGAGTGGAATTAAACGAAGTAGCAAACAAACAAGCTCACGGAAGAAGTCTGCTGCCACTTCTGCAGAACCCTCGAGCGGAATGGGAAGACCGATTCCTGATGACCCACTTTGGACGCTGGGCCAAAGGGGACAGCCCCGATACCCAAAAGTATCGACAAGCTGCTGTGCGAAACACGAGGTACACCTTGGTCAGCCCCCAGGGATCCAAGAATCCCGATTGGCAACTCTACGATGTGATCGCCGATCCAGGGCAGTCCAAGAACATCGCCAACGATCATCCTGAGATCGTCGCGATGCTTTCGAAGGAGTTCGAATCATGGTGGACTGCAGTGCAACCGCATTTGGTCAACGAGCAAGCGATCCCGGTGGCCGAGAATCCTTTCAAGGTCAGATACCGGCAGCAGTTTCCCGATCCGACATCGAATGCTCCGGCCCAGAAACGGCCGAATATTCTTTGGGTGATCGTCGAGGACATGTCGGCCCACTTTGGATGCTACGGAGAAGAGACGATCGCCACTCCAAACGTCGATGCACTTGCAAGCCGGGGCACTCGCTTTAGCAAGGCCTTTGTGACTGCTCCGATCTGCAGTATTTCTCGCTCCGCACTAATCACCGGCAATTACCAAACTGCCTATGGACTTCAGAACCACCGATCGAGTGTCCCAGGACATCCAATCCATTTACCACACGATACTCCCTTAGTCCCCGAACTGTTCAAACAAGCTGGATACCATGTCAACAACCTTACTTGGGAGCACTTCCTCAAAGACGAAGCAGAACTTCGAAAGAACCCCGAGGTACCGATTGCCAAAACCGATTACAACTTTGAATGGAATCAAGACAAGTCCTACGACAAGAAACACTGGGCCGTTAGGAAACCGAATCAGCCGTTCTTCGTACAGATCCAACTCCATGGTGGGAAGTTTCGAGGTCAAGCCCCTCAGGAAGCTTGGCCAGCCCGAGTGCTCAAGGATTTAGGAAGCACCACATCGAGTCAGGCGGTGAAACTACCAGCCTATTTGCCTGAGCATCCGGTAATACGAGAAGACTGGGCACAGTATCTTGATTGTGTGCGATATACCGACTATCAATTGGGAACGATCCTCGATCGGCTCAAGCAAGCCCGAGAGCTCGACGATACGGTGATCTTCTTCATGACCGATCATGGGATCAGTCATGTTCGAAACAAGCAGTTCCTTTACGATGGCGGCACGCATGTGCCCTTAGTGATCGCGGGGCCTGGGGTTGCAGCGGGCAAACTGCGAGAGGATTTAGTCGAGCATATCGATTTAGGTGCCACGAGTTTGGCGATGGCTGGGATCGCTAAGCCTGGGCGGATGAATTCCCAGGACATCTTGGGTGCCAGTTACAAGCCGCGTGAGGCAGTCTTTGCCGCACGCGATAGGGCCGACGAGACGGTCGATTGGATTCGAAGTGTACGGACACAAAAGTACAAATACATTCGCAATGGGTTTCCCAGTAGGCCTTATTTGCAGCCCAACAACTACAAAGACTCCAAGGCGATTGTCCAAGCGATGCGAAAGTGGCATCAGGAGGGCAAACTCGATGCGGTCCAAGCGTTGATCCTGGCTCAGACGCGAGAGATTGAAGAGCTTTATGATCTTGAGAAAGACCCTGATGAATTACACAACTTAGCAAGCGATGCGTCCTATGGAACGCAGTTAGTAGAGCTTCGAGGTCGGCTCATCGAGTGGCAAAAGCGATCGGGAGACACGCATGGAGTCGAGAGTCCGGAGATTTACGATGCAGAGGCTGGGGCCGATCATCTCGAGGGGGGCAAAGGGAATCGATCACCGCAGTACCAAAAGAACTTAGAGCTCATGAAGCGATGGCATACGGAAAAGCCATTCGTGCCCTTATCCCCCTAGTCGCCTAGCGTGGGAGCAGGTGTAAGGTGTAAGGTGTAAGGTGTAAGGTGTAAGGTGTAAGGTGTAAGGTGTAAGGTGTAAGTTGTAAGGTGTAAGGTGTAAAATGTAATGTGTAAGGCGTAATGCATAAGTTGTACTCTATGATGTGTAATGTGTATGGTGTAATGTGTGTGGTGTAATGCGTAAGGCGTAATGCGCAATGCGTAAGGCGTACTGCGTAATGCGTAACGTGCAAGGTGTAAGGTGTAAAG
>JBJSXX010000169.1:0-6393 GCA_046086605.1 Pirellula sp. | reverse complement strand
CAAGCGATTTGGCCACTGGAAACGGCCAACGCAACTTGCTTGTTGCCAGCGAGCATGACTGCATTCTTTCGAACCTCTTGGCTCCACTGATTCCAAGGCGTAGCCCCCAGAGCCTCCGGGTGACTTGCAAGCACAGCAAAGTGGGTCGCAGTGGTTCCATAAACCGGATTAGCATAGCCACAGTTCCCCTTCCAACTCGTCGATGAAAGGTCTTGGACACTCGTAGGCCACTGGTTTTTGTCTTTAAGTTTCTCTGTATTGATGATCAGAACCCTGGCACGGGCTGCAAAGCCGACCCAAGAGCGATCGGAGGCTTGAAAGCCCTCGGGCCATCCGTCAGGAATGCTCCAGCGTCGAGGTTCGAGCAGCCCAGCCTTTTGAAGACGTATCGTATGCAGGATCTCGTTGTTCCAAAAAACATCGCACTTAGGATTCGAAGATTCTTGCTCGATGCGAGTAACCAAACCAATAGTCTTGGAAGCTTCGACATCAAAGACTCGGACGACTTGATCGCTCTGCGGATCGCTGGATTTACCTTCTTTGAAGTTGGCACGCTCGAAAGCATCGAGGATCGGTACCGCGAATTCGCGATCCGCCGCACAGTAGATGGTCGCCGAGGATTCGCTCCGCTGGACACAGCCGCCAAGGGTCAGTCCCATCAGCAACCCTATGCATAGAAAACAAATCCGCAAGTCGATCTTGTGAGTCATGGTAGCTTGAAGTCTATGGCTTTGAAGTCTATGGCTCTTGAGGAAGGACTGAGGCTACTGACGCTCGAAGGGGAGGCTTGATTGTATCAAGAAACCTTCCATGCGGTTCCGTGCAGACCACTTGACCGCCTGGAATGCTTGTCTGACAATCGCCGAACCCCTTTAGCCACACAAATTACGTAGGAAAAGGACTTTTGATGGGCATCGCAAGCCTGATCTATCGCAACTACATCCACTCGGGTCGAGTTGGGCGTGGTATATGGTCCTTGCCCCGCAAAGCGTTGATCAAGCTCTTTGGCGATCCGAGTTGCAGCATGATGGTTCACGGTCGAGCCTTGCAAATGCGATTATCGCATCAGCTTCCAATCTATCTGCAAGACCATCGATTCTATGACCGACTGCCCCAGCGAATCAGTCAGTACATGCTGCGCAAAGAGGGCCATGTAACGCTCATCGACGTAGGTGCCAACATCGGTGATACGATCGCCGGTTTCTACACGGGCCCTAAAGATCGATTTCTTGCGATCGAACCCGACCCAAACTACCGAAAACTTCTCGTCGCGAACTGGGCAAACAATCCCAACGTCACGATCATCAGCGACCTATGCTCTTCGGAGAGTCTTCAAGGAACCTATAGGCTCGAGGAAAAGAACGGAACTGCGGCCCTCGTACCCTCGAGCGATGGGTTGGCCATGCGCAGCAGAACTCTTGACGATATCCTCGTCGAGCATGCGTTTGCCCAGCAAGCCAACATCCTTAAGGTCGACACCGATGGACATGATTTCAAAGTTTTGGCAGGAGCCAAACGATGGATCGCCGAGAAACAACCTGTGGTTCTCTTCGAATGCGCCCCGTTTGGCAATCCGAACTATATCGACAATGTATGCAGTACTCTCGACGCTTTCCAACAAGCTCGATACACCCACTGCATCCTCTATAGCAATCTTGGCGAACTATTCGGAAAGTTCTCGCTTAGCGATTTATCGCCGATTGAGAACTTGCTGTATTATCAGCTTTTATCCGATTCACTCTACTACGATGTACTGCTGCTGAAGGATCCTCAGCTCGATGAATTTCTTGCGAGCGAATTGGATTTCTTCGGCCAGCACAAGGTTACTTCGGGGTGATTTGGATCGAATGGACGACTGGACCAGGCAAGAGCGTCGAAGCGTTGCCCTGCGCCCAATCATCAAATCCGGCGCGGTAGTAAGGGGACAAAGGATGGCCAGAGGCACCACCAGGTTGATGGTAGATCCCGACTTGTTCAAACCCGGGGCTTACGACCAAGCGTTGGGAGGCACCACCCGAGGGGCTTTGGACTCGAGGTAAATGGCTATCCCCTGGCAACTCGACATCGGGCATATCCAAAAGCGTGCTTAGCGCTGGGGCTGCCATCGACAAAGGATGTTTGATCGCCGCTCGGTTTCGTTTCCCCCAAGTCGCTGCGGCAAGCGGTTGATCCTTGGTCAGTTCGCCTTGGGTAGCAACGGCGGAGTCTTTGAGCAAGCCTTCCCAGGACTCGAACTCATCGGGTAGCCAGTGCATTGGCTTTTGTTCGATAAGCTCCTCGGCGACATCCTCGTAGGATACCGGAACGCTGCGGTTGATACCGAGCTTGAGGGCCAGTCCTCGCCTCTTTGCATCGGTGTTGCTACGACGAGCGATATCGAAACCAAAGACTCTGAGAAAAACTTGATTTCGAAATTCATGCACGATTCGATAAGTGACCGAATCGGTGCTGGCTCGCAACTCCTGTTTCTTTGCATAGTCTGCAAACTCTTGGCTGGTGGCTTTGGGGTCAGCATCCAATACCTCTAGCAACCACTTCTGCCAGACCTTGAGCATCCTACCTTCGTCATCGAGCTGAATCGCCAGGAGGTCTTTCTCGTCGAACTGCTCTTTCTCGAAGAGTCGGTCTCGAATCTGGGTGGCCCGAGCTCCAGGGTCAAAGCGTCCATCACCGACACTCTGAAGAAACTCTCCACCCATGATCCGATTGTTCGCCGTCCATAGTCGACCAGAGGCCGGATTCATTACCCGAGGATGCTCTTCAGGCGTGTAATATCCTTCCCACGCTTCCTGCTTCGACCAATCGCGCGCGACCCACTCGGGTGAACCCTTTCGCTTGGGGAGTCGACCCGAGATCGTCCAGCCAATGTTTCCTTGGTCGTCGACCATCATCACGTTCTGGTTAGGCATTCCGGCTCGATTGGCCATGCCTGCAAGCTCTTCGACGTTGCGGGCGGATTCCATGTTGAGAATATTCAGGTCGAATGCATCCGGATCGTTGCCAATCCACTTGTGAACAAAGCGTTTTTTGTCCCTGACCTCGACGACTGGTCCCCAGACCGACCACTCGTAGGTGTAGTCTTCGGCACCTCCGGAGTAAGCAATTTTCTCGGTGAAGGTTTCCAAGGAACGCGGGCCTTGGGGTGTCGCATATTGTTTTTCGTCGACCATCTTCAATTCGATCAGATCGCCAAAGTCCCCCGTGCTGTTGGTGAATCCCCAAGCCACCGAGCCATTGGATCCTTCGACCATGACCGGAGCGCCCGGTAGAGTCACCCCCACGAGCTGGCGATTCGGGTGGTTGCGAGTCGGTGTGTTCATCACGGCTCGATACCAAACCGTTGGGACCCTCAGGCCCAGGTGCATGTCCGAGGCGAGGATCGCTCGGTTTGTTCCTCCGATCCCTTCTGCGGGCTTGCCGAGTTTACTGCTCACTGCCCAGTTGTTGCTACCGACTCTGAATTCAGGATCGAGCAAATGGCTTGCGTTGAGCCAAGCAAGCTCGACAGGATCGGGCTGTTGTTGACTTGGATGCTGACTTTGATGCTGACTCTGCGAAATCGATTCGGCTTGCTCGCTGGACTTGCCACCACGAAGACTCCAAACCTCTGGGCCAGGGAGAGTTGGCTGAGTCAATTTCGAATCGTCCAAGGCTGCATCCCATCGCGAACCGGCACGGACCAAGTAATCGAAAACTTCTTGCGGTACTTTTTCGTGAAGCAACGTCAATGCTTGTTCAGGTGAGCCGTCCATCGGTTGCAAATCGCAGAGCATGGTAACCATGACCAGGAACGAGTCGGTTGGCTTCCATGGTTCGGGAGTGGCTTGGAGAACCTGGTATTCAAACGGCTCATCGTCGAGCTTTTGCAAGCCTTCATTCACTCCCCGGCAGTAGGCTTCGAGGATCAATTGATGCTCGCGATCAGCCTTGGCGAAAACCTTTTCGGCCATCTGGCTGAAGCGATGTTTACGGTAACGTTTGTCGGCACCGACAGCCGCCTTGCCAACCAACTCTGCCAAGCGACCTGCAGGGACACGGCGCAACAGGTCCATCTGAAAGAATCTGTCTTGAGCATGCGCAAATCCAAGTCCATAGGCAGCATCGGTGCGACTCGTCGCATGGACCGTTGGAATACCCATCGCGTCTCGATCGATCTTTACCGATTCAACCACATTGGCCGTCACATGCTTGCCACTGAGTACTGGCAGACTCGATCGGAACTTCCAAGTTCCAACACCTGTAAGCCCTAGTGCCAAGATGCTACTTGCAAACACCGCACGCTTGGCCGCTTTGCGAAACCGCTTGGGTTTATGGTGCGAAATCGGGGCTGGTTCCAAGTGCACGGGTTCTGTCGAGGAGTTGGAATCAGAATTCATCGAGTGGCTCGCCGTTCGAGAGGATAACCAAAAAGTGGTTAGGATAATTCAGACACTGGATTGAAACAAAAGCCTTTAGTCTAGGCAATGAGATTCCAGACAAAGACAGATAAAAAAGAGCGGTTTTAGCGACCAGCGAATTGCCGCACCGGTGTAAAGACACCATCGTTCTCATCGGCGATGGCTTGCAAGGTCGCTGCACCGATAGGACTGTGCAAAAGGACTGTGTGAATCGGTATGGCAACCTTGACCTTTCCAAGCTCCTCGGTCACTCGATTGTAGACTCTCAAATCCGCGACGGTGTTGTCTTGTATTTCACCGTCGGAAAGCAGGAAGATTGCATCGGGCTTGAGTCGCAGAGCAAGTCCGATGCTCGATGCTGGAAGCGTAGCTCCTCCATGATTGATTCCGTTGAGCCAGTAATTGAGTCGTTGAATGCTCTCGGCAGTCGGTGGCAAGAATTTACCGGCCGGCGGATAGCTATCGAACATCGGATGCGCAGCGACATCAAAGCTGATCACAAAAAATTCTTGGTCTGGAGACAAACCTTTAATCGCTCGTATCAACTCGCGCCTGAGAGTCACCCAACGCCCACCGTCAAGCATCGATTTGGAGCTATCAATCACAAAGACAAACCGCTGACCAGGAGCGTAGGTACCAAAGAAAGAAGCACCCTTGCCATACCCTGGGTCCTTCGTCGGGGCATCTTCTTTCGAGCCGCTGGCCGCGGCAGCTGCGGCAGCTTGTGCAAAGTCAGCCGACGCTCCCGAGGGGGCCATCTCTCCAGTGCCGATTGTATAGTCGCTTGGAGTGTTAGCAATCGAATTGATCTTGGTCGACACCGTCAGTTGTGGAACTTCAGGGCTCTGTAGCGATTGACTCTCGCTTTGGCTCTCTTGAAGTAAACTCGATAGTTCCAGTTGGGTCGCTTCGGCTTGGATCGAATCCTCGGATGCATCGACGAAGAGTTGAATACCCAACCCTTTACCACCACCTGTACCGATCAGCACCAATGCCATCGACAAAAGAAAAATCAGGTGGATGCATAAGCTCACCAAGAACGCACCCATCGACTTGGGGGAAGCCAGTGATTTGCGAGCCGGTTGGTCATCAGTGCTTCGGCTCATGGGCTTACCTTCGTGGTTGGCGCTCTAAGGCTGCAGACGAAGATTCGATTTGGGTACGAAGCGATAGCTGCCGGCGTTTTCCTCTGCCAAGCGTTGCATGGAGCGTTGGAATTCGTCTCGAAAAAAATGGATAACATGGATCGGAACCTTGGTGCCTCCATCCGAGAGGAGTCCATCGGAAGTATTCAACCGCCGGACAATTTGAGTCCAATTATCCAACTTCGTATCGCCGTCGAATAGTAGGAAAATCCCGTCGGGCTGGAAATCCAAGGCGGATTTGACCGCGTCGATCGGAGGTTTTCCCTCCTTTTGAATCGTAGTTTTCGCAAGCCACCGTATAGCTTTTTCAATATTTTCTGGGGTTGCGCTCTGCGGTTGATCGATTTTTTCCCCGGGATCCAGTTCGAGAGTCTCCAGCGTGCCCCCAAAGAAAAGGATCGCAAACCGCTGCTTGGGTTTCATCGATCGCAGGGACCGAAGTATCTCCTCCTTGGCCGCATCAAAGGCCCGGTCCCGACGCATGCTCGGCGATGCATCGACAATGTAAACGAACCGATTGCCCACCGCCTTGGATCCAAAGAACTCGGCTCCCTCGACCATCTTATTGCCCGGTGCACCCGCCTTGGACATCTGCTGAGAAATCGAACTGGCCTCCGAGGGTGCAGCGATCCCCAAGTCGGTTTTCTCGACAGATATCGCAGAAGGATCGACTTCGATCTTTAGTTCGGAGGTGTCCGGAGTGGTGATGCTCGTCGAATCCGTGCTGGTCGAATCAAGCTGTGAGATCGACTCGGCAGGTGTCTCCATAAGCACATCGTTGGTTTCGACCGTCGCTGCAACCACACTCAAAACAGGTGTGTGTTGGATCGTTACAACAACCCAAAGCCCCA
>JBJSXX010000168.1:0-6480 GCA_046086605.1 Pirellula sp. | reverse complement strand
GGAACAACCGATAGGAACGATCCGTCGAATCCTACATCAGTACCCTCTCCGAATCCTCGTCCTGAGAATCGACTTATTAAAAACTCTAGGTTAACTGTAGGCGTAAGGCAAAATTTTCCGTCATATTTCCAAATCTTTAGCTCGATGCAAACCCTACAAACGGAAAAATGTCCCGCTGATTCGAATGGTGAGTGACGAAATGTCGCTGTCGCTTAGGGTTGGACTAGGAGCATTAGTCAACAAAAAAGCGGGAGTCTTTGCAGAGCTCCCGCTTTGGAATTCCGAATGACGGATCCTAGCACCCCACCTAGAGAGGGGAGTTACTTTTTAGCCTCGCCTGCACCGGACAATTCCAACCCGGAGTCCCGCTGCTCTCCTTTGAACTCCAATCGGGTGATTTTCCCTGCGTCGTCTTTAAAGGCATCGATCAAAATCGTGTTCTTGCCCTCAAAGCTACCGCGAAGGAGTTCCTCTGAAAGGGGATCTTCGATCCTTTGCTCGATGGCACGTCGCAAAGGTCGAGCTCCGTAGTCCAAGTTTGAACCTTGCTTGATGATGAAGTCTTTTGCCTCATCGGTTAGCTCGATCTCAAAGCCTCGTTCTCGCAATCGCTCTCGCACCTTAGCCAATTCGTAATCGATGACCTTTTTAAGATCCTCGTTGTTTAGGTGTCTAAAGATGATCACATCATCGAGTCGGTTTAGGAACTCAGGCCGGAAAACTCGTTCGATCGAATCCATCACCCGGGCCTTCATGCTCTCATACGAGGCATCATCCGATGGCTTTTGAAATCCGAAGGCTTGTTCGTTCTTGATGGCTTCGGCTCCCGCATTGGTCGTCAAGATCAAGATCGTATTTCTGAAGTCGATGTTTCGACCAAAGCTATCTGTAAGCCGTCCTTCTTCCATCACCTGCAAGAGCATGTTGAATACATCAGGGTGGGCTTTCTCGATCTCATCCAAAAGGACTACCGAATAGGGCCGTCGGCGGATCTTCTCGGTCAACTGTCCACCTTCTTCGTACCCGACGTATCCTGGAGGAGCCCCGATCAATCGGCTTACATTGTGCTTCTCCATGTACTCGCTCATGTCGATATGCACCAGTGCATCCGAATCACCGAAGAGGCATTCAGCGAGAGCTTTGGCAAGCAATGTTTTGCCGACACCCGTTGGACCTGCGAAGACAAAGCAACCTGTCGGTCGCTTGGGATCCTTCAGTCCGCTGCGGCTGCGTCTTACGGCACGAGCAACGGCGGCAACGGCCTGCTCTTGGCTAACAACGCGTTTGTGCAGCTCGCCTTCCATGTTCATCAATCGCAAGGAGTCTTCGGTCGACAGACGAGTCAGAGGGATTCCAGTCATCTTCGAGACGACTTCTGCGATGACTTCTTCATCGACCACGCCATCGGTCTCACGACTCTTCTCTCGCCACTCGCGTGTGATTTGCTCCTTCTTTCGACGAAGCTTGTCTGCTTGATCGCGAAGTGCCGCCGCCTTCTCAAAGTCTTGATTGGCAACAGCCTCTTCCTTCTCTTTGTTGAGCCGCTCGACGTCTTCATCGATATCCTTCAAGTCTGGTGGCTTGCTCATCGTTCGCAACCTGACCCTGGCTCCAGCTTCATCGATCACATCGATGGCCTTATCAGGCAAACATCTGGCGGTGATATAGCGTTCGCTCATTTCAACCGCGGATGAAATTGCATCGTCGGTGATCTGTACGCGGTGGTGCTCTTCATATCGCTCCTTGAGTCCTTTGAGGATCTGAATCGTCTCGTCTTTGGATGTCGGTTCGACGATGATCTCTTGGAAGCGTCGTGCAAGTGCATTGTCTTTTTCGATGTACTTTCGGTACTCATCGAGCGTTGTCGCGCCAATGCACTGGATCTCTCCACGGGCTAATGCCGGTTTGAGAACATTCGCCGCATCGATCGCACCTTCAGCACCACCGGCACCGACCAAGGTGTGTAATTCGTCGATGAAGAGGATTGTATTTCGGGCTCTGCGAACCTCATTCATCACCGCCTTGATTCGCTCTTCGAACTGACCACGGTACTTCGTGCCGGCAACCATCATGGCCAAGTCCAAAACCACGATGCGCTTCTCAGCCAAAATCTCGGGGACCTCACCGTTGACAACCCTCTGTGCGAATCCTTCGACGATCGCCGTCTTGCCCACCCCGGCCTCTCCCAAGAGAACGGGGTTGTTCTTGGTGCGGCGGCACAAGACCTGGGTGGCTCGCTCGATCTCTCGCTCACGTCCAATCACCGGGTCGAGCTTGCCTTGTCGTGCAAGTTCCGTTAGATCCCGCCCGAAACTATCAAGCGCCGGCGTCTTGCTCTTTCCACCCTTGGGTGTGCTGCCTGTTTCATTGCCGCTACTCGAGCCGCTTTCATCACGGCGACCTCGCTCACTGTCGCTTGAATCAATGCCATGACCTAATAGGCTCAAAACCTCTTCACGGACGTCCTCAAGCTTCATTCCCAAGTTCATGAGCACCTGAGCGGCTACGCCATCTTGTTCGCGAAGCAGACCAAGCAGGATATGTTCGGTACCAACATAGTTGTGGTTCAGGTTCCTGGCCTCTTCCATCGAATACTCGATGACCTTCTTGGCCCGCGGAGTGTGAGGCAACTTGCCAATCGTTACCATCTCGGGGCCACTTTGCACGAGCTTCTCGACCTCGAGACGAATCTTCCGCAGATCGATGTCGAGATTCTTGAGCACATTGGCTGCAACACCACTCCCCTCCTTGACTAGTCCGAGGAGGATATGCTCGGTGCCGATGTATTCGTGGTTGAAACGCTGTGCCTCTTGATTCGCTAGCTGCATCACCTTGCGGGCACGGTCAGTAAATCGTTCGAACATGACTATCCTTCCTTTTAGGTTGGCGGACAAACATCGGTCCACCCTCGATTTTTTTCGGCTCGTTTCGCCTGCGAAGTTTGCCTCGAACCAACGACGCATTTCGGCAGTGCCAAGTTCCCTTTGCCGGGACAATTCGCCCAAATCAGCAAAACCTGTACCGAAATGTTTCGAAGTTGATCCTAGGCCCCAAAAGAGTCTTGGATCTTCTCAGACAAACCGTAGCGAAATTATAGAGTCTCGCACAGGATAGCAAACCGCAGATAGCGGGCTTTAAAGACTTTCAAGCCGTTTGTTTCTTTTGCTTTCTTTGATTTTTCGTTGCTCTTGGGCGATCTCCGTAGCCCACCATCCTGCCCGCTCCAGCGATTCGAGGGTCTGCAACACCAAAATGGCCGCCTCGAACCGACCCGTTCGACGGTAAATCGACGCCATCCAAAGGGCCGCCTCTGTGTCCCACTCCCCGTGCGACACATGGGGAGATAACAACTCTTCGGCCTCGAAATAACTCCCCTGCAAGTAAAGCGATTGCGCTTCGCTAAGCACCCGATCCGAGCATCGAGTCAAATCGCTATTTCCAAATTTCGCCAAGTAATAAGTTTGATAGATAATCGACCCGATAACCGATGTAGCCAGCGTCCACCACAACAACTGAGCCTCCCATACGCTGAGCAAGGAAGGCCATACAAACGTACCAATCCACGCTGTCTGCAACCCAACGACAAACATCAACGCAACGGCTAAACCGCGAAAACTCCCTGACCTCCAGGCAGCCGATAACCCTGGCCAAAAAAACATGCACCACCCCAACGGTCCTGCTGCGGTTAGCCCAAGTCGCATTCTGCCACTCCCAAAGAATCTCTCAGAACTGCCAATTCGGCAAACCAGAAACTAGCAAATCTGGCCGGTCGATCGCAACTGACAATTCTTGTGTTTCTCGGGAATTTGAACTCTGGGCTACCAAAGCACCGTTTGATTGCCCCCAATCTTTAGCCCGCATGGATGTCCCGTGCCCGATAAAGCATGGACCATCCCGCCGTTTCGTCGATGAGGATCGAACCGATCTCAAGCCCCTCTCGCAAAAGATGCCATCGATCCTCAATCGTGATGGCTTGAGTATCCCCAGGCCGACTCTGTAGATCTTCGACTTCCTTAAGCCTATTGCAGAGCAGCTTTTGAACACTCGACGAACGTTGCCTGAGACGAGTTCCAACAAGTGCCAGCCAACACAGGCCAACACCGCCAGAAACAGAAAGGTGGATAAACTCTCGATCAACTCGTGGTTGTAATGGAGACCCCTTGGACTTTAGCGACTCGTTTGCTCCAAATCGCCGTCGGCACAGCGACCGGCTGGGAGTCTGCTTTTGGCGAAGGATCGCTGGAGTACTTGTTGTGGTGCCGCCTATCCAACGCTTGCGTTAGCCGCTTATAGCGATTCCAAAATTGAGTCGCCGCAATCGTGCGCTCTGTCAACACGGTAGCCAAACCACTGGGTAGCCCATGTCACAATGGCTGATTTGGGAATGAGGTTCGAATCGGGCCAATCCAGTTTCGCATCGCGCTCAATGACCTCGGTAAGTGTAGCCCGCAGAGCCGCAAATAGTCGATCAAGCGGCCTTGCTGGACCATCGCTGGATATCGAAAGAACTGCGAAGAGGGCCGTATCGGATCCACTCAAAACGTAGTCCGGGTCTCCAGGCCCGGCGGTGCTTAACGATAACAGCAACGTGCGGGTCGGAGCCCCGCCCTACAGGGAGATCAAGTAAGCTGGATTCTCAGTAACGTCCTTGCACCAAATGACGGTCTCTCCGAGCGCTCGTCGATGATTTCGGAGAAATCATCGACTTTGGGTACGAAACTCGTAAGAGGCCTCGAAGATCGCGCGATCCACGATCCAGATGTCGCTTGGATCTTCAAGGCTTCGGACGACGTAGTCGCCCGCTTTTCCTTTGAGTTCCCCCCAAGCGGCGACGACTCGGAAGGGGTGATCGATCGCGGTTACTTGAACCCACTTGCCATCGGGTTTGGGATCGAATCGCTCGAATCCATCCTTATCGATCTGTCCGCTGGGGTTGTAAGTTCCTAAAAGCTTCTTTTGAGACTGGGGCCAATACTCGTTTTGAACACCTCGGCAAAGGTAATCTCCGGGTTTGAGTTGCTGGACGGCTTCGAGCGACGTGATTTCCTGGGCGGTATCGACCCGCTTAGCCCATAGCGGCTTGGTCTTTCGCGCCTCTTGCATGCCAGCGACCACGCTCGGAATCAGACTGCCTTCAGGGTTCAATAGTTCATGCCACTGGACATCCTTGACCCGATAATTAGACTCCCGAATCTTAGAGAATACCCAAGTTATAAGCTCCCTAGCTTGATCATACGGTAATCGATAAGGATCCTCTTCCACAATCAAAGAAAATGGATGCTGCTGTTCAGGTACATCAATGTAATATTTCGCAATAAGATCAATCGATGTTGCTGCTTGATTGGCCAACTCTTCCGGATTTAGTTTCCTCAACGGGGTTGGGAATTCTGATAAAACCTCGTTTCTCTTATTAGCAGTGCCTGAGGCGAGCACCTTCTGCCGAGTAATCCATTGTTTTTTACCCTCAAGCAACTTGCCGTAGTTTTTCAGTTTCGCAGTTGGGTGAAAAACACAGATGAGTCGCTTTTGAACTTCTTTACCATATTTATCGAATAGCTCGCTAAGTTCCCACGCACAGTACCAACTTTGAAGATACTTTTCGCTCAGAAACACAATAGAAACATCGGACTCAAGTATCTGTCGCTCGATGAATTTGAATATGGGCTCATTAAGGTGTCGCGAATCCTTATCACGCCGGACTTTGTCTCTGTCGGTAAGTCCTTCGATTAATGCAGACTGAATGACATCTACAGGCGATGTGTAAAAGCCTTTTTGCGATTCTGGATCCCAGCCATAAGACAAAAAAACCGTCGGTTCCGGGCCGAGAGAACCGTATTCCCGTTCGAGTTTCTCACGCGCCTCTTTTTCATTGCCGCTACCACCCGGGCACAAGGACTTCACAAGATTATAAAACTCCCCCAAATGCTCTTCGGTCATCGAAGCCGAATGCATCTCATCGATTCTCCCTGCCTTGATCTCATCTTTGACTTGTGGCGATTCTATGTGCGAATATTCCACTGGGGTGTAAGTCATCAAGATCTTCCATGGAATGTCGTCCTGGTTAGCCTTCGTCTGCTTGGACTCCCCTGCATGCCTGTCTTTTCGATAAACTCCCTCGATGAGAATCGCGTTGCGATAGAACTGGGCATCGGTGCCATATGCCTCGGCCACTGCGCGCATGATCGCATTCCAATGCCCGTCATGCAAACTCTCTTGATTAACGATCGACGTCGGACGGACGTTCATCGCATCGAAATTCTCGTTGACCAAACTACTGACCTGGCTATCGTCGCGAGGCAAGTGCTCTGGGCTCAGGTACTCTTGACCCTCGCCGATCGTGTACTGCCAACGCTTCTTGAGCGGCAAACACACACCGATCGAAACCATGAACGACAAAATCAATTGCTGATCCTCGGGATCGTGAATCCCAGACGCGTCCCAAAAGTGCTTTTTAAGAAACGGTTCGTCAAATCGACCGTT
>JBJSXX010000167.1:0-22343 GCA_046086605.1 Pirellula sp. | reverse complement strand
TCGTTCTTGGCCCGTGTCGGCCCGAGTGCAGGAATCGCCGCACTCAGGACACGTTAGCCGTCCTCCACCATGCTCCAAAGCGATGACCACACGCTTCGATTCGGTCGATAGATCTACGGATTCCACCAGCCAAGCTTGGTCCAGGCCCAGCAACATGCGATAGTGATTGTTGAGTTCGTTCATCCCACGATCCTAGCAATCTGATAAAATCGTGCAAATCCACCCACAATAATTCCTGAAGAACCTCATTCTCCAAAGTATATCAGATTCTGCGTCTTTGAAATTTGGGGTGACTGAGCCTTGGTTTAATACCTAGTGGGGACAGACCCTGATTATGCGCACCCTCTTATAGATAGGGGTAGGGAAGACGCATTGGTTTGCGTCTCCCCTCCCTCCAAACCGGACTGGCGGATTTCCCGCATCCGGCTTTCCAGTCGATAGCTAAGCTTTTGGCTTCCTTTTCAAGGGCTGACCGTTAAGTGCAAAGGTAGTCTCTAAGCTAAATAACCCTTGCTCTGCGAAGAAGCTATTGCGATAGCGCTGATGATCCAATCCCCGACCCCGGCCTTTACGCCGAGCCCGTTTACGAAGAATACTGCGGAGGCGGCCTCGAACATATCCATCCACTTCCGGAAATACAGTTTTCCGACTGTGCCTGAAATATTCGTACCAGCCCCTTAGCGTCTTGTTCAGATCAGATATGATCGCTTGAAGGCTACGGCCATTGCTGCGACGTGTCTTACTACGAATCGAATCCTTGAGCTTCTTCATACTTTTACGTCGGGGATACCGACGATGTTCGGTGAAGCGATACCCAAGGAATTCGAATCCTTCGATGTCCACGTTGACGATTTTCGTCTTGGTCGGATGCAGGGTAAGACCTCTTTGGGATGTCCATTCTTGCACCTTTTCTAATGCAGCCTTGGCCTCTTCGGGTGTCCGGCATTGAATCACTAGATCATCGGCGTATCGAGTCATCTCGTATCCCGCAGATGCCATCAAATGGTCAAGCTCATTGAGGTACAGATTGCTCAGCAGTGGGCTGAGTACTGCGCCTTGAGGTGCGCCATCTTCAGGTGTCCAGCTTTCGAGGCCGTCCTGGATCTTTGCCTTCAAGAACATCTCTACCAATCCCAATACACGATTGTCAGAGATCAGCTTGCGCAGTTCATCCATCAATCGCTCATGTGGAATGGTATCGAAGTAGGATTTCAGATCTACATCGACCGTGAATCGATAGCCCTTTTTCAAAAGATTCTCGACGCGCCTAAGCGCGTCTTTGCATCCTCGATTAGGCCTAAAACCGTAACTATGTTCAGCGAATTGCCGTTCGAGTATCGGTTCGATCACGTGACGTAGGGCAGCTTGTACGACACGATCCCTTACGGTTGGAATTCCAAGCGGTCGGGTTTCGCGCGTTCCTGGTTTCGGAATATGTACCCTTCGGATGCCTTGCACTTGGTAAGTACCTTTGCGCAAATGCTCTTCGAGCTTGGATATATTCTTTGTCAGATTCGCTGTGAACTCCTTGATCGGGACATGATCTACGCCAGCAGCGCCCTTGTTGCGAGCTACCTTGCGGTGAGCCGACAAGGGGTTCTCCTTTTTGTAGACCTTGTCTATCAAACTATGCCATTTGCCTCCTCGAACACTGTTGTGTTCCAGTGTGGTCAACATCGGATTGGTCCAGACGCTCGGTTCTACCCATTCCCAACGGGAGCGGATTTCTTCGGTAGGTTTAGTCGCGCTTGCTTTTGGCTTACGCGGCACTTGTTCCGATTTGTTTTCCAATATTCTGTCCTTTCTCGAATCTATCTTCCTGCATCCCTTGGCTCCACAGGAGTTACCCTGTTTCAAAGCTACTATGGATGCTCTGACTGCCGCTTCGGCGACCTTCATACGCCCTGATGGCCCTATGGGGGAGGCTGGTCTCGTATGACCGATCGTCTAGACCCGAAAGCGGCTATCCCTCCTTATCTCGTCGAAACTTCTTTCCATTCCGTCACCAACCACCCCCCGTTGCCCAGAGGATCAATTTGTTTTACCCCTCCGGCTGACCTCTCTACTGCCTAGTTCTACCCGGTGTGCCGGTAACGAGAGGCATCTTGGGCTTCGCCATTTACTAGCAAGCTCGCCGCAACGACAGGCCGAAACGTGTTCGTATGCCTACGGACTGGAAATTCACTTTCAGTTGCTCTCCACCTCCCTTCACAGGAACGCAGTTACTTTCAGTTAATGGGTCCAAATCAAACCCATAGAGGGACTTGCACCCTCCCATTTCGCCGCCTTCAGAGGCGCACTAGAACGGCTGTCCTCAGCCGTTAGATTGTAAAACGGCTGTCCTCAGCCGTTTTCGACAAGCTTGCTTGGCGTACTAAACGTGCAACCTTTCCAAAACTTAGACGTGAGTTTGCATCCCTTCGTTCCAGGGCCAAGCTTCTCCTAACGCTTCCTTTTGCTTGGCATGCAACTGCGAGATTCCGATCTTGGCCAGTTTCAGCAGTTCTGAAAGTTCCTGATCGTCGAAGGTTGATTCTTCACCAGTGCCTTGGATTTCCACAAATCGATTCTTGCCCGTCATGACGACGTTCATATCGACATCGGCACGCACATCCTTGGCATAATCCAGGTCCAGATAAGCTTGCGAGTCGACGATTCCGACACTGATAGCTGCAACCGAATCCCGCAAAGGGTACTGATCGCTAGGGACGCCCAAAAACACTGTATTGACCGCGTCGATCAACGCGATCATGCCTCCAGTGATTGCGGCCGTTCGAGTTCCACCATCGGCTTGCAACACATCGCAATCGATGGTCAAGGATCGTTCACCGAGTTTTTGCAAATCCGCGATGGCTCGAAACGAGCGTCCGATCAAGCGTTGAATTTCGGTTGTCCTGCCGTCGACTTTTCCACTTCGCTCACGGGCTTTGCGCTGCAGAGTGCTGCCTGGGAGCATGTTGTATTCGGCCGTGATCCACCCTTTGCCTTTGCCTGCCATCCACTCGGGCACCTTCTGTTCCAAGCTGGCGGTACATAGAACAACCGTATCGCCGGATTGATAGAGAACCGAACCTGGCGTATTTTTCGTAAAACCGCGAACGATCGAAACCGGACGAATCACTGGGTTGCTCATTACTTGATCTTTCCCTGAATGACCAATTCAAGTTCTTTCGTTTGGAGCGGCCGATCGAAGATCAACAACTCGTCCATATCACCGATGTATTCGATTCCGATCATGATTGCAGTTTTGGATGGATCCCAAGTGAACTTCATCGGGCCTTGGACGACGCCCTGCAGACTTCCGTCGAGGAATAAAGCCGATTTCGCAGGTTGATCTCCAGGTGCATTGATCCCTTCGAACGTGAAGGCAACGTGCTTCCAAGCTTCCCGAGTGAACCCTGGTTTTTTGACTGTGACCATCGGTCGTTTTTCGACAGGCCATTTTTCCCAAGGAGTGTTTTCAGGGTTCCAGTACTTTAGATCGGAAAATACGCCCAATCGGAAGTCGCGAGGGAGGTCTTTGTCGAAATCGACAAACATCGCTGCATCGTTCCAAGCTTTCTCGGTGATCTGAATCGGGTCACAAAAACCGGGTTTGAGATCCTTGTCCGGATCGAGTCTCATCCAAAAGCAGACGGTTCCAGACATCGCTCCTTGGTATTTCGGGAGCACCTCGCCCTTGTAGCAAATCACTTTAGGCGATTTATCGCCAAAGCGAATGCAGTCGCCAAAGACTCCAGCCCCCTTGGCAATCGAAACCTCAGGGCGATCGATACCCGGGGTCCATTGTTTCCGAGCCAGCGATTCGGTTGTGTAGACTTTGCCGTCACCGTGTCTGACCTTCGCGTCGGCAGAGTTGTCAAAGGATGCGTGGAATACCAACGCTTTTTCAAGTGCCGCTTGCGGAGAGTCTTGTGCAAACCCGTTGCAGCAAACAAGGGGTACAGAGCATAAACAACCCAGCCAAAGGTGAATAATCGTTGGTAGAATCTTCATCGAGCGACGCCTGTTGCGATGATAGCCGTAGGTCAGAAAAGTTTCGACCATCTTAACGCAAAGACGAAGTCAATCAACCACCTCGGTTCCGATAGAGCCTTGGCTTGATACACGCACTTATGTGACGGATCAGACGGATCAGACAGATCCGCGGCTCCCCCTCGCCCGCTGGCGGGAGATGGGGTTGGGGGGTGAGGGTGGAAAGAGTCCTGACCGAACCTCAACGACGAAGTAACCGCTTGCTGGCTAATGGATCGGTTTTGAACCGGTGATCTCCGGAACCTACCGATGCACTAGACCTTGCTCTTACGCCTAGCGCGATAAGCCATTCCCAACGCGCCGAGCCCAAAGATCGCCATCGAGGTAGGCTCAGGCACAGGCTGCGTCTGAGGTGCCGCGAAGATACTCAGGCTCGTTGCAGTGAATTTCGCCACAAGAGACGATCCATTCCACGCATCCACCTGACCCGTTGCGGTCGATGTAACATTGTAAGTCCCATAATACGCGCTGAGAAACTCGGTCGGATTCGGTAGTGGTCCACCACTAGCAAAAACAGACTGCGGAAACGGCGAGTTGATTTGTCCATTAAAATAAACGCCGCTGATGAGAAATGAACTGTCAGCGTTCAAAAAGATACCGCGGTTGTTTGTGCTCGTGATGGAGCCGTCGGTCCTTATTTGGACTTCGAAATCAGCGTTGGGGGAAACACCCGTAATGCCGTCGAAAACCCAACGCCAAAGCAATAGTCTAGCGAGAACTCGAACCTGTAAGTCTGCTTTTCCACTCGGGCGATAGGCTCGGATAGGATGCAAGCACCAACTCTCGAAGCTCTTTTGCTTTTGCCGACTCTCCGATTGCCTCCAAAACTTGGACCGTCCGCGCCCGCGCCTCGAACCAAGCCTCCGAACCTGCCTGAACCCCCGTTGCCATCTGACGATACAACCCAAGTGCCGTTTCGCTTAACCCTTTTGATCGCTGCATCGTTCTTGCCGATCGGTACACCCACCATAACGACTTGGGCTCTTTGGCAACCCGAGCTTCCAAGGCCCTTTTAAGCACCTGCGGATCGCCTGATCCAAGCTCAATCCGGACGAGCTCTAGGAATCGATCGAGCCTGCCTCGGGCCAAGACGGATCCCACGCCAAGCTTCCCTGCCAACGTCTTTTGTACTTGCTCGAGCTCTGCAAGCTGGCTCTGGGTAACGCTCCCCTTCTGCCAAGCTTCTTCACAACGATTCCATGCATCTGCCAACCGACCCACTAGATCGCCCTCCTGAACGGAAAGTACCTTCTTCAATTCCAAATTAGACCATCGCCGATCAGGCTTGATCGACTCGAACCACGCCGAAAGCAACTCGGGCCGAATCTGTTGGTTCTCGCTATCGACCGACGTCGATGTTACTCTTTGCAGCATTGCATCCTGGAATTCCAAAACCGACTTGGCCAACAATGGCCCGTCTTGCACCGGCTTTTCTAACCAATCCTCTTGCGTCAGGAGCCTCACAAGAAGCAACCTTGCAAGGGCTCGGCTCTCGATCGTTTGAGAAGTCCCCGTCGATGCTATTTGAATAAACTCTTTCCAAAAATTTAAGCAGTTTGCGTAGTCACCCGACGACAACCATGCGGCCTCAAGCAAATCGATTGCTTCGAGCGACTGCGAAGACTCGGGCCAATTGAGCGCGGTCTCTTTGAGTCGCTGCAAATAGGTCGCTTGACGCAGTTGCTCCGATTCCGCATCAAGCTTTGGATCCGGTTTGCGAATCAGCCAAGCGGACATCATCGCTGCAGCAGATGCCTTCGGAGACTCGGGATAGCTGATGGCACTTCGATAGAACTCATCGGCAGCGCTATTGTGCTGTCCGGTTTGCTCGAGCACTGCAGCGATCTGCATCGCAAAGGCAAATGCTTCTTGGGTCGCACCCAACTTCGATGCCGCCAATTCGGCCTGCTGAAGTTTCTCAATGGCCGTCTCGAAGTCATTGGCCGCAATCGCTTGCCGAGCCTGAATTCGAAACAGCTCCAACGAAGCCATCGACTTTGGATCAGGGCTCTTGCCATCGGGCTCCTTGGTTTCGGCAGAACTCATCATGCCACTCGATACCAGCATTGCATCAACGCGCTGTTCCCAATACTTACCAAAACGGTCCGAGATGCCCTTACGCAACTTCAGAATGCTCTCTGGATTTTCAGTTCGATTCAAATCTCGCTTGACGAGCACCGCAAGATGCTCGATCGCAAGCTCAGGCGATTTTTCCCAGCCTCCGGTCTTTGTAAACCAAGCATCGACCGTTGGCCATTGCTGGCTGATCCGAGCCGATCGGATCGCCAGACTTGCCGCTGCTGTTCTCCAATCCAGAGCTTCAGGATTCGAATCGCTACTGAGCGAATCCCAAAGCTCGGCCATGCTCTTTTGCACGGCTGCGTGTCGGCCAAGTTGCAATTCGGCTTCACTTTGAGCCAAGGTCAGAAGCGGTCGGTGAGTCCATGTTCCCGGGAGTTGATTTTTCGCTCGATCGATCGAAGTGAGCATCTGTGTTGCTGCGGCGATCTGCTCATCGCTTTGGCTCGCATAGCACTGCGAGCGCTGATACAAAAAGTCTGCCCGTAGCAGTTCGATCTCACCTCGCAAATCGAGGATCTCGCCCGCAGTGATCTCGTTCGGGAGAGTTTTCTCTTTGAGCTCGCGCTGGGCCTTGGTAAGGATCGGTTTGTCCGGTTGCATCTTTGCAACGGTTTGCTCGAGGCTCTCGAGCTCATCGAGCCCTTGGCGAATCGATTGCAAGAGCCACTGATGATGGGACTTGCGACCGGGAACGGCAAGGTAGGCAGCAAGCGTATGCTGATTGACCAGCCGACGGCACCAAAGTTCCTTCCATCGGATCCAAGGCCCCCGAGGGCTTGATGCTTGCTCTTTGCCCAGCCCCAGCTTAGCAACCTCTGTCAGGGTCGACTCCAAAGGATCCACCGAGGCGTTCCAGTCGACCTTATCGAGCCCTTGGGCCGTCTTGGCATGCAACAAGAGCATCTGCCACTGGGCATGCGCATTGGATTGCGGAACACTACGGTCGAGCCGCACTTGGCATACTTCGACCGCCAAATCCGATGCACGAAGCTCGATCAGAGATTTGACCCAAACCACGTCCGGGGCCTGGGTCATAGCGCGAATACCAATCCCTGCAAATCGGTCAGCCTGGGCCAAAGCAAGAGGGCTTTGTAGCGTCAGTGCCAAAGTCAGTGCTAGGTTCAGCAACAATCGCAACAGGACTTGCATAAGTTTCGGCAAAAGAAAAAGCATCGAGGGAATCGGAAATATTGGGCTTCATGATACGATATCGGACTGAATTCATCGATCCAATCCTGGAGTTTAGTCAGTGCAATTCGAGACCGAATCGACCATTGTGGCGATCGCCACCGGTAGCCCCATCGGCTCGGGACACAGAGGAGCCCTTCGTGGTGCGGTGCGCATAAGCGGCCTGAAAACCCGTCAGATTCTCGAATCGCTTTTTCCGAGCCTAAGGCAAGGATTTGAGGCTACCAGACATGCCAAGCGGTTTAGCACCAGCATCGATCTTCCGGATTTGGGCGAGATTCCCTTATGCATTTTCTATTGGCCGAACCATCGCAGCTACACCGGTGAACCGGCTGCCGAACTCCACTTGCTCGGAGCCCCAGTCTTGCTGGATCAAGTTCAGATCCGAGTCTTGGAGTCGGGTGCTAGGCTGGCCAAACCCGGTGAGTTTACTCTCCGGGCTTTCCTCGCTGGACGCATGGACCTGACGCAGTGTGAAGCGGTTTTGGGGCTCATCCACGCACACTCGCAACGTGAATTCCATGTCGCCTTGTCGCAACTTGCCGGAGGATTGGCCACTCCTTTGAAAGAACTTCGGCTCGACCTGATCAATCTGTTGGCGGATCTCGAAGCGGGCCTTGATTTTGTCGACGAGGACATCGCCTTTGTCCAAGAAGACGAGATCATCGAACGGCTCGAAAGAGCAGAACAAAGGATCGCTAGCTTGAGAGAACAGATCGAGAAGCGTCAAGGCCAAGGTGTTGAGTTCCAAGTTGCCATCGTGGGGCCTGCCAATGCGGGCAAGAGTTCATTGGTCAATGCCCTGAGCGGCATGGATGCATCGATCATCAGTCCCATCCCGGGCACGACGCGAGACTATGTCCGTTCGAGAGTTTGCTGGGACGATATAACCATCGATCTTATCGATACAGCGGGCATCGAGGATGTCTTTGAATCTGGCCCACGAGCCATCGCCCAGGAGAAAACCACCGAGGTCATCGGCAAAGCCGATCTGGTCGTGGTTTGTTGCAGTGTTGAGGACCAGACGAATCTCAAACCGATATCGATGGCACCGCGAGTTTGGGGAATATGGACCAAAAGCGATCTGCCTCACGAAGGTGTTGGCCGGTGGCCTATACCTGTTGAGCGAAGTTTTACCATAAGCGTACACTCGGGAGATGGCCTCGATGGGCTGCGAAGGGCCTTAACCGAGTCGGTTAAAGAATGGCGGCACCAAAGCATCGATGTGGTGCCAATGACCGGAGCACGTTGCAAGTCGGCGTTGGCTCTGGCCGCCGAGAGTCTCGCGCATGCTCGGCAGGCGACGCTTGATTCTGCGGGCGAGGAGATCGTCGCTAGCGAACTGCGTTTGGCCTTGGATCAGATCGCCGAGGTCGCCGGCACGGTCGCCAACAACGATATTCTCGACGCTTTGTTTAGCCGCTTTTGCATAGGCAAATAGTCCCTTTGGCCCTTGAAATCTTACCCCAGCAAAACCCGATGATCCTTGTCGATAACCAATTGGATTACTTACAAGTCGCAGTATTCGAAGTCGACCGACTGGGCCATGGGCCCAGCACCCCAGAACTGGACGCTTGGGTGGATCAGCAATGCCAACTGGCAATCGCAGAGAAATCGACGCCTGAGTGGGAGTCTCGCCGAGAAGCGGTTCGGGCGCTGTTACGTAAGGGGGGCTTCAAACCCTCGGGTCGCAGCAAACCGGCCCAAGAGTACCTCGCAAGGTGTCTGGATGAGGGCAAATTCCCGAGGGTTCATCCTGCGGTCGATTGCCTGAATGTTGTCTCGGCTACGGCTGGGGTTCCGATCTCGATGCTCGACCGAGAGGCTTTCAAGGATCGACTTCAAGTCCGGTTGGGAAAACCCGACGAACGCTATGTTTTCAACTCCGTTGGCCAGGAACTCGAACTGGAAAACCTGATCGTCGTGTGCGGAGGAGAAAATGAGGAAAAACCCCTAGGGAGCCCGGTCAAGGACTCGATGGCGGGCAAGATTGATAAGACGGTTTCGAAAATCGTGTGTATCTTATATGCGCCCAAGGAAGGCGTTGCCAAGGAACTCCTCGAACACTGGGCCCAGTTGCTTCAATCGAGCATCCGACGCTTTGCCACCTTGGATCAATAACTTTCAACTTACCGAGCACTTTCACACGACAATTTTTTGGTCTAACGATGAATTCTATCCTAAGAATCGCTTCGCTTTGGTTGGCCTTGGTTTATGGCATCGGTGCGACTTTGCTAAGTCAAGCTTTTGCCCAGGACACCGCTAGCTCCTCGAGTTACGCGCAGCTTGGATTCACTCAAATTGAGCGAATTCAAGATGTCCTCAGTACCTGGACACCAGATCGGCATCTTTATGTCAAAGGGGATATCGGAGCGAGCCGTCAGCAACTTGCAGATCTAGAGCAGTGGCTCGCGGAAAATGGCCCTCATTGGACAGTTGTTCTACTGGATACTGCCGATAGTGAATACTACGTTGCTGCCGACGGTCGATCCCTATTTGGAATCGATGCAGTCGAAGTTGCCTTGGGGATGGGACTGAGCAACAAGACCAAGTTTGGCGATCTGGTTCATCCTGTTACTCATGAGAACGACGGTGCGATCTTTGCACTGATGCTCAAGAATAAAACGTTTAGTTACTTTGGATCCGAAGCGCAGGATCGACGTGGGCTTGGAGAAGCCCATTGGTTTGGTGAGTTGGATCAA
The DNA here is from genome assembly GCA_046086605.1 of Pirellula sp. Classification (GTDB taxonomy): domain Bacteria; phylum Planctomycetota; class Planctomycetia; order Pirellulales; family Pirellulaceae; genus JBKCUI01. Next base: position 12,336 of record JBJSXX010000167.1, on the reverse strand, counting down.
CCCGCCTTGCGAGCCATGCGATCTGGAGTCCGAGTGCTCGATGCAACGCGTGATACCGTCAAGTCGATCCATCAGCGTCTTGAACGAATGATTCAGTCTGAAACCGAGACGGCTCGCAATCGGGAGCTTGAACAACAGAGGGACTTCCAAAGTGCTACCGAAGCGATCTCGCACTTGCGTGAAGTTTACGATCAGGTTCAAGAGGACGCCAAGGCCTTTCGCCAGACCAACAGCGCTGCGACTGGGGAGCTTGCCAATCCGCCCTTGGCTGACTGGAAAACCCGATTGGAAGCTTTAGCCGCAGAAACGAAAGTGGAATCTGCGAACGGAACGCTTCCGAATCTGCGGCAGCTTGGGGTCGAAATGGATCAATACTTAAACGGCTATGCAGCGGTGCGAGGCTTTCAAGACCACCGCAAGGAGATCGAGGGTCAGATCGCTGAGTTGGTCAAGGCTCCGAACAACGTCACGCGCGATGTCGTGAACAAAGCCCGTAGCGAACTGGAGTTTGCGGACGCAAAATTCCGAAACGGGGATTTGGATCTTATCGAACGCGTGAGAGGTTTTGAGCCGATCCTACGCGAAGGCAATCAGCTTGTTGTCGACGAAAACAAACGGATCGCCGAGCAGCAAGCTCGATATCGGCTGATTCGAAATACGTTCCTTTATGCGACAGGCATTTTCAGCGCGATCATCGCCGGGATCCTTGGGTACTTCCATCGCAAACGCAAACCGGCGATGGATCGCGCGGTGGAGAATCTCAAAGAAAGAGAGGCTTCGGTTGCCAAAGAGACCGAGGGGCTCGATCAACTCTTTACCCAAAGCGCAGATCTTCTCGGTTCGCGAGATCGGATCAAAGAGCGCGGCTACACAGGTAAAACCAAAACGATGGGCGAGGGCACTCTGGGTGATATCGATGATTTGTTTATCATGTCCAAGGAAGCTCGGCGTGTGATCAGTCAGGCCAAGGATTTGGTTTATCCGCCAGGGTTTTGGGAGAAACTCCAAAACAACTTTAGCGCAGCGGCTTACGAAGAGAGCATCCGACAGCTATCGGGTAAGCCACTGAAGTTCACCAAGTCCACTGGGATGCCGAGCATTGTCATGGAGATCCTCAAGGAACGCGCCGTCGAGACCGGCGAAGAGGTCCCCAAGGAAGTCCCTGACGAGGTCGTTATGACCTTTGACGAGATCTTTGAAGCGATTCAAAACAAGCGTCTTCGCGCGACCGATTCGCTCAAGGTCATCGACGACTCACTGACGCGAGTCAACGATGAGCTCGATCGATGCCAAAGCGACTTGCAAAAGATGGTCAACCAGGAGCATAGGCTCTCGGAGCTTGCCCAAGACACGTTTTTCCCAGTTCCGAAATACTTCGATACCCTAATTCCCTCGGTTCAAAAGGACTTGGCCGAAGCCGAGTCGCTCTCAAACCACGATGCGGTCAGTGCGATGCAAGGACCGGTGAGTTTAGCGTCTCGCAAGTTGGCTCAAGGGATGAAATTCGGTTCGATGATCGCCGATTACCGAGGTAAGTACTTCACCGAGTTGCGTAACCTATCGGACTCACTCAAAGCCATGGGGTACACAACGCATTGGATCGACGCCGACCTGAATGAACGCTCGGCACATGCAGATCGCCTCTTCGAACTGGCTGCCAAGCAATCGATTGAAACCGAGATCGAGAGTTTTGGGCAATCGATGGATGACCTGCTGGAGAAAGCCAAGCAAGCTTTGCAACTGGCGAAACATCTTCAAGAGCAAACACAACCCAAACTGCAGGAACTCCCAGGGATCATCAAGTCCAACCGAGAGGAGTTGTCCAAGTCGCTCAGGTTGCCCGAGAGCCAGGTGCTCGTCGAAGGTCGATTCAATCCCGACGATGCGGCTTCGATGGCTCGCAAGAATCTCGAAGCGGCTTCGACTCTGTTGCTTCAAGGCAAAGTCGACGCTTGCCGCGCGGCGCTTTCGGGTTGTGAAGCAGAAGTCGACAAAGCCAAAGCTTGGATGGAGGCATCGAAAGCCACTGTCAAGGAATTTGATCAGACGCTTAGGCTCGAACGAACCCGGTTGGAGGGGATGGTCGAACGCTGCCGAAAATTGCTCGGTACGTTGCGTGATGTCGAGGATCAGTACACGCCTGCGGCGCTGAGGTTGGCTTATTCGATCATCGAAGAGCCCATCAAGAGTTGGTCCAAGCCAGGTGCTGAGCCTATCCATAAACTCGGTACAGAGAATCAAACTTCCGAGGGGCAGCCTGTCGTCGATGAGCAAAATCCCCAAGTTGCAACCACACAGCAGCAGCAAGAAGAAGACCTGCAACTCGGCGGTACGCTCGCCAATCAGCTCCTGCAACGGGCCGAAGCGATGGCCAAGCAGGTTTCGAAGATGCACCAGGATGCTCAGGCTCTGTATAGCCAAGGAGAAGTGCTTGGTGCTATTAGCACGGTGCGAGAGGCAAGCACGATCATTGCCGAAATCGACCGCAGGCTCGTTCGAGTCGAGGGTCACTTGCAGCATCTCGAACGATGCGTGGTGGAGAACCAGCAGACACTCGATCAGTGCGTCGCGGCTGCTCAGAAGCTGCTCGGTTATCAAGACGATCGGTTGGTCATGATCCCGACGCTACGACAAATCCAGGAGTTTGTGCAGCACGTAGGTCAAGTTCGCTCGCAGGTAGGCCAGAATTCCCAGCGAACCAATCCCTTCGAGCTTGCCCAAGTTTTAGTCTATTTCCAGAAGAGAATTGCAGAGCTCGAGGCGATGGTAGTGGCTGATCATCAGGGGCATGCTGAAGCCTCTCGTGCTGTCGATGGTGCGGTTCGTCAATGGTCCGTCGCACGGCAGTACGTGCAGCAGTCCAGGACCGACAACATTCCCGATTCACCAGCGACGAAAGAAGGAGTGCGACGTGTCGACTCTCTCGAACAAGGTGTCTTGGGCGTCCAGCAACAGATCGAGGAAATCCATGGGGATTGGCATACCGTTGGTCGTAAGGCGGCTGAGGTTCAGTCCGATCTAGCGATTGTTTCGAAGAAGCTAAGCGAAGAGCTCAAGGCAGGCAATGAGGCTTTGCAGGAGTTCCAACTCGCCTCAGAGTCGGTTTACAACGCCGAGCATTGGACCGGTCCTTGGGGCTTGCGAATTGATGGTTCGCCGGGTGTGCGTCAGCTCGAGTCGGCTCGTTCGCAGTTGCAGGTCGGCAATTACAATGCGGTGCTTGAACTATCGCGTCAGGCGAACCAAGCGGCACAGATTGCGATCCAGCGAGTCGAGCGTGAGGTGCAAAAGCGTCGCATTGAAGAACAGCAGCGGGCCGAGCGGCAGCGGCGAGAGCGGATGGCAGCAGAAGCTGCCCGAACCGGTACGATCGTCTTTGGAGGAGGATCGTCTTCTAGGGGCGGATCGATCTTTGGATCCGGTGGTGGTTTTGGAGGGGGCGGAGGCTTTGGCGGCGGCGGTGGAGGCTTTGGGGGTGGATCTTCCGGTGGAGGAGTCTCGGGCAACAACTCTGGTTTTGGCCGTTCGGGTTGGTAGTTCACATGCTCGATGAGATCTACCAGGTCGCCTCGCAAGTTCGTCCGACTGTGGCCCAGTCCTAGCAGGCCCAGTCCTAGCAGGCCCAAGACTAGCAGGCCTAAGACTAGCAGGCCCAGTAGGATTCGAACCTACGACCTACGGATTAGAAATCCGTTGCTCTATCCAACTGAGCTATGAGCCCGACTGCTAGATGATTAGTGTATCGACCCGCCAGGGATTGGAGAAGCCAATCGCTGAAGATCGGTTCGCCATCGAGGATGAAACCCCTTGTTTTTCGATTTTACCAATCCTAAGTGTCCCGGCGGGACTTGCCCGAAACAGTTTTGGTTGTTAAGCTAGCCCCCCCTTGACGTGATATCGTATTCATCCGACAGGAAATTTTTTCAAGGCCTTTTTCCACAGGGGTTTTTTCGTGGGTGTAAAGAAAACTGGACGCGGGCGACGAAAAATCGGGAGCAAGAAACGACGTATGCGAGCCCGAATCCGCCATCGCAAGAAGTAAGTAAGCTCGGCATATATTGCCGATCTTCCCTCATCGCTCTAATTGTCAAATTCGCCGATTTTGGGCAACTTTTCTTGCGGGTTTGACCCATTGTGGAACTATACTGAGCGCCCGTGCCGATGACCAAGCACGATGTCTGGGATTCTCTCATGGGGCTTACCGTGCAATCTATTACCGTTTTGAAATCGCAAGCGATCAGATTTTCTCTCTTAGTGCTCTCGGCGACCTTCATGCTTGAAGTCGCTGCGATGGCTCAAAACCAAGGAAACTCCATCGACAATGGTCTTGGGATTGGTGGCCGCAAGCTTGCTGACGGCGTCCTGACGGTCATCCCTTCGGATCAAAATGCGGAAGACACGGCATTGGGGCCTTTCGATTTGGATTTTGTGGCCAAGCATCCAGAGCTTAACTGGACGGCTCCAGATTTCCCAAACAACCAGCCTAATTTCGCCTCTCCAGCCGAAACGCTCCTGGCACAGTCAAAAAATGTCACTTTCCGCCATCCAGTCTGGGGGCTTGAGTTCGCCTTCAAACCGATGCGGCTGATCGATGTAGACATCCCCAATGCGACGGGAGTGATGGAGAAAAAGACCGTTTGGTATCTAGTCTACCGCATCCGATACACCGGCAATGATCTTCAACCGGCCATCAAGGATCTTTCGGACTCTGAAGCCATACCGGGCGAGCCAAAGAAAGTTCGCTACGACTCGGTCCGATTTATCCCTAGGTTCACGCTTCTTTCCAAAGAACGGCAACTGGCGATGGACTCCCAGATCCTGATGCCTGCGGTACAAGCGATCGCGGCCAGGGAAAGAGTACCCGGTGGGCGTTTGGCAGATCACATCGAAATCGCAAGGCAGGAAGTTCCGGTGAGCAAGGGTCCCGAGGACGGAATTTGGGGCGTGGCGACCTGGACGGATGTCGATCCTAGGCTCGATTTCTTTGCGATCGATGTAAGGGGATTGACCAACGCTTATCAAATCCAAGTCGATTCTGGGAATGATAAAAAGTACCTGAGGCGAACCCTCCGGATCTACTTCTGGCGACCTGGTGACGCTTTGGATGTAGCCCGGGATCGAATCTACCTCGGTCCTCCAGCTTACGAGGATCCAGCTCGGGTGAACTATTATCTTCAGCAATTCGGCCTCAAAGAACGCCTTGATTACCAGTGGATTTACCGCTAGAATCTCGCTCCCCAATGCGGGAAACTAGGTCGTTTTCAAAAACCACGGATTTCAATCAATAACCTACTGACGGCGCATCATGGCACACAAAAAAGGACAAGGATCGACTCGGAACGGACGCGACTCGAACGCTCAACGTTTGGGAGTCAAGAAATTCGGTGGTGAGCTAGTCTCCCCAGGCAATATTCTGATCCGTCAGGTTGGAACCAAATGGCGACCTGGACGAAACGTCGGTATGGGTACCGACTACACGATCTTTGCATTGATCGACGGCAACGTTTACTTCGACCAAGAAGGTCGTCGAATCAACGTCAAGCCATTGGCAAACTAAAGCGAACTCTCAGCGCTGCTGCTGGAGGCATCCGCTATGTTTGTCGATCGAGTTGAAATCGAGATCATTGCGGGCAGAGGCGGAGACGGTTGCATGGCCTTCCGCCGCGAGAAGCACGTTCCCCGTGGTGGTCCCTGCGGTGGCGATGGAGGTGATGGTGGTAGCATCATTATCCGTGCCAAGTCCGGTGTGAACTCTCTTGTAACTTTCGCCCACCAGCGCCATTGGCGAGCCGATCACGGTTCACCCGGACTGGGTTCCGATTGCCACGGCAGGAATGGCAAAGAGATGATTCTCGATGTACCCCCAGGAACCGTCTTGATCGACAAAGATTCCGGACTGGAACTTCGTGATTTGGTCAACGACGGCGATCAGATTGTCGCCGCACGCGGTGGTAAAGGTGGATGGGGCAACACCCACTTCAAAGCTTCGACCAATCAAGCCCCCCGAGAAACAACCTCCGGCGGGCTGGGCGAAACCAGACGCCTAATCCTCGAACTCAAAACGATCGCCGATGTGGGACTCATCGGTATGCCCAATGCCGGCAAAAGCACGATGCTTTCGAGGTTGTCTCGAGCAAGGCCAGAGATCGCAGATTATCCCTTCACGACCAAGTTTCCTAATCTTGGACTCGTTCAAGCGGACATGGATCGGAGTTTTGTTTTGGCCGACATTCCGGGGCTTATTGAAGGGGCCGCCGAGGGACATGGCCTAGGGCATGACTTTTTGCGTCACATCATGCGAGCCGGTATCTTGGTTCATTTGGTTGAACCTTGTCCCATGGATCAATCCGATCCGATCCTCAACTACAAAACGATCCGCAGCGAACTGGCTCAATACAGCCAAGAACTTGCACAGCGCCCCGAGATCGTCGTCGTTACGAAAGCTGAATTACCGGGTGCGTCGGAAATCCACACAAGCTTGGCCAAGGAGCTCGATCGTCAAGACCTCCACTTGGTAAGTGCCGTGACGGGTTCAGGCTTGCGTCAACTAGTTCAGCGCATCGCCGATTTGTTAGCGGAGTACCGATCAAAAGCGAATTAAAAGCCCCCGCGAAATGATCCTCGTCGACATAGGAAACAGTGGCCTCAGGGCTTGCAAAAGCAATTGCGACCATCGCGTTGATTACAACACCGCGAAGATCTTTGGCCCAACAGTGAAGCTGTCTTGGAGTTCCATAGGCCAAAAAATTTCCAAGCATCGTCCCGAGCCGGCCGAATCGGAGAATCGACGATGGACACACATCGATGACGCTAGTGGTTACGACTGGCTCGTACAACAAGTGACCCGTCAGGATCACCCTGTCGACGGGGTGATATGGCGGATCGGTAGCGTGAATCGCAAAGCCCTTGAGCATCTGGTTACTGCGATCGAAAAAAACGCCAAGTTCGCTTCGCGTGAAACTCCAATCATCTATCAAATTGTCAAGCATCGAGTTGTGGGTATCCAAGCCGATGTCGACTATCCAGAGAAGGTCGGAATCGATCGACTCTTGGCGGCCCGTGCCGCGAATGCTTGGAATGAGAGCCGTTGCAAAATAGAGAAACGATCTGACAGACCACCCGTGATCGTTGTCCAAGCAGGCACGGCCCTTACCGTCGATTGGATCGATGCACAAGGAAGATTCCAAGGTGGGTCGATTCTCCCTGGGGCAGGGTTGGCTTTGCAGTATTTGGCCGCCGGTACCGATCAGTTGCCTTGGTTACCGACCGACTCAATCGATCGACTACCACGCTTGCCCGGTAAGAACACCGAGGAAGCAATCGCAGCGGGCGTTCATGCTTCGCTCGTCGGCGGAGTGCGGTACTTGGTCGAACGGTATCGCAAGGAGATCGGGGGGAGTTGCGAGATCCCGGTCGTGATTTCCGGAGGAGATGGACGATTGGTGCTCGAACATATTTCAAAGCCTGCGACCTACGTCGAGAACCTTGTTCTGCTAGGACTAGCTCTGTGTGATCCGCTGTGACAGGCAGACGACAACACGATCGTTGTTAGTTTCTAAGTTGCATTTCTGATTTTGCGATTACAATACGATCAATCGTCACAGTCGAATCGCTGGTGATTTATTTTCGCCAATCCGCAGAGTTTGACTTTCGAAGTCCACTCTCGAACTATATCATCGCGCAAGCTTTCGTTGTCTTAGCGATCCTCATTCTGTTTGAAGCATTCCAAGCCAAACGACGCATGATTACAACCATCAAGCCACACTACCTATTGTTTTGCGAAGGAAATGCCGGCCCAGGCTTTGGCTTTCCAGAGGATGATGCAAGCCGCTGGCGATTCGTCCTTGAAAACGTCGAATCAGGACACAAGATTGAGGCTTGGGATTACGAAGAAATCCTCCATCCAGACCGCATATCCCTCATGGCCGTGATTCGAGGACTTGAAGCCCTCGATCAACCCAGCAAAGTCACCCTGATAACAACCAACCGCTATGTAGCCCGTGGTCTCCAGTATGGGCTTACCGAATGGAGAGACAACGACTTTTGTTGGGAACACTTTGGCTCGATCCAACCGATCCGAAACCAAGACCTTTGGCGTAGGGTCGACGTGGCGCTGAAGTATCACGAGGTAACTTGCCGTTGGATGGCTTACGATGCCCAGCAAGATCGCGTTGATGGGGACAGAAGGGACGTTCCAGTCGATACCTTCGCCTCCAACGAATCTGCTGAGCAAACACGGGAAGAAAAGAACGCCGAATCTTCAAGAGTGCGATCTCGATCTTTTTCTGCAATCACACAGCTCGCAAAAAAGTACGTTGATTACCCAGTCCCAGCGCATCAAGGTGGGAGTTCCGGGCAAACATCTAGCCACTGCGCGGTGGCTAACGCACAGTTACCATCCGTCGATGCCATCCTTTCCACTCCTGAAACCGTAGCAAAATCTCAATCCAAAACGGATTCTCTTCTCCGATTGCCTGGGACTTGGATATGGAGGTGCATGCTTCGAGCCGATACAATGCTCGTCTATGCCGTCCGTTCGATGCTGATGCTCGATCCTAAACCGGATAGTTACCGGGCTAGGCGCTAAGATCGCAAGTGCAAGATCTTCACAGCGGCACATTGCTTAAAGGACCCGTGTGTGAAGACCCATCTGAATCTCGATTCACTCGGTAGTATCCTCGATGGCATGAGCCCATTCCCTAGAGATCTCTTGGGTCTCCATGCTCTTGAGGACCAACAAGCTTGGGCGGTGCGAGGTTACTTTCCAGGAGTACAGCAAGCTTGGTTGGTCGATGAACAAAGCGGCGCGACGTTACCGATGCGACGCTTGCACCCTGGGGGCTTTTACGAAGGTGTCCTACCCCGGCTCGATCCACAGCCCCCCGCATACCGATTCAAACTCTCTGGAGCATCTGGCAACGTGACGCATCAAATCGATCCCTACAGTGTCGAGTTTTCGCTTACCGATTTCGATCGTTATCTCTTCGGCGCAGGAACCCATTGGAAAATCTACGAGAAACTCGGTGCGCATCTTCGCAGCATTCAAGGACATCAAGGTGTCAATTTCGCGGTATGGGCACCCAATGCACAGAGTGTCCAAGTCGTCGGTGATTTTAACCACTGGGATGGCCGAGCCCACATGATGCACAAACAGTCCCCCTCAGGAATTTGGGAACTGTTTATCCCAGGCATCGGCGAGGGAATGAAATACAAATACCGCGTTCGTTCGATCGATGGAGGGATCATCGACAAAGCCGATCCGCTCGCCTTCTACTCCGAACTTCCTCCGCGGACCGCTTCGATCGTCCATCCCCTAGAGTATCAGTGGCAAGACTCCGAGTGGATCGATCGAAGGGCTGAGAATCAGATCCTGGAAAAACCGATTTCGATTTACGAAGTCCATTTAGGATCTTGGAAAAAATGCGACAACGCCAATCACGGTTGGTTAGGCTACAGAGAACTGGCCCATCAATTGGTCGACTACTGCAAGCAGATGGGCTTTACCCATCTGGAACTCATGCCCGTCTCCGAGCACCCTTTCAGTGGCTCTTGGGGATATCAAACCACCGGTTATTTCTCAGTGACGAGTCGCTATGGTAGTCCGCAAGATTTCATGTACTTTGTCGACTACTGCCATCAACACTCCATCGGAGTGATCATCGATTGGGTGCCAGCCCATTTCCCTCGAGATGCTCATGGATTGTATCGCTTCGATGGCACAGCCCTCTACGAACACGAAGACCCTCGCCAAGGGGAACATCCCGACTGGGGAACCATGGTCTTCAACTACGGACGGCACGAGGTTCGTAATTTTCTAATTTCCAACGCGCTGTTTTGGTTCGATAAATTCCACATCGATGGACTTCGCGTCGATGCAGTTGCTTCGATGCTCTACCTAGACTACTCGCGCAAGCATGGGGAGTGGATCCCCAACGAGATGGGTGGTCGTGAGAACCTTGCTGCCGTACATTTTGTCCGCGAATTCAATCGTCAATGCCACAGTGCATTTCCTGGGATTTTAACCATCGCTGAAGAATCGACCGCATGGGCTGGAGTTAGCCATCCGGTGGACGTTGGCGGATTGGGTTTTTCGATGAAATGGAACATGGGTTGGATGAATGACACCCTGCGTTACATGCGTCGCGATCCGATCTATCGAAAACACCACCAAAACGACCTGACCTTTAGCCTCATCTACGCCTACTCCGAAAATTTTCAACTTCCTCTTTCACATGACGAGGTCGTCCATGGAAAAGGCTCGCTGATCGGTCAAATGCCGGGCGACTTGTGGCAAAAGTTCGCCAATCTTCGACTGCTGTTTTCCTACATGTGGACCCACCCTGGCAAGAAAATGCTCTTCATGGGTGGCGAACTGGCTCAGTGGCACGAATGGAACTATGACAATCAGCTCCAATGGGAGCTTTTGGAATGGGAAACCCATGCGGGTATCCAGCGGCTCGTTGCCGATTTAAACCGATTGCACACAAGCGAAAAACCGCTCCACCAAAAGGACTTCAGCGGCGAAGGCTTCGAATGGATCGATTGCAAAAACGCCCATGACAGCGTACTGGTCTATCTGCGTAAAAGCCACGATGCTCATTCCCAAGACCACTTGCTCGTGTGCTGTAACTTTACCCCAGTGGTGCGACCCTATCGAATGGGTGTGCCGTTTGCCGGTGGCTATCGCGAGATATTCAATAGCGATGCGGCTATCTATGGAGGATCAGGCGTTGGTAACCCCGGTGTGATCCACGCCGATGCGCACCTCCCCTACCATTCCCAATGTGCCTCTTTAGAAATAACGATCCCACCTTTGGGGGCAGTAATCCTCAAACCAATTCAGTCGCACTAGCCCCTTTGGCGATCAATTCTTCGACTTCTTGACGCATCGTCGAGCGAGCGTACTCGTCGGCTGCTTGTAGCTGCAAATCGCCGCCCTCTCCTAGATTTCGCTTACCAATCACCAGCCGACCACTGACGGCAACAATATCCCCCCGCATCCCCTGGGCTTTGACCTTGACCGTTTTATCATCGGACTTATCCCACTCGACCGTCACGGTCAACACCTGACCGGGTTGCATAAAGTCAGCGAACTTGACATTGCGTACCTCGTCGAGCGTGAGCATCGAATGCTCGAAGTTGTCGGTCGCATGAACCAGCCACATCGATGCTTGAAACAAGGCTTCAAGCATCATCACTCCAGGCATAACGGGAAAGAGTGGGAAATGATCCCGAAGATAGTCCTCGTCTTTGCGTAGTTCGCGTGTGGCGACTATTCGCTTTCCAGGAACAAGCTCGATGATCTTATCCAATTGACGGTATCGCACAAATCCACCTAGTCCTTTCAGGCATCCAATGCGGCAAGCAAACTCGAAACCAATTGGCTTGCACTTTGCAAAGCTTGATCCTCGGAGCTTGCTGCACCTTCCAAACATCGAACGATCGCCGATCCGACGATCAGACCGTCGCTCACGGGAGCAAGCAGCCGGACATGCTCGGGCTTGGATATACCAAATCCGATGCAAATCGGCAAGTTCGTTCGTGCTTTGAGCCATCCTACCCGATCGACGAGGCCTTCAGGCAGCTCGGTTCGCTCGCCGGTGATCCCAGTGACGCTCACGAAATACAAAAAACCGCTCGATGCCTCGGCGATCTTCAACGCGCGCTCCGGAGGGGTCGTCGGGGTGACGAGTTGGATCAAATTGAAGTCGTGTTTGCGACAGAGCGAAGCCACCTTCGGGCTCTCTTCGACAAGCAAATCCGGGACGATCACCCCGCTGAAACCGGCTTGTTTGGCCGACAAGATGAAGGACTCCGGCCCCTGGCGATGGATGATCGCATAGGAAACCATCGCAACAAGTGGCATCGACCATTTCGGCCGATCATTCTGAATCTGATCGAAGATTTGCTGAAGTTTGAGTTTGTTGCCAAGTGCCCGAGTGTAGGAGGCCTGGATCACAGGCCCATCGGCGATCGGGTCGCTGTAGGGGAATCCAATTTCAGCCATCGAACAACCGAGATCTTGAAGTCTGCTAATGACCTTGGAAGTGAAGGCCATATTCGGATCGCCAGCGGTCACAAAAGGCATAAAAGCTTTTTTTCCAGAAGCTTTTAATCTAGCGAACAAGTCATCGATTGCAGTCATACTCAGCGCGTTTCTTTGGGAAGGATTCAGGGGTTCATCGAGCGAGCTAGTTTACCATTCCTGGCCGCGTAGCCGAGCCAGTTCCGCAGCATCTTTATCGCCACGGCCCGATAGACAAATCACCAAATGCTCATCGCGCGACATGGTCTTGGCAATCTCAGCGGCTTTGGCAAGTGCGTGGCAGGTCTCCA
>JBJSXX010000166.1:0-4184 GCA_046086605.1 Pirellula sp. | reverse complement strand
GCTTCAAAATCCCACAACCCTTGCTTGCCAGGACCTGGGTTCTTGAACCAACCGTTGTTGGCCATGACATCGAGTTTTCCATCGCCATCGACATCCCCGACACCGAGTGCATGCCCGAACCGCTCGTGAGCGACCACTTCGGAGATTCGAGTGAATTTCCAAGCATCAAAATCCTTACCCGATGGTTCGGCGTATCCAAACATACCAGCCCGAGTGCAAACCAATTCGGGCTTGCCATCTCCGGTGATGTCCGTGAATGCCGGTGACTCGTTCGAGACCCAATCGAATATCTGGTGCTTGGTCCAGTGTCCCGCAGCGGCCACCTCTTTGCCTGGGTTCTCGTACACATAAGCGGGTGTACCGGGGAAACCTACCGTGAGCACATCGTTGAATCCATCGCCATTGAAATCATGAACCCAAGCAAAAAAGTGATCGGCATAGGCGTTCATCGGTTGGGGCTTCGGAGCGTATATCTCGTGTGAGACTTTAAACTCTGGGCCTTCGAACCAGTAGGGTCCATAGACGACATCAGGTTTGCCGTCTGAATTGAGATCACCAACCCCGGCACCTTCGCTGAAGTAGGTTTTGGTGAGCGATTGGCGATTGAATGAATGCACCGTGCCTTGATCCGACTGGACTTGAGCTTTGGTCGATCCACCGTTGCAAACCAGTAAAAGCACAAGACATGCGAGGGTATGGAAAGGCTTCATATCAGATCGATCGCTAGAGAAAAACGCAGGAGGGAATTTCGTGCCATTGAATCAACAACTCAATGGTGGTTAGTTTAACAGAAACACCCCATCGTAGGGGCTATTTCGATATTTTCGTGGGTATTAGACCACGAGGTCTCGATTAGACGTAGCCTTGATGAACCGGCTTGATCACTAGCTCGGGAATATGGACCCTGGGGGGCAAGGCGATGATCGAAGCGACGACTTGGCCGACGTCGCTTGGACGCAAAATCAATTGACGCTGCTCCTGGGAGACAGGAACTGGTCGCTGCTCAAGGATCGGTGTGTCGACTTCGCCAGGATAGATATTGGTGACTCGAACTCCTTCGGCTCCAACTTCGTTGGCCACGCAGGTTCCAAGGGCGGTCATCGCAAACTTGCTAGCCGCATAGGCTACACCTCCAAGAGCCAGGGCACGCTTTCCGGTGACGCTTGAAATGTTGATGATCGTTCCGCTGTGGCGAGCTCGCATCTCAGGCAGCGTAGCGTAGATCATGTTGTAGGCTCCTGTGGCATTGATAGCCATGACGTCGTCCCATTGCTCGGGTTGCATCTGACCAATCGTGCGGTTTTTGATGTTGACCCCTGCGGCATTGACTAGGATATCGATTCGATCCCATCGCTTGCGAACTTGATCGACGAAGTCCTCGACGCTGGTTCGGTCCGTCACATCCAAAGGCAGACCGATGACCTCCGAGTTTCCAGTCGCTCGGAGTTGATTGGCAGCTTGCTCGACGACATCATTGCGTCTTGAGCCGATCGCCACCCTTAGTCCCGCTTTGGCCAACGCCTCTGCGATTCCGAGTCCGATACCTGTGGCGCCGCCGGTTACAATGGCGACCTGAGGAGATTGAGTGTTCATGTTGGGATTTCTAAGGTCAAGCGGAATGGACGTGGGCAACTTTTGCGAGAACTAATGGTAGTCGCTGGCGGGAAATCCCCCAAGGGCACCAGGACTTTAAGAAAATCTCAGAAATCGGCTAAGAAAAGATTCGGCTCGACGTTTACTGGGTGTCGGCACGAGGCAGTGGGCCTTGTGATTGCCCCAATGAAAAACAGGAAATGATTCCATTGTGGCTTTAGAGGAACACTCCAGCATCGAAGATCCCCAGTGGTTGCAGTCGGTATTTGACCGTCTGGAACGTCCGCTGCTTGTCTATTGCCAACGGCTCACGGGGGGTGATGCGGATCGATCGCAAGACTGCGTGCAGGAAGCCTTTCTTCGATTGTGCAAAATCTCGCGGGCTCAAGTCGAGTCCTATGTCGACGCTTGGTTGTTCAAAACATGTCGAAACATAGCGATGGATATCCATCGACAGGAGTCGCGTATGGCAAAGCAATCCCATGAATTGGCTACGACCACGATGGCCTCACGCGAGGCGGATCCACATGAAGCGATCGTTGATCGAGAACAGAAGGCAACGCTTCAGGAGTGCATCGGGAGTCTGCCCGCATTGGAGAAAGAGGCCGTGCTGCTGAGGCTAGGTCAAGGACTTTCCTACAAGCAGATTTCCGAGGTGATGGATTTGAGTGTCTCGCATGTAGGAGTACTGCTGCATCAGGCACTCGGTCGTTTACGCTCGACGATGAACTCCGGCAATTGAAATCGTTAAGCACTCGGTTTTCATTGCATTCGATTCACTAAAAACTCAATCAAATAATACAAAGAGACCATCATGTCAGATAGAAACAAGAACGAACCCCACGACAACTCTGGCCCTATCGAAACCTGGTATTTGACCGCTTATGCACTTGGAGAACTCGACGAGGAATCTCGCAAGCGTGTCGAAGCTTGGTTGGAAAATCATCCCGAGGCTCTTCAAGAGATCGACGCGATTCGGCAGACGGCCTCGCAAGTGGAGATGGAACTTGCGAGCCTACCGGTAAACGTGCAGCTTGACTCGGTACGCACCGGCAGGATCAAAGAAGCGATTGCTTCTGCATCGACGGTGACTACCAAGTCGCAAACCGTTGGGCAGCAGGAGAACGTTGTAAGCAAGAAACTTCGCAGGAAGAGATTCCTAGTTGCGATCGTCTCTGGGGTCATTACCACGGGACTTGCAGCCGCTTTGGCGGGCGCTGCATTCTGGGTAAGACTGCCAGGAAACAACAAAGATATAGCTTCCGTCACAACCGATAACGTGTTGTTCGTGCCACCGGTCGAACAGTCCGAAGCGGAATACTTCGATGAAGAAAAATCTTCAATGGTTAGTCCTAGCAACCAGGGGAGATTAGAAACATTGAATGGGCAAGTTGATTCCTTGGCTTTGAGTCCAGTGGATAAATCCCTTCAGAGAAACGAACTGCGCTTTGAGAGAGAATTCGAAGAATCTTTGAAACAAAGTGGTCTTGGTGGTGCTCCAGCGGATCGATTCGGTACAGCACTATCAAGTGAATCTAGGGGCAGGGGCGTCATGGGCGGCGGCGGTGGTGGCCTCGGAAGCGGTGGTGGCTTTGGCGGTGGTGTTGGCCTCGGCACCGCTGCTGGTCAAGGCTTGGGTGGGCAAGGACAGCCAAGTGGTGGAGGCTTGCCTGCTGTGAAGTCTTCACCGAACCCACTTGACCAACTTGCTGACTACGACAGCGATGCCAAAGGTGGCGAGGGACTCAAGCGAGATTTATCATCGGGTGAATTTCCCAAAGAGCTAGCTGATAACGTGCCGAGTCGTCGCAACTGGCAAGAGGGTAATGCTCGATCCAGCGGCGATCGATTCGACGCGATCCCCGAGACACCCTTTTCAAGTGTAGCCAAAGACCCGCTTTCGACTTTCTCGATCGATGTCGATACTGCATCGTATTCGAAGTTGCGTCAGTACGTTTTGGAGAACAACGTCGTACCACCGGCTTCTTCGATTCGCATCGAGGAATGGCTCAACTACTTTGATTATCAGTATCCTGGTCCAGCCGGAGACGAACCGTTTGCAGCTCACATGAAGATGGGCGATTGCCCTTGGAACGCCAACCACAAGTTGGTTCGGGTTGCGATTCAGGCCAAGAAGGTGGCTAACCAAGAGCGTCCGAAATCGAACCTTGTGTTTCTGATCGATGTGTCGGGTTCGATGGGTGATGCGAACAAGCTTCCATTGGTCAAACGAACACTGGGACTACTCACAGCCCAATTGCGAGAGCAAGATCGGGTAGCGATTGTGGTCTATGCTGGTGCATCGGGTTGTGTATTGCCTAGCACAAGTGGCGTGCAAAAGGATCAAATCCTTGCATCGATCAATGAACTCCAATCGGGAGGTTCGACCAACGGAGGCTCGGGAATCGAGCTAGCTTATAAGATCGCCAAGGAAAATTTTGTCCCTGGTGGTGTCAACCGCGTGATCTTGTGCACCGATGGAGATTTCAACGTGGGAGTTACGGGAACCGATGCTTTGGTAACGATGATGCAAGAGCAGGCCAAGAGCAATATTTTCTTGACTTGTCTGGGGTATGGGATCGGCAACTACA